>CAZXGB010000091.1:0-12216 GCA_964640005.1 uncultured Actinomycetes bacterium | reverse complement strand
TCCGGGCCAGCAGGCTCGAGATCGCCTCTTCGGCGGCCAGCATCGGATAATTCTGTCGCGATGCACATCTCATGGACCGGCGATCCGGAAGCCGACGCGCTCCTCGAGAGCGACCCTCTGGCCCTGCTGATCGGCCTTGTCCTCGACCAGCAGGTGAAGATGGAAAAGGCGTTCTCGGGCCCCTTCGAGCTCAAGAAGCGGCTGGGCGGGCGGCTCGACGCGCGCGAGATCGCGGAGATGGATCCCGAGCAGCTGGACGAGCTGTTCCGGCGGCGGCCGGCGCTGCATCGCTTCCCGGGCTCGATGGCACGCCGCGTTCAGGAGCTCTGCCGGAAGGTGGCGGAGGACTATGGCGGCGACGCCGGCGCGGTCTGGCGAGACGCCGGCAGCGGGGCGGAGCTGGCCAAGAGGATCGGCTCGCTGCCCGGCTTCGGCAAGCAGAAGGTGCAGATCACCGTGGCCGTACTGGCCAAGAAGTTCGACGTCCGGCCCACGGGCTGGGAGGCGGAAGCCGCGCACTGGCATACCGTCGCCGACGTCGACTCGCCCGAGTCCATGCAGGTCGCGCGCGACGTCAAGCGGGAGATGAAGCGCCAGGCAGCCCGCTAACGGGTAGGAGGGCCGCTGCCCTCTGGTAGAGTTCGGGTCCTGCTCGGGGCGCGAGACTCCGAGAGAAGCAAGAAAGATGAGCGAGACACTGATTCCGGTCGTCCGGGAAGTCCTCGGCGACCTCCTGACCCCGGTCCGCGCATACCCGCTGCTGTGCCCGCCCGGCGAACCGGGTTTCTTGCTCGAAAGCGTGGAGGGCGGCGAGCGCCTGGCGCGCTATTCCTTCATCGGCTACCGCCCGCGTCCGCTGATGTTCACGGGCGATCCGATCCGCGCGCTGAAGGCGATCGCCGACACTCAGTTGGCCCCGATCCCCGGTCTGCCGCGGTTCGCGGGGGGCGCCGTCGGCTACATCGGTTACGAGGCGGCCGGCCACTTCGAGCGTCTGCCCAAGGCCGCGGGCCGTCCGCCTTCTATGCCCGAGTCTGCCCTGCTGCTGGCCGAGAACCTGGCCGTCTTCGACCACGTGACCCGTCGGGTCCGGCTGCTCACGCTGCACAGGCCCGACCAGGAGGAGCGGGCGGCCGCCGAGTCACGGCTGGACGAGATGGAGGCGCGGCTGGGTGCGGAGGCGCTGCCTCGGGAGGTCAAGCCGCACGCCAACGGTGCCGTCTTCGAGCCCAACATGACGCGGGGCGCCTACGAGGCGATGGTGGACGCGGCGCGCGAGCACATCGTCGCCGGCGACGCCTTCCAGGTCGTTCTGTCGCAGCGCTTCTCGAAGCCGCTCGGCGCCCGACCTTTCGACATCTACCGCTGCCTGCGCTCGCTCAACCCGTCGCCCTACATGTTCCACATCGCTTTCGGCGATGGCAGCTACCTGATCGGAACCTCGCCAGAGGTCCTGGTGCGGGTGGAAGACGGACGGGTTACGACCCGGCCGCTGGCCGGCACCCGCCCGCGGAGCGGAGACCCCGAAGTCGACGCGCAGCGAGAGCACGAGCTCCTGGGCGATGAGAAGGAGCGGGCGGAGCACGTCATGCTGGTCGACCTCGGCCGCAACGACGTGGGGCGTGTGGCCCGGCCGGGCAGCGTCCGGGTCGAGAGGCTGATGGAGATCGAGCGCTATTCCCACGTCATGCACATCAGCTCGACAGTGACCGGCGAGCTGGCCCCAGGCCGGCACCCGCTGGAGGCTCTGCGGGCGGCCTTCCCCGCCGGCACCGTTTCGGGCGCCCCCAAGATCAGGGCGATGGAGATCATCGCCGCTCTCGAGCCCGACCAGCGCGGGCCCTACGCCGGCTGCGCCGGGTACGTCGGATACGGCGGCAATCTGGACATGGCGATCACCCTGAGGACCGTTGTGATCGCCGGCGGACGGGTCTACGTCCAATCGGGGGCGGGGGTGGTCGCGGACAGCGACCCGAGCCGCGAGTACGAGGAGACGCTGGCCAAGGCAGGCGCGATGTTCGCCGCGCTCGAGCAGGCGGAGGCGATGCCGTGAGCCGCGTTGCAGTGATCGACAACTACGACTCCTTCACGTACAACCTGGTCCAGCTGCTGGCCGAGCTGGGCTCGCCGCCCGCCGTCTACCGGAACGACTCGGTGACCATCGAGCAGCTCGCCGAGCACTCGGCGATCGTGATCTCGCCCGGGCCGGGCGACCCCCAGCAGGCCGGCGTCTCCGTGGATGCGATCCGGCGCCTGTCGGGCGAGGTTCCGATCCTCGGTGTCTGCCTGGGTCACCAGGCGATCGGCGAGGCCTTCGGCGGCCGGGTCGTCCGCAGCCAGCCGGTTCACGGCAAGACGTCCTGGGTCCGGCACGACCGGATGGGCGTCTTCGCCGGCCTGCCCGAGCCCTTCGAAGCCACTCGGTACCATTCGCTGGTGGTGGAGCGGGAGAGCCTCCCGGAGGAGCTGGAGGTGACCGCCTGGACGCGAGATGGCGTCGTCATGGGCCTCCGGCATCGCCGTCACCCCACCTACGGCGTGCAGTTCCACCCGGAGTCGGTACTGACCAGAGAGGGTCCGCGCATCCTCGTCAACTTCTTACGCCGGAAGAAGGTCGCCGCTTGATCGAGGCCATCTCGAAGCTCGTCAGGCGCGAGGACCTGAGCGAGCCGGAGGCTGCTCACGCCATGGAGACGCTCATGCGCGGAGAAGCCACGCCGGTGCAGATCGCGGGGTTCATCGTCGCGCTGCGCGTGAAGGGCGAGACCGCGAGCGAGATCGCCGGGCTGGCGAGGACCGCGCGGGCGCTGGCGACGCCGATCTCGGTGACCGACCGCGCCTCGCTGCTCGATGTGGTGGGGACCGGCGGCGACGCCACCGGCACCTTCAACATCTCGACCCTCTCCGCGATCGTCGCCGCCGCGGCCGGCGCCCGCGTGGCCAAGCACGGCAATCGCGCCGCCTCCTCCCAGTGTGGGAGCGCGGACGTGCTGGAGGCGCTCGGCGTCAAGATCGACCTCACTCCCGAGCAGGCGGTCGCCTGCCTCAACGCAGCCGGCATCACCTTCCTCTTCGCGCCTGTCTACCACCCTGCCTTTCGGTTCGCCGGCCTGCCGCGGCGCGAGCTCGGCGTGCGGACGGTCTTCAACATCATCGGCCCGCTCTGCAATCCAGCGGGCGCCGGCTGCCAGGCGCTGGGGGTCGCCGATCCCTCGCTCCTGGAGACGCTGGCGGAGGTGCTGCAGCGACTCGGCGTGCGCCGGGCGCTGGTCTTCCACGCCGCCGACGGAATGGACGAGCTCTCGACGAGCGGGCCCTCAAAGGTGGTCGAGGTGATGGACGGCTCCCGCCGCGAGTACCAGCTGGACGCCACCGAGCTCGGCCTCTCTCGATCGCCGCTCCATGCCGTGCAAGGCGGCGATCCGGCGACCAACGCGGGGATTGCACGGGAGGTGCTGGGCGGGGCCAAGGGTCCGCATCGTGACATCGTCCTACTCAACTCGGCCGCCGCCCTGCGTGCCGCCGGCCTGGCCCCCGACTGGAAGGAGGCGATCGCGGTGGCCGCGGAGACGATTGACTCCGGCCGTGCCGGCGAGAAGCTCGACCATTGGGTAAAGGCTTCCAATGCCTGAGGACCTCCTGGAGCGGTTGGTGCTGGAGTCGGCGGAGGAGACCGCGCGCCGCCGCGAGCGGACGCCGATGGCGGAGGTCGAGCGGCGGGCACGAGCGCAGGCGGCGACGCGAGACTTCGCGGGTGCGCTCCGGCGCCAGGGCCTGGCCGTGATCGCCGAGATGAAGGCGCGGACGCCGTCGATGGGCATCCTGGTGGGCAGCGGATACGAACCCGCCCGTCTGGCCGAGATTTACGAGTCGGGGGGCGCGGCCGCGCTCTCGGTGCTCTGCCAGGAGACGAGCTTCGGCGGCAGCCCGGAGCACCTGCTGGCGGTGCGGGAGGTCAGCTCGCTGCCGGTGCTGCGCAAGGACTTCATCAGCGACGAGTACCAGGTCGCCGAGGCGAGGGCGCTGGGCGCCGATGCCGTCCTGTTGATCGCCGCCGCGGTCTCGGCGCACCGGTTGAAGGAGCTCCTGGACTACGTGCGCTCGCTCGGGATGGAGGCGCTGGTCGAGGTGCACGAGGCCGCCGAGCTACCGGACGTGCTGGCGATCGGAGCGCGGGTGATCGGCGTCAACCACCGCAACCTCCGGGACTTCCAGGTCGACACCAGCCTCAGCGGCCGCCTGCGGCCGCTCGTACCGGCGGCCTGCGTCCTGGTCGCCGAAAGCGGCATCCACACGGCCGCCGACGCGCGTGCGATGCGGGCGGCGGGCGCGGACGCGGTGCTGGTGGGCGAAGCGCTGATGCGGGCTTCGGATCCTGCGGCCAAGGTTCGGGAGCTGGCGGGCGCCCCTCCGTCGCCGCTTCGCGGCGACACCTCCTTATCAAGTGGGGAGGAGGCCTCCTTTTGAAGGTCCTGGTCAAAATCTGTGGGATCTGCGATGGCGGCGCCGCCCGGGTGGCGGCTGCGGCGGGTGCCGATCTCATCGGCTTTCATTTCTGCTCGTCCCTTCGACGGGTGAGCCCGGAAGAGGCGCGCGCGATCGTGGAAGGACTGGACCGCCGGCCCGACGTGGTCGGCGTGTTCATCGACCAGGAGGCCGAGGAGGTGCGCCAGATCGCCGACTTCGTCGACCTCGACTGGGTGCAGCTGCACGGCTCCGAGAAGCCTTCGTTCGTCGCTCCCCGTCCGGTCATCAAGGCGCTGAAGGTGCGCGAGGGCGCCGTTCCCGAAGCTGGAGCGTGGCCAGATCCTTTGCTGCTCGACTCCTGGTCGCCCGACCAGCGCGGAGGCACGGGTAGGGCCTGGGACTGGGTGGCCGCGGAGGCGCTTATCCGGACCCGGCAGGTCATCGTGGCGGGAGGGCTCAACCCCGGTAACGTCCGCACCGTCGTCGCCCGCCACCGTCCACATGGCGTGGACGTTTCCAGCGGCGTCGAGGCGGAACCGCGGATCAAGGATCCGGAGCTGATCCGGGCCTTTGTGGAGGCTGTGCGTGCAGGAAGTCAGGGGTAGGTTCGGGCCCTTCGGCGGGCAGTACGTTCCGGAGACGCTGATGGCCGCCCTCGAGGAGCTGGAGACGGCGTGGACGGCGGCGTGGGACGACCCCGAGTTCCAGCTCGAGCTGGCCGCCCAGCGCCGGGCCTTCGTCGGCCGTCCGACGCCGCTCTATGCCGCCCAGCGGTTGAGCGAGCACTTCGGCGGCACGACGGTGCATTTCAAGCGCGAGGACCTCTGCCACACCGGAGCCCACAAGCTGAACAACGCGCTCGGCCAAGCCCTGCTCGCGCTCCGAATGGGCAAGCGGCGGATCATCGCCGAGACCGGTGCCGGCCAGCACGG
Source organism: uncultured Actinomycetes bacterium (assembly GCA_964640005.1). GTDB lineage: Bacteria > Chloroflexota > Dormibacteria > Dormibacterales > Dormibacteraceae > CAZHAC01. Next base: position 6,817 of record CAZXGB010000091.1, on the reverse strand, counting down.
TGTGGCCACGGCGACTGTCTGCGCGCGCTTCGGCCTCGACTGCCTGGTTTACATGGGAGAGGAGGACATGCGCCGGCAGGCGATCAACGTCCGCCGCATGCGAATGCTGGGAGCCGAGGTCCGGCCGGTCACGAGCGGCAGCGCCACCCTCAAGGACGCGACCAGCGAGGCGATCCGCGACTGGGTGACCAACGTCACGGACACCCACTACATCATCGGCTCCGCGGTGGGGCCGCATCCCTATCCCCTTATGGTCCGCGACCTCCAGCGCGTGATCGGGGACGAGGCGCGCGACCAGTACGTTGCGGCCGAGGGGCGGCTGCCGGACGCCGTCGTCGCCTGCGTAGGTGGGGGGTCGAATGCGATCGGCATGTTCACCGCCTTCCTCGGCGACCCGGATGTGCGGCTGCTGGGCGTGGAGGCGGCCGGACGTGGGATGGATACGGGCGACAACGCGGCCTCCCTGGTGGCCGGGCGGCCGGGCGTGCTCCACGGCGCCTATTCCTACCTGCTCCAGGACGCCGACGGCCAGGTAGCGACCACGCACTCCGTCTCCGCCGGCCTCGACTATCCGGGCGTCGGACCCGAGCATTCGTTCCTGCGCCTGATGGAGCGGGCCGAGTACGTGGCGGTGGGCGACCGCGAAGCGGTTGCCGCCTTCCGGCTCTGCACCCGGCTGGAGGGAATCATCCCTGCGCTCGAGCCGGCGCATGCGCTCGCCTATTCGGAGAAGCTGGCCCGCGAGCTTGGTCCGGGAGGCCGCATCCTGGTCTGCCTCAGCGGCCGTGGCGACAAAGATTTGGATTCGGTAGAGGGTTTCGGCGATGCCTGAGCGGTGGGCCGGGGTCCCCGCGAAATCGCCAGATTTCGTGGGGTGGAAAGATTTGGATTCGGTTGAGGCGTTCGGCGATGGCTGAGGCGACCGCATCCCGCCTGGAGGCCGCCGTGCGGTCGGACGGTGGCGTCAAGCTCATCCCGTACCTCATGGCGGGCTACCCCGACCGCCGGCGGTCGGCCGAGCTGGGGCGGCGCTACGCCGCGGCGGGCGCGGCCGCGATCGAGGTCGGCATCCCCTTCTCCGACCCGCTGGCCGACGGTCCCACCATCCAGCGGGCAGGCAAGGAAGCGCTGGACGGCGGGATGACGGTCCAGGCCGCGATCGAGGTTGCCGCGGAGGTCGCGCGCGAAGGCGCCCCGGTGGTCCTGATGACCTACGTGAATCCGGTGCTCGCCTACGAGCCCAGCCGCTTTGCCGAGCACGCCGCGCGCGCCGGGGTGGCGGGCGTGATCGTGCCCGACCTGCCCCTGGAGGAGGCGGCGGCGGTAGTCGAGCCGCTTCGCGAGGCGGGCGTCGACACGGTTCTTCTGGTCGCGCCGACCAGCCCGGAGGAACGGATCCGCAGGATTGCGGACGCCAGCTCCGGCTTTGTCTACTGCGTCACGCTGACCGGCGTCACCGGCGCCCGGCACGAGCTCGACCCGCGCATCGGCTCCTTGCTGGAGCGGCTGCGCGCGGCCACGCCGCTGCCGATCGCGGCCGGGTTCGGCATCTCCCGGCCCGAGCACGTCCGGCAGCTGCGCGGCAAGGCCGATGCGGCGGTCGTCGCCTCTGCGCTTGTGCAGGAGGTCCACGAGGGGCGCGACCCTATTCCTTTATTGGAGTCTCTGGTGAACACATGCCGGTGAGGGGGATTCGCGGTGCCACGACGGCCGGCGCCAACACCGCCGAGGCGATCGTGGAAGCGACGCGTGAGCTGCTCGGCGAGCTGGTGCGGCTCAACCAGATCGATCCTGAAGAGGTCGCCTTCTGCTACCTCACGACAACGCCTGACCTGGACGCCGAGTTTCCGGCCCTGGCGGCGCGCCAGCTGGGCTGGGTCGACGTGCCGCTGCTTTGCGGGCACGACATGAACGTCAAGCTGCCCAATCCCCGAGGCGTCGCCAAATGCGTGCGGGCCCTCATCCTCTACAACACGGAGCGGCGGCAGAAGGAGATGCGCCACGCCTACCTCCGGGGCGCCGCCGCGATCAAAGCCGATCTGGATAGGATGCGGAACGAGCTGGAGGTAAACGCTTGATCATCGTCATGTCCCACCAGGCGACGGAGGCTGAGGTCGAGGCCGTCGTCGAGCGTGTAAAGGACATCGGCCTCAAGGAAGAGATCTCGCGTGGCGCGGACCGAACCCTGGTCGGTGTCATCGGCTCCAACGCCTACGCCTACCGGGACTCCTTCTCGCACCTGCCCGGTGTCCAGGAGATCATTCCGATCACCAAGCCCTTCAAGCTGGCGAGCCGGGAGTTTCGTCCCACGGACACGGTGGTCGACGTCGGCGGGGTTCGGATCGGCGGGCCCTCGGGAGTGGTCGTCATGGCCGGCCCCTGCTCGGTGGAGGGCGAGGAGATGCTCCTGGAGACGGCGCGCCACGTCGCCTCCCGCGGCGCGCGGATCCTGCGCGGCGGCGCCTTCAAGCCGCGGACGTCGCCCTACTCGTTCCAGGGACTGGGCGAGGCCGGGCTCAGGCTCCTCGCCCTCGCACGCGAGGAGACCGGGCTCAAGGTCGTATCCGAGGTGGTCACCCCGAGCGACGTCGAGCTCTGCAGCCGCTACGTCGACGTGCTCCAGGTCGGCACCCGCAACATGCAGAACTACGCGCTGCTTCAGGAGGTCGGCCGGTCCGGTAAGCCGGTGCTGCTCAAACGGGGCATGTCCTCGACGGTGGAGGAGTGGCTGCTCGCCGCCGAGTACGTGCTCTCGCAGGGCAACCGCGACGTGATCCTGTGCGAGCGCGGTATCCGCACTTTCGAGACCGCGACGCGGTTCACGCTCGACCTCAACATCGTCCCGCTGGTCCGCGAGCTGTCGCACCTGCCCGTGATCGTCGATCCCTCGCAGGCCACCGGGAAGTGGACGCTCGTGGGACCGATGGCGCTGGCCGCCGTCGCGGCGGGCGCGCAGGGGTTGATCATCGAGGTCCACCCCCGCCCGGACGAGGCGCTCTCCGACGGGGCGCAGTCGCTCGACTTCGCGGCTTACGACCGCCTGATGGAGGATCTCGGACGTCTGACCGCGGCTCTCGGCGAGGCACGGCGCCCGGGGGGCGTGCGGGCGGTCGCGGCTACTTAGGCGCGAATTACGTGCACCCGCCCGCCGATGCACGTTTCGGAGGGCGGTTGAGAGCGGGATACGCCCGCCGATGCACGTTTTCGCGAGCTACGCAGCCCGCTGGGCTGGTTCGTGTTCGAGGCCCACGCGGTCGTGCAGCCAGCGCAGGGGGTGTGGGGCCCACCAGTTGGCGCGACCGAGCAGCCGCATCACCGAGGGCACGACGAGCGCGCGGACGATGGTGGCGTCGATCGCAACCGCCACCGCCAGACCGAGGCCGATCGCCTTGATGATCACGACCTCGGCAAGGCCGAACGAGATGAAGACGGCGAACATGATGGCCGCCGCCCCCGTGATCAGCCGGCCGCTCCGCTGGAGACCTTCGGCGACCGCGGCGGTGTTGTCGCCGGTCCGCCGGTACTCCTCCTGGATGCGGCTCACGAGCAGCACCTCGTAGTCCATCGAGAGCCCGAAGACGATGCTGAACAGGATCACCGGGATGGTCGGGTCGATCGATTGGGCCGTGAAGCCGAGCTGCGAGGACAGGTGCCCGTCCTGGAAGAGCCAGACGAGCGCGCCGAAAGAGGCGCCGATCGAGAGCACGTTGGTGAGCAGCGCCTTGAGCGGCAGCACGACCGACCCCGTGAGCAAGAACAGGACCAGGTAGGTCACCGCCATCACGAATCCGACGGCGATCGGCGTCGTGGCGGCGACGAAGTGGATGACGTCGACGTCGAATGCGGTTTGCCCGGTGATCAGCACCTCGCCGCCGGGGACGGTCTCCTGGCGCAGCTCGGCGAGAAGCGTGCGCGCGGTGTCGCTGCTGGCCGGCGTGTTGCTCTCGACGCTGAAGACCACGATGTCCTTGCCCGCCCGCCACTGGTTCGAGGGGCTCACCCCGACGACGCCCTGGAGGCCGGCGATCCGGTCGTTCAGCGACCGCACCTCGGCTGGACGCGATCCTGAGAGCGGGTCGCCGGCCGGGTAGTGGACGACGACCGTGTAGGTGTTCTGGTTCTGGCCCGGGAAATCGCGGACCAGCTGGTCGTAGGCGACGCGCGCGCTCAGGTGGGGCGGGAGCATGTCGACGTCGCCGTTGGCGAGCCGGAGGTGGAGGAAGGGGAGTGCGGCCAGGACCAGGAAGGCGACGGTCGGGGCGAGGACGAGCACGGGCCGGCGCATGACCGCGGCGGCCAGCGTCCGCCAGAAACCGGCGCCGCGCTGCCGCCCCAAGCGGGGCAGCCGGAGGCGGTCCACGTTGGGGCCGAGGATGGCCAGCATCGCGGGCAGAAAGGTGAGGGCGTAGACGACCGCGATGGCGACGACGATGGCGCCCGCGGCGCCCATCGAGGCGAGGAAGGTGCCGCGGTAGAAGAGCATGGCGCTGAGGCCGATCGCCACCGTCAGCCCGGAGAACGCGATCGCGCGCCCCGCCGTGGCCATGGTCGTGCCCAGAGCGGCTTCGGGACTTGCCGCCTCGGCCAGCTCCTCGCGGAAGCGGTTGACCACGAAGAGCGAGTAGTCGATAGCCACCCCGAGACCGATCAGGGTCACGATGTTGAGCGCGTACTGCGAGACGTCGGTCACCCGCGCCAGCAGCAGCGTGCCGGCCAGGCCGCCGAGGATGGCGAGAACTCCGACTCCAAGCGGAAGTGCGGCGGCGACGACGGCGCCGAAGATGATGAGGAGCAGGATCAGCGAGACCGGCAGGCTGACGAACTCGGCTCGCTGCAGGTCCGACTCGAGAGTCGTGTTGAAAGCCTTGTTGATGGGCAGGGTCCCCGTGTAGGAGGCGGTCAAGCGGCCGGGGTGCACCTCGTCAGTGAGCTGGCTGAAGTACTTCTGGGCTTCGCTGTTCGTGCCCTGCACCTGCACGCTGGCGAGCACCGAGTGACCGTCCTTGGAGATGAAGCCGGGCGCCATGGCCGGTGGCACGTCGTAAGCCGTTGTGACAGAGACGACGCGCTTGTCCGCCCGCAGCTGCTGGAGAGCGGCGAGAGCGTCGGTCTTGAACGCGGGATCGGTCGCGGACAGCGTGTCGCTGTGCAAGATGATCGCGAAGCTGGTGCCCGACGAAGACGCCTTGTTCGTGATTTCGGAGCTGACCAGCTTGCTCGCCCGGGCCGCCTGCAGGTTGCTGCTGACCGGGCCTCCACTGGTCAGCTGGCCGCCGCTGCGCAGTCCGACGATCGATATCGCGAGCAGCAAGACGGACCCGATCAGCACTGCCCACCGGAATCGGTGGACGAATCTACCCCAGCGGTTGAACAAAACTAAGCTCCCTCCATTGCCATGCGGGCCAGCGTGTCCATGGCTTCTTCGTGTTTGAAATTCGGGTCGAGCAGAGACTGCAGGGTGATCCCGTAGATGGCGCCCCAGACAGTGCCCGCGATCGCCGACGCCTCCGTGCTGGTGCGCCCACGCTGCGCCAGTACACTTCGCGCCAGCGCCTCGATCCGGGCGCGATCCTCGTCGACGAACAGGCGCAGCGCCTGCGCGACTGCGGGGTTGTGCATGGCTACTCCGCACATGTCGATGAAGAGGCGATAGAAGGAGAGGCGGCGCTCCTCGGTCATCGTCTGTTTGGCGCCCGCGAAGGCGCGGAGTGCCTCCTGCTCAGGCCCTTGCTCGAGCCCCTGCCCGGCGTCCTTCTCGAACTCGTCGCAGCCGAAGCGGATGGCGGCCAGGACGAGGTCTTCTTTCGATGCGAAGTAGTAGTGGACGAGACCCGCTGCCACACCCGCGCGAACCGCGATGTCCTTTACGGAGGCCGCCTCATAGCCCAGCTCGACCAGCGCCTGGTAGGCGGCGCTGACGATGCGTTCCCGGGTGTACTTGGGCACCGAGCAAGGTTAGTTGGTCGACCAACCAAAATTCAAGCAATCAGCTGCGTACTACTCAAACGGCTAAGGGGGTACACCGCGAATTCGTACGTGCATAATGCGCACTAACTGATACCGTTGCCCACGAGTATCGCCAAGCGCCGGCACTAGAACCACGCCTAAGGAAAGGGGAGAATGGCCACAGCGACGCGCGCCTCTGACCAGCTCGACGAGAAGCTGCTCCTGCAGGTGCTGAACGACTATAAACGAGGCGACTTCACTGCCCGCATGCCCTCGGACGCAACCGGGGTCGCCGGCAAGATCGCCGACGTACTCAATGAGGTGATCGAGACCAGCGCGCGAATCCGGGGTGAGCTGGAGCGAGTGGGCCGCGTGGTGGGCAAGGAAGGGAAGATCGGGCACAAGTGCTCGACCGCGGGCCTGGAGGGCGGCTGGCTCGAGAAGATCGATGCGGTCAACACCCTCATCGACGACCTGGCGGCGCCGACCAACGAGATGGCCCGGGTGATCACCGCGGTGGCCAGCGGTGATCTCTCGCAGACCATGAGCACGGATGTCGACGGGCGCCCCCTCCAGGGTCAGTTCCTGCGCACCGCCAAGACCGTCAATACGATGGTCGACCAGCTCAACACGTTCGCCGGTGAGGTGAACCGCGTGGCGGGCGAGGTCGGCGTGGAGGGCAAGCTGGGCGGCCAGGCCCGGGTGCGCGGCGTGTCCGGCGTGTGGCGCGAGCTCACCGACAACGTGAACCTGATGGCGGCCAACCTGACCAGCCAGGTCCGGAATATCGCGCAGGTCACGACGGCGGTCGCCAATGGCGACCTCTCCAAGAAGATCACGGTCGAGGGCCGGGGCGAGATCCTCGAGCTCA
>CAZXGB010000090.1:7201-12273 GCA_964640005.1 uncultured Actinomycetes bacterium | reverse complement strand
CGTCGCGGGGGACCCGTCCGTCGCCGCTCTGCGGCGACACCTCCCCGTCGAGCGGGGAGGAGGCACGCGGCCTCGGCGGCGCCGAGGCGCTTCGCCTTGAAAGTGAGGAGGCCGGCCCACGCGGTACCGGCCTCCTCGGGGAGAGAGAGTGGGTGTTCCTCAGTCGTGAGATTCGATGCGCGCGCCTGAGCTCGGGCTAGGCGACGCGCTGGGACGCGGCCAGGCCCCGTCACCCTGTCCGTTGTCGTGCTGATCGTTGCCCTGTTCGCTCTGTTGGCCCTCGGGCTTTGGGGTCGGCTTGCCCCGGTGACCTGGGTTCGGGTTGTGGGTGGGCACGGGGTGGCGGGAGACGGTCGCATGAGCCTCCGGTCGCTGCTCGTGCCGCGCCGAGCTCCCCGCCGCGGCGGGGGTGGGCGCTGTACCCGGGAGCGTGGATCCGGGAGCCCCCGCGGGCTGCGAGGGCGTCTCCTCGAAACGCACCGGAACCGCAGCGCTGGCGACCTCCTCGATCGCCTGGCCCCAGGCCGTCGGGTTGGGAGAGCCGGTCATCGCCGTCCCCGTCGCGCCGACGGCGAAGACGGCGACGGCCATCCCTGTCACCGCCTTGACCGCGATCGCGCCGCCGGCGCTCAGCGTAAGGCGGCGCAACCGCGGCCGCGACCGCACCCAATCGCGGTTCGGCACAGCGTGCTGTATCGACCCCAGGTCTCGCGCCAGCTCGATCTCGAGCCAGGCGTCGAAATCCCCTTCCACACTCCCCATCGAATCAGTCACTCGAAGGAACGCTCCGTGGGGGGCGAGTACCCACCTTGCCGCCAACCGCCGGCGTCTCGCCAAGAAGACCACGCAGCCGGACTTTGGCCGCGGCCAGACGGGAGGCGACAGTGCGCTCGGGAATGCCCAGCGCGTACGCGATCTCGCGGTTGCTGTAGCCGTGGTAGTGGCGGAGCACGATGGCGGCCGACTGCTTGGCGGGCAGCCGCCGCAGGGCAGCCGTGAGGTCGCTGGTGCTCGCCGCGTCGGCGGGGTCGGGGGGCGGCGCCGGGCGGCCCAACCGGCGGACCAGTTCGCCCGCTTCCCGAAGCCGCTGCCGGCGCTGATAGGAGACGGCGGCATTGACCGCAATCCGGTGCAGCCAGGCCTCCGCGGGTGCGTCCGGCCGCCAGCCGGGCCAGGCCCGAAAGGCCTTCTCGAAGGCTTCTTGCAAGCAGTCCTCGGCCGCGTGACGGTCGCCCAGGACTCCGACCAGCGTGCCCAGAAGCCGCGCGTAGCTGGAGCGGTAGAGACGCTCGAAGTCCTCCCGGTTGCCCGGCCGGTAGGCAGGGTCGTTAACCAGGTCGGTCATTGACCACGAACATCCGTTCGTCTATCTTGGCAAGTCTCCCATGCACCAGCCGCCAACCTTTGACGCCGGCTCCCTATCTGGCGACGTGACGCTGGACCATGTGTTTCCGGCACGACCGGCCGAATTCTCCCCGCTACCAACCGACCTGGACGACTCGCTCATCCGCGCCCTCGGGGAGCGCGGAATCCACCGTCTCTACAGTCATCAGGCCCGGGCGTACGAGGCGGTCCGCCGCGGCCGGCACCTTGTGGTAGTGACGCCGACCGCGAGTGGTAAGACCCTCTGTTACAACCTTCCGGTCCTTCAGCGCATCGTAGAGTGCCCCGGCAGCCGGGCACTATACCTGTTCCCCACCAAAGCGCTCGCCCAGGACCAGCTTGCCGAGCTGGGAGCGCTCGGCCGGTCACTCTCTCTTCAGCTTCGGGCGGACACCTATGACGGCGACACACCGCCCGGCCAGCGGACCGCCATCCGGGAGGCCGGTCACATCGTCCTGACCAACCCGGACATGCTGCACACGGGGATCCTCCCCCATCACACCAAGTGGCGCCGCCTCTTTTCGAGCCTCGAATACGTCGTGATCGACGAGTTGCATACCTATCGCGGCGTCTTCGGCAGCCAGGTCGCCAACGTCATCCGCCGCCTGAAGCGGATCTGCGAGTTCTACGGCTCGTCTCCGCGCTTCGTTTGCGCGTCCGCCACCATTCGCAACCCCCGTCAGCTCGCCGAGCGGCTGCTCGAGGAGAGCGACCTGGCGCTCGTCGACCGCAGCGGCGCGCCACGCGGCGAGCGCCGGCTGGTCTTCTACAACCCGCCCCTGCTCAACCGCGACCTGGGCATCCGCCGCTCCTCGCTCCTCGAGGCGCGGCGCATCGCCGGCCCCTGGATCCGGGACGGCGTGCAAAGCATCGTCTTCTGCCGGAGCCGGCTGCAGGTCGAGGTGATGCTGAGCTACCTCCAGCAAGACCTCGCCCCACGCCTGGACGCCTCGCGACGGGTTCGCGGCTACCGTTCCGGCTATCTGCCCCTCCAGCGGCGAGCGATCGAAGCCGGCCTTCGATCGGGCGAAGTGACCGGCGTCGTCAGCACCAACGCGCTCGAACTGGGCATCGACATCGGCACCCTGCAGGCCGCCATCCTGGTCGGCTACCCGGGCACCATCGCCTCGACGTGGCAGCAGGTGGGCCGGGCGGGACGCCGGGCAGGCTCGGTGGCCGTCTTCGTCGCCTCCAGCTCGCCGCTCGACCAGTTCATCGTCCGCCACCCTGAGTACTTCCTCGAGACGAGCCCCGAGGAGGGGTTGATCGACCCCGACAACCTCCTCGTTCTGGCGGGCCACCTCCAGGCCGGAGTGTTCGAGCTTCCATTCCTGGACGGTGAGCGGCTGGGCGGGGCCGACGTGCGGCCGCTGCTCGAGCTCTTCGCCGACGACGGCTCGGTCACCAGCTCGGGCGGGCGCTGGTTCTGGAGCCGCGAGGCCTTCCCGGCCGAGAACGTCTCCCTACGCCGCCTGGCCGCCGACAACGTCGTGATCGTCGATACGTCGCGGCCGCGGCCCGAGGTGATCGGTGAGATGGACCAGTTCTCGACGCCGGTGCTGCTCCACGAGGAGGCGATCTACCTGCACGAGGGCGCTCAGTACCACGTCGACCGGCTCGACTGGGAGGAGAAAAAGGCCTACGTGAGGCCGGTGGAGGTCGACTACTACACGGACGCGCTGATGTCGGTTCGCGTCGACGTCCTGGACACGTTCGCGGGGCCCGACCGGACAACTGCGAGCGGGCCTTTGGCGCGCAGCCGGGGTGAGGTGAAGCTGACCTCGGTCGCCACGATGTTCAAGAAGATCCGCTTCCACACGCATGAGAACATCGGCGCCGGGCCAATACATCTCCCCGAGCAGACGCTGCACACGACGGCCTGGTGGGTGACGGTCGACGACGGGACGTGGCGCTCGCTTGGCCGCGAAGAACTCGAGGCGGGCCTGCAGGGGATGGCCCACGCGCTCCGCCACGTCGCCTCCTTGCGGCTCATGTGCGATCCCCATGACCTGGGCGCCCTGGCCGAAGTAAAGTCCACCGCGACTCACCTGCCGACGGTGACCGTATACGAGGTCTACCCGGGCGGCGTCGGGTTCGCCAAGCGGCTCTATGAGCTGCACGACGAGCTCCTCCGGGAGGCGGCCGAGCTGGTCGCCGGCTGCGACTGCGCCGGCGGCTGCCCCTCCTGCATCGGACCACTGCACCTAGTTCAAGGAGCCAAGCCCGCGTGTCTCTCGCTGTTGACAGCCTCCGCGAGCGCCTTAACAGCCTAGGCGCGGCAAACCCGGCGCGCCCCCGCCCGGCGGCCGCCCCGCCCCGGGCGCTGCCCAAGGGCTTCGAGCCGCTGGCCACCCCCTACGGTGTCGCCTGGCGGCGGGCGGAGGTGCTGCCACTGGGGCGCGTCGACGGCCGCCCGCCCGCGGTGCCCCACGCTTATGTGGACACCGAGACGACGGGCCTGGCCGGCGGCACCGGGACGCTGGTCTTCACCGCCGCCGTCGCCCGGCCCATCGGCGCCGGACTCGAGGTCGTCCAGCTCTTTCTGCCCGAACCCGCCGCCGAGGCGTCGTTCCTGCACGCACTCGCCGCCGAGCTGGACCGGGCCGAGGCGATCGCGTCGTACAACGGCACCACCTTCGACCTGCCGCTCCTGCGGACCCGCTGGGTGATGGCCCGCATGCCGGGCGACCTCGGACACCCGGGCCACGTCGACCTGCTTCACCTGGCTCGCGCCCTGCTCAGGCAGCGCATGCAGAGCTGCAGCCTGCGCAGCATCGAGGTCGCGCTCCTCGGATTCGAACGCGAGGAGGACCTTCCAGGCTCGCTGGTCCCCGACGCCTACTTCGCCTACCTCCGAAACGGCGCCAGCCGCTTCCTGGAGGCGGCTCTCGAGCACAACCGGCAGGACGTCGTCTCCCTTTACTACCTGCACGCGCGGCTCCTCCAACGGGTGGCCGGTGAAGACCCGTGGATGGAGGCCGCCGACTGGCTCGCGCTGGGCCGCTATCTCATGCGAATCGGGCGGCGAGCGGACGGCTGGAACGCTCTTCGCAATGCGGTCGCCATGGGCCAGCCGCAGGGGAGCTCGGCGGCTGCCCTCCTGATCGCGCGCCATTTGGTCCGCCGGCGCCGGTACGCGGCCGCCGAGCGGCTCCTCGCGCAAGCGATGGCGGTGCTGCCGGCCGAAGCCGCGCTCGTGATCGCCCGGGCCCGGCTGCTGGAGTGGCGCCTCCGTGACTACGCAGGAGGCCTGCGGGTGGTCGACGAAGCACTCGAACGCGGAGCTCGAGGTACAGCCCGCGAGGATCTCGAACGCCGCCGGAGCCGCCTGCTGCGAAAGTCAATTCGTGAGCAAGGCGAGCTGCTCGGCGGCAGAGTACGTGAGCGGCAGCGCCGGCAGCAGCTGATCCTCGACTGCCGTGTGGAGAGCGGTGACGAGCTCGGGGTCGTAAGCACCATCCTGGAGAGAGTGGACCGCCGCCAGCGGTAGACAGGGCTCGCCGGCCCGGCCCCGCGCCCGCGCCTCATAGGCCGATGCGAGCGCGACCAGGCGCGCCTCGAGCGGGCGACAGGCGATCCAACGGCGCGGCACGTGATCTCCGCCTGTTGTCCGTTAGCCTCTCGCGACTGGACACGACGAAAAAGCTGCACAGTTCAGGCTCTCGTCAGCCAGGGTGTCCATTCTGTCC
>CAZXGB010000090.1:0-7101 GCA_964640005.1 uncultured Actinomycetes bacterium | reverse complement strand
CGACGAAAAAGCTGCACAGTTCAGGCTCTCGTCAGCCAGGGTGTCCATTCTGTCCCGGCCATGTGGCGGGGAAATGCAGGCGGGCAAGCGCTCGTCGAATTTGCGCTGATTGCGCCCGTGATGCTTCTCTTCGGCTTTCTCGCCATCGATGTCGGGCGCCTGCTCTACACGTACGTCGCGATTTCCAACGCAGCCGCCGAGTCGGCACGCACGATCTCGCTCCAGGTCGAACAAAACAGCGACTGCCTCGCCATTCAGCGCGCACGATCGGTCGCCTCCGGCTTTGCGCTCTCGGTGGATCCCGGATCGGTGGTCGGCAACTCCGACCCGAACAACCCGGCAGGCGGCCTGGCGCCCGCCTCCTCCATCCCACCCAATCAGGGGCTGGTCTACCTCTGGCCAGCGGTGTCGACGGCCGCGCCGCCGGACTCACACTGCGACGGCGCACCGCGCCAGTTCTCGCAATCCGTGCGCCATGTCGCCGTCGAGATCCAGTTCCACTTCGTGCCCCTGACGCCGTTGCCCGGAGGTGACATCACCGTGAAGTCGCTTTCGGTCGAGCAGACGGAGTACTGAGATGAGGGGTCGCGCAGCTCAGCGTGGCCAGGCCATCGTCCTCGCCGCGCTCTTCTTCGTCGTTCTCACGGGAATCGCCGGGCTTGTGATGGACGGCGGCCACGACTACCTGGTGAAGCGCCAGGCTCAGGCCGCGGCCGACTTCGCGGCGCTGGGCGCCGGCAAACAGCTGGCCCTCAACAACAGCTTTCTCACCGGGGCCCCGAAGGCGAACGACAAGTCGATCATCGCCGCGCACGACTACGCGGCTGCCAATGGCTTCAACACCACTTACAGCAACAGCTGCGACGTCTCCACGAGCAGCTCCTTCACGACCTCCTGGTTCGACGTCTCCGGGCTCGCATGCAGCGCCACCAACGGGTTCAACACCAAGATCACCGTGAATGCCCCGGCGGTGGCGATGGGCGGTGTTCCGATTCCGTCTCAGTGCACAGGATCGACTCAGTACAACTGCATTCAGGTCGTCGTCAGCGCGCGGGTGACCCACTGGTTCATGGCCTCGGTAGGCATTCCCTTCGCGTACGTGACCACTTTTGCCACCGTCTTCGCACATCCGCCGGGCACCAACTTCAACGTTCCGCCACCGCAGGCCGTCTACCTGTATGAGCCGGCGGACGACTGCGTGGGTCAGTGCTTCGACACGACGAAGGCGCCACTAAGGCAGCAGATGACCTGCAACACGTCGATCGTGGCCAACGCCAACTGTCCGACCTTCTGGATCAACTCCGGGTCAGCGCCGCTGATCGCCGGCGTGGACGGCAACGTGGTCAATCCGGCCGGCGATCAGGTCGCGCTGGAGGCCGCGGGACATACAGTGGTTCAGGACAGCACCACGATCTGCGACCCCTTCGGAGGCAAGACCTGCAGCGCCGGAACGGCGCTGGGCAGCAAGGGCTTCGCTCGCGGCAACAGCGCCAAGGTTTACTGCTCGACTGTGTCCGGTTCACTCTACGGAACCGGCTGCACAACCACCGGCCAATCAGGCCTGAAAACGATGTACACGAATGAGACCGGCTACTTCACGAGCAGCTGGTCGCCGAGCGTCGACACCTCGACGCTCTATCACTGTGGCGCGTTGGTTCTCAACGGCGACAACATCAAGAACAGCTACGTGGCGCAGGGATCACTCGCGCCTACCGATACCGCCTGCTATCCGCCGAACTCCGAGCCCTACACCATTCAGCCCGGCATCTACTCCTACATCGTCATCAACCACGGCAGCTACACGTTCCAGGCCGGCGTCTACGACATCACTGGAAAGGCACCCGTGAACACGCTGAGCGCGCCCGGCTACATCGCCGACGGAATCGACCACGGCGCGGAGGGTGCAGCCGACTGGGATCTCTGCACCGGCGCTCAGCCGACCTCGTGCGGCGGCGCCAGCCCGTTAACTGCCGGCGTCTGGATCGGGCACGGAAAAGGCGGCTACACGGCCGCCACCGCGGGCACAGCATCCAAGTGCAACTTCTCGGGTGGCGGCACGCCGGGCGTGCAGGGCGGCGGCGGCGACCCGACCGACGTAGCCGGAAACTCCGTGTCCTTCCGCTTCGAGCCCGGTTCAGCCGGCTTTGTCTCCACAGCCGAGGTGCACTCAATCGCGATGACCTCCCCTGGCCTGGGTCAGGTGTCAGTCATCGGCGGCGTGCCGATGCTCTTCGACCTCGAGAACGGCTCGTTCATCCACCTCGACTCCAAGAGTGGCGGCGGCACCAGCGGGTTCTCGGGCCTGATCTACCAGAACCCCAGCTACACGTCTGGGGGACTGGAACTCGACCCCGGCCTCGCAAACAAGTCCGGCGCTCCCGCTCTCGTCGGTCAGGTGAGGGCCTGGTCGTTGACCACGTTCGGCCGCAGCGGCATCGCGGTCAGCTTCAAGGCCGGCTACGGCACCTCCAGCAATCCGCCGGTCACCACGAGCGGGAACGCCGAGAACTGGATCATCGGCTCCGCCAGCATGCAGGCGGGCGTCAACGGCGTGTCCGGGATGGAGACCTTCACGCTTAGCTACCAGGACGAGTGGGCGCTCGACGCCTACGGCCTCTACTTGAAGATCAACAACGGAAGTCCGATCTTCTTCTCACAGGGCATCTGGGTGCCCACGCCGCCGCCCTCGGCTCCCGTCCCGCCCGCCGTCAACAATCCGGGCGACTCCAACCCGGCCTACCCGAGCACGACGCAGGCGGGGGCCGTGAACTACACGACGGCGACCGACGCCAACGGCAACCCAGACTGGACCATCGCTCTGCCCAACGGAACCGCCAACAAGAGTCTTTTCGAGGTCGACGGCAACTGGGCGTGGGGGCACGAGAGCGAGATCCCGGGCGCCGTGCCCAACTGGGGGGGCAGCTACTACGGCGGCAACTACGCCAGCATCAATTTCACCTTCCCGACACCGCCCGGGACCACGGTAGCGATCCAGGTCTTCATGACCGACGGCGACTTCTGTGGCGACTACGCGCTCGCCAACTACACCTTCAACAACATCGGACAGCCGAACGGCGGGCTCCAGAGCGGGGCCTCAGTAAGCCTGGTGATGTGATGGGCGCTGCGCGTCGGCGGATGCGAGGACAGTCCCTGGTCGAGTTCGCGATCACGGTGCCGGTGCTCACGCTCCTGGTCCTGGGTACTGTCGACCTCGGCCGCGGCTTCTATATCGCGGTAGAGACGAATGCCGCCGCCCGCCAGGGGGTCCGGGACGGGATCATCAGCGACAGCAGCGACATCGGCGACGCCGTTCGCTCGGAACCGAACAGCGCCATCCCCAACACGCTGGCGGTCTGGGGCGACACCTACCTCAACCAGGCAAACGGCTGCACTCCCGGAGTCTCGGGTTCCTGCGGCGACCCCAACGGCTGTCCGCCCTCTGTCTTCACCGGCAGCCGGTTGGCCTGCTTCGCGGTCCGCACCTGCACCATGACCGGGGGCGCCACCGCCGATCTCGGTAAATGCACGAGCCACGGGCCCTGGGGACAGCGGCCGGGGACGAACACCGGTCACGCCCTCGAGGTCCTGGTGGTCTACAGGCTGCCGCCGGTGACGCCGCTACTCGGCCAGCTGACGTCGGCCACGGGGAACGCCCTGATGATCCGCAACAGCTCGATAGCCAACGAGCTCTACTACTGAGACAGGCGACGACGCGAGCGACTTCGCAATTCAGCCGGCCTTCAGGTGTTGGGCATTAGAGTTCTCGCCGCCCATGTCAGTTCAGTGGAAGGTCGCCGTCGTCGAGGACGACGCACTGCTCAGCCGAGCCGTCTCGGCCGGGCTGCGGGGCGAGGGATACCGGGTCCGGTCGGCACGCTCGGCCACTGAAGGCATGCAGCTGGTCGTCGACTGGAACCCAGACCTCGTCTTGCTCGACCTGATGCTTCCCGACAACGAGGGCCCGGAGATCTTCACCAAGTTCCGCGAGGTCACCGACGCAGCGCTGGTCGGGATGACCGCGCGCTCGATGCTCCAGGACGTCGTGGCCGGTTTGCGCCGGGGCGCCGACGACTACGTGACCAAGCCCTTCGCGCTCGAGGAGCTGGCGGCGCGAGTGGCAGCCGTGCTGCGCCGGAGCCGGGGCACCGGAAGCGAGCGGATCGAGATCGACGACCTCCTGATCGACGTCTCGGCCGGCACCGTCACCCGCGGCGGCCTGGCGCTCGAGCTGACCGCGACCGAGTTCCGCATCCTCACCGCCCTCGGTCGCGAGGCGGGGAAGATCCTCACCCAGGGCCAGCTCACCGACCTGCTCTGGCCCATCGGCTCCGGCCCGGAGTCGAACTCGATCGAGGTTCACGTGGCGCGCCTGCGCCGCAAGTTGGAGGCCGGCGGCGGCCGCCGGCTGCTGCAGACGGTTCGGGGGATGGGGTACGTGCTCAAGGTAGAGGAGAAGGAATGAAGACAGCCCGTATCGCTTTCGCGTCAACTGTGGCCGCGCTGGCGGCCCTGGCGGCAGCCCCAGCTCAGGCGTACAACTCCTGGTGCGACTCGGAGCCCCCCGTGACCGTGGTCATGCCTTCGGGCGCACATGTCACCATCAACAACTTCCTGACTTACGAGGTGCAGGACAGACACCTGCTCAAAGAGGCGGTCCTGTACGGAACGGCCGTTCCAGCCGGCGGTGGCAAAGCACTGGTCACGATCTACGTCGTGACTCCGCAGGGCGGCCACAGCGATATCCGCGTGACCTCGCGCACACAGCGCTTCCAGCAAGAGATTCATGGCTCGGCAGCTTGGGGTTCCATGACCACGCTGCAGCTGATCCTTCCCGACACGGCTGACAGCGCGGGCCAGTCCGGCAGTCTCTAGCTGTGATCTGAGTCCTTGGGTCTGCCCGCCCGCGCGCCGACCGGATCCATCCGGCTGCGCGTCCTGACGGTCGCCGTACCGGCGGCGGCCCTCCTGGCCCTGGCTGCCTGCGCGGTGGTTCGGCCGAACGTGCCCACGGTGGGCTCGGTGCTGGTGGCGCTGCTGCTCGGGATCGGAGTATTCGCGGCCGACGTCCGGCCGGTGCTGATCGCGCCCCGCCAGAAGACGAGCCTGGCCACGGTACCGGCCGTCATCGCGCTGCTGCTGCTGCCCCTAGCCCTGGCGGCGGTCGTCGCCGGGCTGGCCGGGCTTGCCGCGAACATCCGCCTCCACCGGTCCCCGCGAAACGCGATCTACAACGCGGCCGCAGTCGTGCTCGGCGTGGTCGCCGGCGGTCTCCTCGGCGAGCTGGACGGACGCCACGATCCGTCCGCCGTCGCCTTCGCCGCCGCCGGCGCACTGCTCTTCTCCTTGGTCACAACCGCTTGTGCGGCGCTCGCGAGCGCCGCGCAGCGCGGGAAACCCTCGGGCTCCGTCTTCTGGGCCGCCCTCGCCGATTCCTGGCCCCAGGCGGTGGCGATGGACGCGGTGGCGATCGGCTCCTCCGTCCTGCTCCTCACCGCACCGATCGCGGCCGCGTTCCTGCTCGCGCTGCTGCCGCTCGTCTACCGCCTGAACCGGATGATCGAAGCAGAGATGGAGTCGAAGGACCGGCTGGCCAGGATGCTCAGCTCCCAGCGCCGGTTCCTGACCGACGTCTCCCACAACGTCGGCAACCCGATGGCGACCATTCGCACCAACCTCTCGCTGCTGGGGCGTGCTCCGCTCGCCCAAGATCAGCGAACCGCGCTGGCGGACGCGACGCATGAAGCGGCGCGGCTCTCGGAGCTCTTCCAGCGCCTCCGCGTGCTGGCCGAGACCGACGAGGACATGCCCATGCAGCTCGGCCGGGTCGACCTGGCCGACCTCGCTCGCGCGCTCGTTCGCGCCTACGCCGGATCCGCGGAAACGCGAGGTGTCGAGATCGCCGGGGAGCCCGGCGCACCCGCTCACGTCACCGCTGACGAGGACCTTCTGCGGCAGGCGGCGGCGAACCTGGTCGAGAACGCCATCCGCCACACACCGAGCGGCCGCTCAGTGCGGCTGCGGACCACCGCAGAGGCGGGGTTCTGCCGGCTCGATGTGATCGACGAGGGGAGCGGGATCGAGCCGGAGCTGCTGACCACGATCTTCGACCGCTTCCGGTCCGGGCCCGGCGGCGGATCGGGTTTGGGCCTGGCGATCGCGCGCAACGTGGTCGAACGGCATGGCGGCAAGCTCGAGGTCGAGAGCACCGTGGGAGCCGGCTCCCGCTTCAGCATCCTGCTACCACCCAGCTGACGCAGCGCTGAAGAATGCGCCTTGGGGCCGGGCGCAAGATGCTCTTCGGCACGCCGTTACGTCAGCTTGAGGTCAGGCTGGAGTTAACACGGGAATGGAGACATCGTGAGGCGAAGGCCGCTGGAGCGCGGCCAGTCCACCGTTGAGTTCGGGATCTCCGCGATCGTACTTCTGCTCCTGCTCGCCGGGCTGCTCGACCTCTCACGCGTCTTCTACTTCAATGTGGACATCCTGGGCGCGGCCCGTGAGGGAGCCCGCCACGGCACGTGGTTCGATACCCCGAACCGCCGGAACCCCTACCTCGACGACACCGACATCCTCCAGGCGGTCAGCGACAACCTCAAAGGTGCGGGCCTGCCGGCGGTGACCACCAACAGCTCGGCGAGCCTCGGCTCGTGTCCCACGCCGAGTAACAACAACTCCTACCGCAACCCGCCTTTTGGTAACAGCCTCTACCCGCCGGCGTCCACGCTGAACTCGCCGCTCGTATACCTCTGCTACACACCGCCGAGCCCGGTCAACGCAGGCTGCGGCATTCCGAACAGTCCGCAGGGCTCGCTTACGGGCACGCCCGGCGCCGCGACCAGCGATAACTGCTGGCGGCTGGGCGACCTCAACGTGATCATCCTTATGCGCTACGGCCTGGTCACGCCGATCCTGCAGACCGTGACCGGGAACGGCTTCCAGGTCGCCTCCAACGCGCACATGCAAATCCAGGGCAAGCCATGACGTTGAAACGCGCCCGCGTCCATGCGCGGAGTGAGCGATCACAGGGCATGGTCGAGTTCGCCCTCATCGCGCCGATCCTGCTCCTGATCATCTTCGGAGTCATCGACTTCGGCCGCGGCC
>CAZXGB010000089.1:0-12302 GCA_964640005.1 uncultured Actinomycetes bacterium | reverse complement strand
CGGCGGACATCGTCTACGAGTACGTCTCCGAATACAACATCAGCCGGATGACCGCGCTTTACTTCAACAAGCCGCCCGACCTCGTGGGGCCTGTCCGCAGCTGCCGGATGATCAACCCCTATCTAGGCTTCGCCTGGGGCGGCTACACGATGTGCAGTGGAGCCTCGGTCGGAACGCTCCACTACATGTTCCTCGACACCCCTCGCTTCGTGCCCGGCACCATCAACGACTTCGACCAGGGCAACCACTTCTTCCGCTCCGGCGTCGACGGCAAGGCAGCTCCGCACAACCTGTACACCAACGGCGACCGCGCTCTCACGCTCCGCCAGAGCTGGGCGCTGCCGGCGCCCAACTTCCAGGTCGACCCGCCGCATCCGGACACCGAGCAGGGCGACCCCGCCGATGCGCCGCAGGTGCCGCTCCACCACGTGGGCTGGGGCTACGACGGCGGCCGGAAGGAGTACCTGCGTGTCGACTCCGGCGCGGCCGCCATCGACGCTACGACCGGTCAGCAGATTCACGCCAAGAACGTCGTGCTGCTCCACGTGCCCTTCCACGACGCGGGCTGGGTCGAGGACGACAACGGCGGCGCGCATTCGGTCTGGTACGACATGCTCGGGACCGGCGCGGCGGAGATCTACAGCGACGGCAGGGTGATCCACGCCACCTGGCACATGGGGTCGCAGAATCAGTCCTTCTTCGACAACCACAACCCGGTTTGGTTCACCGACCAGAACGGAAACATTCTCCAGCTCAACAGCGGCTTGACCTGGATCCATGTGGTCGGCAACGGCCAGACGAGCTAGCCTGTTCGGGATGCGGGGGGCGATCGGTGGCCAGGATGCTGGCCGCGGGCTTTCTGTTCGGATTGGCGGTCGCCGCTCCGGTCGGCCCGGTCGCGCTCCTCTGCATCCGGCGCACGCTCGGGCGAGGCTGGGCTAGCGGTCTCGTCTCGGGGCTCGGCGTCGGCACCGCGGACGCCGCCTACGCGGCCGTCGCCGCCACAGGCGTCGGGTTAGCCGCCGTCCTGCTCGGGCCCGCCTCGCGCTGGCTCCAGTTGGCCGGTGCCGCCGCCATTGCCCTGATCGGCTTCCGCACCGTGCGGTCAGCGCCCCCGACACCAGCCGAGGCGCCGGTCAGCGCGGGCGGCCTGGCGCGCGACTACGGCTCGATCGTCGCCATCACCCTGGCCAACCCGCCGACCATCCTGAGCTTTGTGGCCCTCGCCGCCGCCCTCGCGCCCGCGCGGGAGGGCGGTGCGCCCTCGGTGGCGCTGCTGGTGCTCGGCGTCTTCCTCGGCTCGGCCGCCTGGTGGACTCTTCTCACGGGCGTGGTGGCGGCGGCCCGGACACGGCTGCGCCCCTCGCTTCTTGCCGGTATCACCCGCGCCTCCGGTGCCGGCCTGATCGCATTCGGCATCGCGGCGAGTGCGGCGGCTCTCCGCTAGCCGACCAGCAGATCATCGCGGTCGCGCCAGAGGTCGAGAAAGCGGTAGAAGTTGCGCCTGGACAGACGCTCGCGCTCGGCGGGCTCGGTGGCCTCCCAGAGCCGGTGCTCGTGTTTGATCACGGGCAGACCCGGCACTACCAGCGCGCGGCGATTGCCCTCCGCCCGCAGACGCAAGCTGAGCTCGAGATCGGCGATCCGGTAGAAGCGGAACTTCCGGTCGAAGCCGCCGGCTTCAAGCGCGTCCTGGCGGCGGAATGCCATGCAATAGCCCTCGACGGCGTCGACCTCCGGGCCCTCGCTGGAGGCGAACTCCTTCATCGTGCCGCGACCGCGCACGCCGAAGGCGCCGGCGACGGCGACGCTCTCGTCCTCGAGCGCCGCTCGCAGTGCCGGCAGGACGTCGCCCGTGACCTCGACGCCGGGGTCGAAGAGCACGACGAGCTCGCCGGCCGCGTTTCCCAGAGCGGCGTTGGCGGCCTGTGCCCAACCCGCCGGCTGCAGGTGCAGGACCCGGACCCGGGAATCGCTTGCCAGTGCGTCCATCCGTTGGCCCAGCGCGGGGTCGTCGGAGTTGACCGCGATCAGGACCTCGAAGTCGCCGCTCGTATGCGCGAGAAGCGAGCGCGCCCAGCGCTCGGCGTCGTCCGGCCAGCCATGGACGAGCGTGAGCAGGGTCGCTCCCACCGGGTGCGGGCTTTCGTCACCCGCCGCCAGTGCTCCAGCCCCCCGCAGATCGCTGCCGCTCGGGCTGTCGACGACCTCCCAGCCGGCCTGTGCAAGCCGGTCGCGGATGGCGTCCGCACCCGCAAAGTCGCGCGCGGCGCGAAGGCGGGACCGCTCCTCGAGCAGCCGCTCCGCCTCCGCCCGGTCCATTCCGGCCGGTGCCGCCGTCTAGCGGCCCTTGCGGGCCTTCACGGCATCCGTCAGCGCCGGCAGGATCTTGAGCGCGTCGCCGACAACGCCCACGTCGGCCACCTTCATGATCGGAGCTTCGGCGTCTTTGTTGACCGCGATGATCACCTTCGAGCCCTTCATGCCGACCATGTGCTGCATGGCACCTGAGATCCCGAACGCGAGGTAGACGCCTGGCCGGACCGTCTTTCCGGTTTGACCGACCTGCATGGAGTAGGGCACCCAGCCCGCGTCGACCACGGCGCGCGAGGCGCCGACCGCGGCCCCCAAGGCGTCCGCGAGGCCTTCCAGCAGCTCAAAGTTCTCCGGTCCCTGCAGACCGCGGCCGCCGGACACGATCACCGCCGCATCCTCGAGCTTGACCTTCTCCCCCGCCTCGACGCGGCGCTCGGTGATGCGGGCGCGCTTGGAAGCCTCTCCCACGGCGGCATCCACCTGCTCGATGCGCGCCTCACCGCCGGTTTCCGAAGCCTCGAACGACTTCGGCCGCAGGAGAACGATCGCCGGCCTGGCATTGGCCTTGTACTCGGCCACCTTCGAGCCCCCGAAGTAGGGCACCTGGGCGACCCAGCCACCTTCGCGGGCGACGACGTCGATGCTGTTGGAGATGAGCCCGACTCCCAGCCGGGCGCCGAGCCGGCCGGCTACATCCCGCGAATCGGTTGTGAAGCCGAAGAGGACGAGATCGGGCTCGTGCTGCTGGACGAGCGCCGCCATGGCGTCGGTCGCCGGCTCCGCCAGATAGTCGGCGAACGCCTGGTCCTCATTGACATAGACGACCTTGGCGCCGTGCTTGCCCAGCTCCGCTGCCGCTGACGCGGCGCCGGGACCGAGCGCGACCGCCTCGGCGTCGCCCAACTCTCGGGCCTTGGCGAGCAGCTCCAGTGAGATCGCGGCGGGCTTGCCGTCGCGCAGTTCTGCGTAAACGAAGATCCTGGCCAACCGAGACCCTCCTAGAGAACCTTCGCCGCCTGGAGAGCGGCCACGATCTTCTCGACACCGACGGTGCCGTCGTCCTCGACGATCTCACCCGCTTTCCGCGTCTCGGCGTCGGCCACGGACAGTACGGTCTCCGCGGACTCGCCTTTGTCGATGTCCAGGTCGGCCAGGGTGAGCTGCCTGACCTCCTTGGAGCGGGCCGCCATGATGCCCTTCAGGGACGCGTAGCGCGGCTCGGCGATGCCCGCGGTCACGGTCACCAGCACCGGGCTCTCGGCCTCGACGACCTGGTAGCCATCCTCCGTCTGCCGGTGCACGGTGACCCTGGAGCCGGACACCTCGATCGCCTTGGCGAAGGTCAGCTGGGGAAAGCCGAGCAGCTCGGCGAGCACCGGCGGGACCATCCCGGTCGAACCGTCGGTGCTCTCCGTGGCGCAGATGACCATGTCGGGCGCCTCGTCCTTGATCGCCGCCGCCAGGACCTTCGCGGTCAGGAATGCGTCAGCGCCGGCGAGCTGTTCGTCGGTGACGAGAATTCCGCGATCGGCGCCCATCGATAGGCCCTTCCGGATAGCATCCCGAGCTCGTTCGGGACCCATCGAGACGAGGACCACCTCGCCCCCGTGGGCCTCCTTCAGCTGCAAGCCCTCCTCGACGCCGTACTCGTCACCAGGGTCGAGTACGACCTCCTTGTCGCGCGCGATTGTGTTGTCGGGTTCCAGGCCCTGCGCGCTGTTCGGATCCGGGACCTGCTTAACCGTCACGACGATCTTCAAATGCCGCCTCCATGTCTGTCGGGCCTCCACCAACCCGACTCATTCACATACTTCAATGTACCGACTTAACGCACTGCGTCGAGGAAGGCTCGATAGGCGTCGGGGGTGTTCACGCTGCCCAGCTGCTGGGGGTCAACATCGTTTACCCAGGCGACGTCGAGCTCGCCGAGCACGTCGCGGGCCCGCAGCCGGCCCGCCGCGAGGGCGGCAGAGATAGGACCGGCGGCCGAGGCGGCGTAAGCGGCGCAAACTGGCTCGGGCCGGCCGTCGACCACGGGGACGGCAGCGTCATGGCCCGCGCAGTCAGCGACCAGTCGCCGGGCGAGTGCCGGGCTGACGAACGGCATGTCACAAGCGACCGCCAGCAGCGCCGGCCGGCTGGCGGCGGCCAAGCCCGCCTCGATTCCGGCCAGAGGTCCCGCGTTCAGGTGCAGGTCGTGGACGATCCTGGCCCGCGCGGCGAGAGCCGGCGGCACCTGCGCCACCTCGTTGGCGCTGATCAGGACCTCCGCGAATTCCGGCTCCAGGCGCCCGGCCACGAACTCGATCAGAGTCGTCCCTGCGACTTGCAGCAGGGCCTTGGGCCGGCCCATCCGCCGGCTCCCACCGCCGGCGAGCACCAGCAGCGAGGCCTCGAGGCGCGGTTCCACGAACAAATCATCGGTCAACGGGGGATCCGTAGCCGGGCGTCAGCCGGGCGGCGGCCGTCGCACGAACGGAAACACCACCATGTGGCGCGAACACCGCCAGCTGGAGGGGGACGAGCTCGTGGGCGTTGACGGTCACCTGGTTAGACGAGACAGAGGCGCTGTCCAGGACGGCTCGGGGGTCGGTTGTTGAGAGCGCGGCCGCCGCAGCGCGATTGGCGGCCACCGGGTCGAGGACCCACCCGGTTCCGGCGCGCAGGGCACGTGTGTCGAGGGCGAGCGCGGCGGCGGTGGCGGCCAGCGCCGTCGCCTCACTGAGCCGGGACTGGCGCTCCGCCACCAGGGCCGTCTCGGCGGCCAGTGCCGCCACCGGCAGAAGCACCGCTGGAAGCACGATCGCGAAGAAGACAAGCGCCTGAGCGCGCCTCACCGCGTCCTCCACATCTCGACCGGCGCCACCGCCGTCGACCGGATCGGCACGCGCCGCGGGAGCCCGGGCACCGGAGCGAACGAGAGCTCGACCAGGGCCTGGCCCGCCGCCACCACCGAGCCCGACCGCGCCAGGCCGCCCGTTGTCAGCGTCACCGAGCCGCCCTCGAGGGAGTAGCCGGTAAGCGCTGAACGGAACGCGGCTGCTCCCGCGACCTGGGCCTGCGCTTCGGTCGGGGCGCGAGCGGCGGCGCTGGCGGCCGCCGCGGTGGCACCGTCGACGCCGGCCACGGCGTCGGCCAGGCGGGCGAGGACGACCACCCCCAGGGCGAGCAGAAGCATCAAAGGAAGAACCAAGGCGGCCTCCACGAGCGCCTGGCCCCGGGTCCGCCGGCTCATTGGAACCGCTCGTACGGCAGCACTGCATCGGCGTGGACCGGGAGGCTCCTGTGGCCGGGCACCATCGGGACCAGCGCCGCGAGGCCGCCCCCGATCAGCACCTCGAACCCGGCCGGGGTGCTCCGAGTGCACACCCAGACGCCGCCTGGCGGCGTGCCGGCCGGGCACCACGCGGTCACCGTGGTGGCCGGCATGGCCGCCGTCAGCACCTGGCTCGCGACGGCGAAGGCCATGGCGGGCGACCCCGCTGTCCCGGCACCAACCCGGGCCGCGGCCAGCGCGGCCGAGCGGGTGGCGAAGCCGGCCGCTGACCAGAGCCCGAGCTGGACCGCGACGAGGGTCGTCAGGAGGACCAGCGGCCAGACCACCGCGAACTCGGCGAGGGCGCTGCCCCGCTGCCGTCTCATCTCAGGTTCGCGGCCAGCGTGGTCACAGCGGGGTAGAGAAGGATCGCCATGAACGGCATCAGCACACCGACCGCAGCCGGGACGAGTATTCGCGTCAAGGCGCTCCGGCTGGCGGCGATCAGCTCCCGCCGCTGCGCTCGCCGGAGGTCGCGAGCCACTGCCCGCAGCCCGTGCATCACGCCGGATCCGTAGTCCCGGCTGGTCGCGATCACGGCGGCCACCGACGTCAGCGGCCCGAGGTTGAGCCGCTCGCCGAGGCGGCGGAGCTGCACGTCGAGCGACTCCGCCGAGGCGAGCGCGGACCCGGCGAGAACCAGCCTGAGCTCACGCGAGAGTTCGCCTCCCGTTCGCCGGGTGACCGCGGTGAGGGCAGTGGCTGGACTGCTGCCGGCGCCCAGCTCGAGGCAGGCGAGCTCCAGCGTCGGAGCCAGCTCGGCCAGCAGCCGCCGCCGGCGCTTGGCTCCCGCAGCGACCAGGAGTTGGAGCGAGAGACCGGCGCCCAGCGCCGATCCGATTGCCGCCAGCACGATGCTCGACGCGACGTCGGCAAGTGAACCGGCAACCGCACCGCCGGCGCCGAGCGCGACGGCGGTCAGGCCGGCCAGCGCCGCGAACCGATCGGGCGTCTCCTCCCAGCCGGCACGATCGAGCCGGACCGCCAGCCAGTCTTGCGCTGGCCCGGGCAGTGTCGGAAGCGGCGCCGAAACCCGGCTTCCGTTAGCCCGACGGCGCCGCCGGTCGAGCCACCGGGCCGCCTCGCCCAGGGCCTCCGGCCGCGCGGCCACAAGTATGGCGAGGCCGAAGCAGAGCCCGGTCGCAAGCGCGGCCACCACCGACAGCCGATCAACCATCGGCCACCTCGAGCCTCGGCTCCACCGGCAGTCGCAGCCAGCGCAGCACCCAGCTGTAGCTGGCCCCGATGACGGCCAGCATGGCGGCCAGGAAGGCCGAGCCGGTGGGCGTGTGGTAGGCGTCCAGATACGGCGACCTGAGGACTGAGAGCACGAACAGGAACGCCAGTGGAAGGACCACGACGAGAGCCGCCGCCGAGCGTGCTTGCACCTGGAGCGCCTCCGCCTCACGCGTCACCTCGTGGAGGCCGGCCACAGACTCCTCGAGATCGGCGAACAGAGGCGCCAGCTCGCCTCCCGCCGGTCGCTGGACGAGGATCGCCGCGCACAGCATGTCGAAGAGCGGGTCGGAGACGCGGGCGCGGGCGGCTTTCCAGGCCTGAGGCTGCCGCCCGGAGGCGCCGGCCGCGACGATCATCGCGAACTCCGTGCGCAGCCGCACCGGTCCGCGGTCGGCCAGCACCGCGAGGGCCTGCTGCACGCCGACGCCGCCCGATTCGAGCAGCCCCCGCAGCATCCGGACCGCTTCGAGTACGGCGTCCTGGCGCAAGCGCTGGCTGCGCGAGGCCCGGATCCGAAGGGTCATCCGGACCCCGGCCGCGCCCACGAGCCCGGTCGCGGCCGCGACGACCAGGAGGCCGGTGATGACCCAAGCGCCGGCGAATACGACGGCGGCCGCGCTGAGCTCGAGTCCAATCAGGAGGCGCCAGTCGGCGCCGGGCAGAGCGGCGGCCGCGAGGGCAGTCTCCGACCTGAACAGGCGCTCGGCGAACCTCGGCGCGGAAGGCGGGGCAACGGGTGCCGAGGTCGCCGCCAGTGCCGCCAGGGCGATCAGCGCGCCGGCGAGGATTGCGCCGGCGGTGCTTGCATCAGCCATCGAGACCCTCCAGGAGGCGCTCAGGATCGGCAACCTCTCGGAGCTTCGCCTGTACGCGGTCTGGCAGGGCCGCAATCCCGGCCTGCCGCCGCCAGGTGCCGGAGGCGTTCACGCCTACGAGCTCGTCCACGACCGGCTGCCCGGCCTCCACACCCGCCACGTAACCTATCGACCCCAGCCGGCGGCGGCGGACGCCGCCGATCATTCGCGCCTCGAGCTGCAGAACGAGGTCGACGGTGCGCGCGATTTCGGCCACCACCGCTTCCGGGCGTGGTGCGTGTGGGTTGCGGAGGGCGAGCCGGCTGAGCCTCGGCAGCGTCTCGCGGGGGCTCTCGGAGTGGAGGGTGCAGATCGAGCCGGGGTGCCCGGTGTTCATGGCGTCGAGCAGGTCGAGCGCCTCACCGCCCCGAACCTCGCCGATGACGATCCGGTCGGGACTCATCCGCAACGCCTCGTGGACGAGCATCTGGATGCTGATCGCGCCGCGGCCTTCCGCATTGGCCGGGCGCCCCTCGAGGGACACGCAGTCCGCGAGCTCCCGCCACAGGTGCAGCTCCGCCTGGTCCTCGATCGTCACCACGCGCTCGTCTTCCGGGATCAGCCGGCAGAGACATCGCATGAAAGTCGTCTTCCCGGTTCCTGTTCCTCCCGCCACCAGGACATTCAGGCGCCCGCGCACCGCGGCCACGAGCAGGGGTTCGAGAGCGCTCGGAATGAATCCGGTCGTCGCCAGATCGGCCAGCGAGCGGAAGCGGCTGGGCGGATGGCGCCGGATGGTGATGCTGAGCGGTCGCGCCGGCGGCGAGAGGGCGGCGTGCAGCCGGCTGCCGTCGGGCAGGGTGATGGTGACCATCGGGCTGGCGCGGTCGAGGCGCGCGCTTCCGGTGCCGTCGGTGTACCAGTGCACGAGGTCGATCAGGCCCTGCTCCGTCGGGAAAGGCGGCGGCACCTTCTCGCGCCGGCCGTCGCGCACCAGATAGCAGGCGTCGGTTCCGTTGACTCGCAGCTCCTCGACCAGCGGATCCGCCAGGTGCTCGGCCAGCGGCCCGAGCGGGGTGACCGCTCCGAAGACGCGCCGCCAGAGCAGCTGCGCGGCCTCGCGGTCGAGCCCGGGCGAGGTCTGCTGCGCCTCGACGACGGCTCGGCCGACCAGCTGGTAGAGCCAGTCCTGATCCTCCAGGAGGAGCCGCGGTACCTCGCGAGCGGCGAGGACGGCGGCGAGTTCCGCCTCCACGTGGGCGCGGACGCGAGCCTCGGTGTCTTCGAGACCGATCACGGCCAGGAACCTCGCCGGGACCCCGCGAG
Organism: uncultured Actinomycetes bacterium; assembly: GCA_964640005.1. GTDB lineage: Bacteria > Chloroflexota > Dormibacteria > Dormibacterales > Dormibacteraceae > CAZHAC01. The sequence continues at coordinate 3,311 of CAZXGB010000089.1, read as the reverse complement.
GTCCGGATGAAGCGCGTGCGCCAGGTCGTCGAAGCCGGCGCGGAAGCGCCGCTGGCGGTGCCACGGCCGGGCGGCCGTACAGCGCGCTGCCGCCCGGCGGTCCTCGTGGATGGCCGCCATCACCGGCAGCTCATGCCGGCGGCAGAGCTCGCGGCCGGCTCCCTTCAGGGTGTGGGCGCCCAACCGGTTCAGCACCAGTCCGGCGCTGGCGCCGCGCACTGCGGAGGCGGAGAGCGCTCGATCAGCCCGATCGAGGCCCACCCGGTCCGGCTCCACGACCCAGAGCAGCCAGTCGGCGGCCGCTCCCAGCTGCTTCTGCAGCGCGCCATGCTGGTGGCCGAGATCGATCACCACGGCGCTGAATTCCGCCTCCCGGGCGGCGGCGACGATCGTGCGGCCGTCCAGCGGAGCCGCCCACGTGGACGCCAGCTCGAGCAACTGGAGGTTGCGAGCTGCAGGGACGGTCATCGCCCGGAGGGCTTCGGAGGTCAGGACCGCCAGCTCTCCCGCCCCGCCGCGAGCCTCGCCGGCCGCCGGCTCGCCGAGGTCGAACGTCACGGCGAGCGCCGGGTCCTCGGCGTCAGCGTCGACGGCGAGAACCGGCACCCCGAGGGCGGCGAAGCGGCAGGCCAGCCCGGCCGCCACGAAGCTGACGCCCGGGCTCCCCTTGGCGCTCGCCAGCGCGACGACCCGGGATCTCACGACCGCGCCACCGCCGTCGCGTCATCCATTGAGGAAACCGCCGCCTCCTGGCCGGGCCGCGCCCCCCGCTCGGCGGCCACCGCGACCAGCCGCGATGTGACGCCGGCATAGACGAGGCCGGCGGCTGCGCGCGATGACGCGACCACGACCAGGCCTGCCGGAGTGACCGCCCGCACCTCCAGCCCGAGCACGAAGGGAACGATTGATGGCCGGTCCGCGCTGCCCGTGATCAGGAGCAGGTCGACATGGTCACCGGCGGCGAGCGGGGGTGCGTCCTTCACCGGGACCAGGACCAGCCGCCGGTCTGGCGCAGACCGCTGATCCGCCGACAGGTCTCCAGCTTGGATGAGCTGGCCCGCAGTGAGATCGTGAGCGGCCGCCTCCGCCTGGAGGCGGTGTTCGCTGCCGGGCCCAAGAGGTGGACGGACACCCGGTGCCAGCCGGAACGGCTGCAAGCGCACCGATTCGAGCCCGATCGTCGAACCGGCGGGCACGTCCCGCGCGAGCACGTAGGCGAGCGTCGCTCCACGCTCCGGATTGCCGTACCAGAGGAGCAGAGCGGTGGTGGCGCCCCCGGTCAAGAGGGCGGCGGCGGTGAGAAGCCAGCGGCGCATGCCGGGCAGCTTCGGGTGGCGCCCGGAGAGGCGTCAAGAGTGGTTGTTAAGAAGTTGGCCGATTGAGCTCGATGTTAAGAAAGCATTTACACGCTTAGCGGATAGCAATAGCGTGCGCGCAGCCATGAACGCCATCCTGCGCCTACCCGATCCGGATGAATCAGACGTCCACCGAAGGCACCTTCTACGCGAGTCCGACGACCTCCTCAATCGGATCGAAGAGATGCGCTTGGCGGAGGTAGGGTCGCTGTCGTTCGAGGTTCAGCTGGGCGTCCGCGCCCTGCAGGCCAAGGTCGGCCGGCTGCCAAAGTCTTCCGGGCGCTTGACCCTGCGCACCGCCAGCGAAGCGATCTTCGCCGTCCAGCAGCGGCTGATGGCGGCCAACCCACGGCGGCCGACGATCCGCGCCCACCTCGGCCGCGCGCTCGGATCACCCGTCGTCGAGCCGATCCGGCCCGGGGTCGAGTGGAAGCTCCTCGTACTGCCCCCGCAGCCGACGTCTCCCGAGCACGATCAGCGCTGGCGCGACCTGGTCAGGGCCACCGTGGAGAGGGCGCTGGAGCGGTGGTTCTACGCACAGCACCATGCGATCCAGGCGGCCCGCAAGCGCAGGTCACCTGGGGCTGCGCTGGTGGTCGCTCGCGTGGCCTGGAACAACTACTGGGAGCTCGCCGAGGAGGCGGCGCGACTGGACGGCGAGGCCGCGTAAGGGTCCCGACTCATGCCCGCACCTTGGGAAGGTCGAGACGTGGCTGGGGCCTAGAATCGTTGCCGATGCACCCGGTGGTGGTCGGCGACGTCATCTGGGAGCCATCGTCCGAGGTCGTCGAGCGCAGCCGGCTCAAGCGGTTCCTGGACCGCCAGGGCATCGGCTCCTATCGGGCACTCGTCGAGCGGGCCGCTCGCGACTATGAGTGGTTCTGGGGCGAGGTGGTCCAGGACCTCGACATCCACTTCTACCGCGGTTACGACAAGGTCGCCGATACGTCGCAGGGCATCGAGTGGACCACCTGGTGGGTGGGCGGCAAGATGAACATCGCCGCCTCCTGTCTCGATCGGCAGATCGAGCGTGGGCTGGGCGGGAAGGCAGCGGTCATCTGGGAGGGCGAGCCGGGCGAGGTCCGGCGCCTCACCTACGCGGAGCTGGATGCCGAGGTCTCGCGCTTCGCCGGCGTTCTCAAGCGGCTGGGCGTCGAAAAGGGCGACCGCGTCGGCCTCTTCATGCCGCTCACCCCGGAGGTCGCGATCGCGCTCCTCGCCTGCGCCCGGATAGGAGCCGTCTTCATCCCACTCTTCAGCGGCTATGGCCCGGGCGCGATCGCCTCGCGACTGAACGACGGCCAGGCCAAGGTGCTCGTGTGCTCCGATGGGTTCTACCGGCGCGGCCAGGTGGTCGAGATGAAGGAGGTCGCCGACGCCGCGCTCGCCAGTTCGCCAAGCGTCAAGCACTGCATTGTTCACCGGCGGGTCGGGCGCGAAGTGCCCTGGACGCATGGCCGCGATCATGTCTGGGCGACGCTGATGGAGGACGGGCCGATCGACCTGCCGAATGCGCGCCTCGATCCAGAGGACCCGCTGATGATCATCTACACCTCGGGCACGACCGGGCGGCCCAAGGGCGCGCTCCACGTGCACGGCGGCTTCCCGATCAAGACGGCTCAGGACCTCGCCCACTGCTTCGACATGGGCTCCGACGACACCCTCTTCTGGTTCACCGACATCGGCTGGATGATGGGACCGTGGCTGATCCTCGGCAGTCTCCTGCTGGGCGGGACGATGGTCCTCTACGAGGGGACGCCGGACACACCCACCCCCGACCGCTTGTGGCGGATCGTCGAGGACCACAAGGTCACGATCCTGGGCGTGTCGCCGACCCTCGTCCGCGGCCTGATGGCCCACGGCGACGAGCACCCGCTGCGTCACGACCTCCGGTCACTGCGAATCCTCGGCGGCACCGGCGAGCCCTGGAACCCCGAGCCCTTCAACTGGTACTTC
>CAZXGB010000088.1:0-12395 GCA_964640005.1 uncultured Actinomycetes bacterium | reverse complement strand
ACGGAACAGGGGCCCGGCCCTTCGTCGTCACGCAGCGCTGCTGCGCTCCTCCTCGGTCCACCCGTTCCTGTCGGCTAGCCGCCCAGACCGGCGCGCTGTCGCGCGCCTCCCACAATTTGCCGGGCGAACCTCCGGAGCAGGACACTCAAAGACTTACTAGCGTCCCGGCACCGGCGGCCGAGGCCCGGTCCAGGACCAGCCGCGCGGCCGCGATGTCCTCCACCGCGTGGCCCATCGACTTGTAGACGGTGAGCTCGTCAGGGCGCGTGCGCCCCGGCCGGGTCCCCGCCACCAGCTCACCCATCTCCACTGCACTCTCGGCGTCCAGTCCTTGCAGCTCGTGGGCACCGGCGGGATAGGGAAGGAAGGCGGCCCGCGATTCGACGCAAAGAAGCGCCTCGCCGACCACGTCCGGCCCCAGTTCGGGGCCGCCGCGCGAGGCGCCAACCGAGGTCACGTGAGCTCCGGCCTTCAGCCAGGCGCGCCGGATCACCGGTTCGTATGAATCGGTGCAGCAGCAGACGACGTCCGCCCCGGCCACCGCCTCCTCGAAGGACCTCGCAACCTGCACTTCCGGGAATTCGCGAGCCAGCGCCTCGGCGTGCGCCCGGTTCCGGGATGCCACGCGGATCTCCGAAAAGCGGCGGACACGCGGCACCGCCTCGAGGTGCGAGCGCCCCTGCACGCCGGCCCCGAGCACCGCGAGCACGGCGGCGTCGGGGCGCGCGAGAAGCCGGACCGAGAGGGCGGCCGCGGCACCCGTCCGGATGGCCGTGATCGCGGTCCCGTCCATCACCGCCTGGGGGCTGCCATCGTTCTCGTCGAAGAGGGCGATCAGCGCCTGGTGCGAGGGCAGGCCGCGGTCGTGATTGCCGGGAAAGACCGAGACCAGCTTGACCTCGAGCCCGCCCCCGGGCAGGAAGCCGGGCATCGCGGCCAGCAGCCCGGCGCCGTTGGAGGCCGCGATTCGAGGCGGGATGGAGGCTTCGCCGGATGACAGCTTGCGAAAGGCGCCGGCCAGCGCTTCGATTAGAGCCTCGAGGTCGAGCAGCCGCTCGACGTCCGCCTGGGCCAGGAGGCGGATCGAGGCCGGCACCTCAAGATCATAATTCCGGCCGGGGTGGAGCCTCGGGCCTTCGGATGGGAGCAGATCGGAGACTGCGGCGCCATGCGCGTGATCGGGTTGCGCCTGCTGCCCGGCCAGCGGGTGCCTGAGCACCGCAACGCGATCCCAGTGGCGGTGATCGTGACCGAGGGAATCCTCCATTTCCGTGAGGGTGACCAGGTGGGGAGCGCGAAGGCGGGCGAGCTGGTTCTGGTCAACCCCGGCGAGCGTCACGCCTACTGGGCGGAGGAGGAAACGTCCGCCTACCTCGTTTATGCAGGTGTGCATGGATCCCGGCCTCGCGACTGGACGCTCAGGCGGCGATGAAGACCAGGCGGCCGCTGCTGGTGCGGCTGCTGATCGCGTATTTCGAGAGCGGCACCCCCAACTACGCGGCTGGGCTCGCGTTCAACGCCTTTCTGACCATGTTCCCGATCGTTCTCGGGCTGCTCTCCATCGTCGGCTTCGTGATCCACGACGAGAAAGTCTTTCGCGAGATCGAGCACGTGCTGGTCGAGGCGATTCCATACGATGCCCAGCAAACGGTTTCCCGGACGCTGCAGGACGCGAGCCGGCACGCCGGAACCATCGGGTTGATCTCGGTTCTCGGCCTGCTCTACTCGGGCACCGCGCTCTTCGCCTCACTCGAATTTGCGCTCGATCAGATCTACACGGTTCCGGGCCGCAATCCAATCGTCCAACGGATCGCAGGGCTGCGGCTGATCGCCATCTTCGCGGTCGCCGTCGTCCTGGCGGTCGCTCTCAACGTCGCGATCGGCCTGATCAACGGCCAGCTCCTGAACGCGACGGCCTATCTGAACGTGGTCGCCGGCTGGCTCGTCATCACATACCTGCTCTTCTGGATCTACAGGTCAGTACCCAACCTGCACCTGAGCGCGCGCGAGGTGCTGCCGGGGGCGATCGGAGCCGGCGCCCTGATCGAGTTGCTCACGCTCGCTTTCCCGCTCCTCTTCAGCCTGACCCACCGCGCGAGCGCGTACACGCAGGGCTTCACCCTGGTCCTTGCGCTGGCGACCTGGCTTTACCTGCTCAGCCAGCTGCTCCTGATGGGAGCCCTCTTCAACCGGCTGGCCTCGGAGGAGAAGGGCGGGTCACTCGACGGCGTTCCAGTAGCCCAGGAGGCGGCCTCGCTCTCCCTCGGTCAGGATCCCGAAGCGGCCCACGTCAAGGTTCCGGACGTCGGCCGCTAGCTCGATCGGCCAGGCCAGGAAGGCCACGGTGATCGCCCGCGAGATGTGGCCGTGGCAGAAGGCGAGGACGTCGCCGCCAGTCTGCGCCGCCAGATCGCAGAAGGCTCGCGCGCGCGTGTAGACGTCCCCCGGCGTCTCACCGTTGGGACAGCCGTCGTGGAAGAGCTCCCAGCTCGGCCGCTCCTGATGGATCTCGGCTGTGGTCAGGCCCTCGTAGTCGCCGTAGTCGTACTCCCGTAAAAGCGGGGTGACGACCGCGTCAGGGAACCCGGCGAGCTCCGCGGTACGGCGGGCGCGCTGCAGCGGCGAGGTGAAAACTGCTGTGAAGGAACGGCTCCCCAAACTGGCGCGCAGGGCTTCCGCGGCCACCGCCTCGCCCTCAGGCGTGAGGGGTAGGTCTGTGCGCCCCGTGTGCCGGCCGGAGCGGCTCCATTCGGTCTCTCCATGACGGACCAGACAGATCGCGTACTCAGCGGCCAAGCAGCTCGGGCCGTCCCGACCGCAGCGAGCGGCCGGCGGCCTCGATGACCGCCCCCGCGCGCAGCCGCGATCCGTGATGAACACAAACCAGTCCGACCGCGCCTCGCCTGCCCGTCGCCGTGAGCGCGTTGTTGACCGATGCGACCACCCGGTTGGCCGCATGGGCGGTACCCGAGATGTCGGTGTCGGGCAGGATCGCCAGGAGCTGCGGCGGGCGGCGCGTGAGGACGCCCGGGGTGTCGACGTCACGGAGTGTGCCGGCGACCGCGGCCGCCATCTGCTTCAGCACCTCCTCGTCGTCGGCGTCGGGTGGCTCCCCAGCCACCGGATTCCCCTGGTCGGGGTTGGGCGCCTCGATCAAAAGGACGCCCACCGGCCGCCCGTAGCGGTGGGCTCGCGCCAGCTCGTCTTCGAGAACCGGGCGGATGAAGCGGTCGTTGAAGAGGCCGGTGACACGGTCGACGATGTGCAGCGGCTGCGCGTCTGGATCGTCCGTGCGCACGCCGCAGCTGGGGCAGAAGACCGAGCTCGGCGGCAGCGCGGCGCCGCAAGCAGGGCACTTCTGCGCTTCAGGCCGCCGCCTGAAGATGTCGGTCAACGATGGCATCGAGGCGCGTCGCGGAGGCGAGAAGCCAATTCGGATTCGATGCTAACAGCGGGCTGATCGCCCCAAAACCCGGGTGAACGCGGAGGGAACCAAGGTTCCCCCCGCGGGCCCGCCCTCCTTTTGTCGGCGCTGCAACGTCGCTCTCGCCTGGAAGACGGACTCACACGGGCCAGCAAAAGCCGGCCCTTACGGCAACGCCACTCTCCGTGTTCGAGGGCGTGCCCCTCGGTTACACCGCCGCGCGGGAACCGTCGGCCGCCGTGGCCGCCGCGCCCATCCAGGAGGCGGCCCAGTCGTCCACCGCCGCCACCACCGTATCGAGCGCGCGCCCGCGTGTCGTCAGCCGGTAGCTGACCCGGACCGGGGGCCCGGGGTCGACCAGGCGCTCGACAATGCCCTCCAGTTCGAGCTCCCGCAAACGCTCCGTGAGGACGCGATCGGAGATGCCCGGTATGCCGGCGAGGAGCTGGTTGAAGCGTGCCGGACGGGGCAGCAGCGCCCTCACCACGGCACCCGACCACCGCTTCCCGATGAGCTCGATTGCCCTCTGGAAGGGCGCGTTGTAGTCGATGCCTGGGGCGGTCACGGCGCGTAATTCTAGGACGCCGCCGCGGCTTCTTCTAGCACTTGGTTTTTCAGCTCGCCAACCCCGGTGATGCGAGTCAGGACGGTCTCGCCGGGAACCAGGAACCGCTTGGGATTTCGGCCGTCTCCCACGCCCCCCGGCGTCCCCGTGGCGATGACATCACCAGGCTCGAGCGTCGTCCAGAGGCTGATGTAGGCGATCAGATCGGGGATGCGGTGGACCATCAGCGAGGTCCTCGAATGCTGCACCTGCTCCCGCCCGCCGTTGCTCTCAATGACGCAGCTGAGCTCGAGGTCAAAGGGGTCGCCGACCTCATCCGCGGTGACGACGAACGGACCCAGAGGGCCCGAGCGGTCGAAGTTCTTGCCCGGTATCCACTGGGAGCCGAAGCGCTGGAAGTCGCGGAAGGAGATGTCGTTGAAGACGGCATAGCCAAAGATGTGGCCCATCGCCTCTGACGCGGGGATGTAGCGGCCGGGCTTGCCGATCACGACCGCCAGCTCGACCTCCCAGTCCATCAGCCGGCTGCTGCGGGGACGATAGAGGGGTCCGCAGGGCGCGGCCAGGCTGGTGCGCGAGCGCAGGAACACCTCGGGCGTCTCGGGCGGCTTTCCGCCCAGCTCCTCCGCGTGGTCCGCGTAGTTCTTACCGATGCAGAGCACCTTGCCCGGGTTGGGGACGGCCGGCCCGAGGCGAGCCAGAAGGGACTCATCGAGCGCGTGCATGGTCGTCGCCCGCTCGATGGCGGGGCGGAGGGCGTCCTCGCCACCCGCGATCAGCTGCTCGACGGTTCCCGGTAGTTCGACCACGCCACCACCGCGGCGCGCGACGCTCACCAAGCCGCGTTCTGTGAGAAGGCTTCCGATTTGCATTCCGAGAAGGGTATGTCGTCGGACCTTTACGGAAACTTACGCCCCGCCCGGACGCACTTCCGGGACGCGCTCCCTAGCCTCGACCGGCCTTGTTCCGGATCCCTGCCACAGTGTCGGCCGTGGCGGCGGCGCTTCTCCTCAGCGCCGCACCGCAGCCCGCGGCGGCCGCCGCCGCCAGGCCGGCCACCCGCTATGTCCCCGTGCAGCCGCGCCCGGTCTACGTGCCGCCGCCGCCTGACTACCGAGCGCCCATCGTGAGCGCGCTCAGAGCGCACGCCGACCTGGAGCAGACCTACCGGTCATACGTGGAGGCGGCGCTGGACTCAAACGCCAGGGGCCGGCAGGCAGTCCTCGACCGGGTCGGGACGGCGACGGAAAGCCCGCTGCGGCTGCGAGACGAGCTCCGTGACGCCGACCGGCGAACTGCCCGTCTCGACGCCATCCGCGACCGGCTGGCTGCCGCGGACGCCGCCCTGACAAACGTCGGCGCGCGGGCGGCCCAGCAGGCGGCCGCGCTCTACGGCCGGCCGTTGGAGGACGGCCAGGCCGACGCCGACCGCCTTGGCGCCGATGCCCAGATCGCCGCCGGCGCGGGCCTGGCGGCGATCGAGGACGGGGCGGCAGCGCTGCTGGACGACAGCTTGGGCGCGGGCCCGGCGCCGCACATGGCCTGGCCGGAGGCGGGTCCCATCGTGATCAGCCAGGGTTGGGGGCCGAGCGACCTCGACGGCGAGCCGCCCTATCAGGGCTTCGCGCACTTCCACCTCGGCCTCGACCTCGCCAGGCCGGCGGGAACTCCGGTGCTGGCGCCCGCCGACGGCGTCGTGGTCGCCACCGGATCCCCGGCCGGGACGGGCCGCTATAGGGGCTACGGGAACTTCATAGTGCTCGCCCACCAGGGCGCGGTGGAAACCCTTTACGGGCACCTCGAGGAGGTCGACGTGCGCGCCGGCGACGTGGTGCGGACAGGTCAGCGGATCGGACTCGAGGGGTCCACCGGCTACTCCAGCGGTCCGCACCTGCACTTCGAGGTGCACGCCGCCGGTCAGCCGGTCGACCCGACGCCCTACCTGGCGCTCAAGCCTTAGCCGCGTCTAGGACCTGGCGGTCGCCTCCGCGCTCTCATCGAGGAGCCGCGTGAGTTCGGCGGCCAACTGCTTGGGCGACGTATTGGCCTTGATCAGCCGGGCTGCCGCGCCCCTCGGCGGGTGGTCGAAAAGGGTCTGGTCGTTGGTGAAGAGAACCACGCGCACGCCGCCGGCGGCGAGCTCGGCGGCCAGATCGCGTCCGGAGTCGGCCACCAGCCGGCCGTCCACGCACGCCAGTTGAGGGCGGGCTTGGGCCACGATGGCGCGCGCCGTCGCGCTGTCGGTGGCTTGGTGGACCGCGAAACCACGCTGACGGAGTGCGATCGCGTACAGGTCGAGAACGAGCCGGTCGTCGTCGACCAGCAGAACGCTTCCTTCTTTCATAGGCCGGACGCACATAGTGATATCAGAAATTGCGTACCCGTACGTATCCAGTCAACGAAGCGGGCTGCAGGAACTTGCGGTGAGGCTATAGCGTTCGGGTAGTGACGGCCTGGATCTGTGTGACCTGTGGGGTTCAGCAGCCGCCTTCGCCGGTCCCACCTCCAGCCTGCCCGATTTGCGACGACTTCCGGCAGTTCGTCGGCCCTGACGGCCAGCAGTGGACCGGGCTGGCGGACATTGCGAGCAGCCACGAGCCGGACGTACGCGAACTGGAACCGAGACTGATGGGGATTGGCCTCCGGCCCTCGATTGGGATCGGCCAGCGAGCGATTTTAGCCTGGACTCCAGCCGGAAACCTGCTCTGGGACTGCGTGCCGATGACGCCCGAGCTGGCGCGGGCGGTTCGGGATCTCGGCGGGGTGAGCGCGATCGCGGCCTCGCATCCTCACTTCTACTCGACGATCGCCGAGTGGAGCCAGGAGTTCGGGGCGCCGGCATGGCTGCCGGCGGCGGACGCCGAATGGCGGATGCGCACGGACTTCGAGATCGTCGAGTGGCAGGACCAGGCGGAGCCGCTGCCGGGCGCCATGTTGGTCAATGTGGGCGGGCATTTCGAAGGCTCGGCTGTGCTGCACTGGACGAACAGCGAGGAGTCCGAGGGGGCGCTCTGCACCGGTGACTCGATCCAGGTGGTGAGCGACAGGCGTTGGGTTAGCTTCATGCGCAGCTATCCCAACCAGATCCCACTTCCGGCGCACGAGGTGGTGCGGATAGCGGAAGTGGTCGCCCAGTTCCGGTTTCCGCGACTCTATGGCGGGTGGTGGGAGAGGACGGTCCTCGAAGACGCGGACGCCACCGTGCAGCGCTCGGCTGAGCGCTACCTGCGCGCGATCTCCGAAGGGGTCTGACCCAGGCCCCCACCGGCCCTTCGGGCCACCTCCCCCCGATTTCGGCGGGAGGCTTTCCATCGATTTATTTATTCGACGCTGGGGCGCATTCGCGTTCGGCGGCGCGGGGGGCGCCGCTCGGCACCTTCCTTGTCTCCGGCCGGAGCATCCGGCGCTCCGCCGTACTCGACGTCGGCCTGGCGCGCCGGCTCGGACTCGAGCGCCGTCGCCGGCGAGCTCGTCTGCGCACGCGCCTCGAACTTGGGCGCCGCCTCCCGCCCGCGGTCGTAGGCGTTCTGCCAGACCCGGCCCGCGACATCCCTGCCGCCGAGCCCGAAGGCGAGCCCCAGTGCGAGTGCCACCGACCCCGCGAAGGCCATGAACAGGATGTTCACGATGCTGGCCGCGATGCCAACCTGGTTGACCGCGACGATGACGGCAAAGGCCACCACCGTGTACTTGGTGATGCCGGCGATCAGGTTCGGGTTGTCGAAACCGGCTTGCTCGGCCGAGCCCCGGACCGCGCCCGCGGCCACGCGGGCGACCATCGATCCGATCAGCAAAACGACCAGGGCCACCGCCAGGTTCGGAATGAAGAAGATGATCTGGGTGATCACCTGGACCACCGCTTGCAGGTGGACGGCCTGGGCGGCCGCCTCCAGGAATACCAGCCGGATGAACCACCTGACCAGCTCGGCGAGCACAACACTGGCGCGTGGGTCGCGCATCCCGGTACGCGCGAGAAAGGCGGCGGCGCCGGTTCGCAGCGTCGCGCTCTCGAAGCCGGTGCGTTCCAGAAGGCGAACGCACAGGGAGGCTGCGAAGTCTGAAAGCAGCCATCCGACGACGAGAAGGATCACGGCTCCGAGGAGCGCCGGAACGAACGACGCCAGCGTCATCAGACCAGCCGCCACTGACACCACAACCGCCTGAAAGAAGTTGGTGACGCTGGGAACGATCATCGCTTTCTCACCTCCCTTTTTGGCCGGCGGCCGCTGCGCAGCCCTGCTGCGACCCTACCAACGAAACCCCGCGTTCTGTCAATTCAAGCGACGGCTAGAACCGCACTGGCGCTTACCAAAAACGTGATAAAACTACTGTATGAAAGCGGCGGTATCGCGGGTGCGCGCGCTGGCCGCTTGGGCACAGGAGACCGTGCCTGGACAGGTGGTCCGCCGCTTCGTCGAGGATGATGGGCCGAACAGGTCGGTACTGATCGCCTGGAACATCCTCACCTCCATCTTTCCGATCGCTCTCGCCCTGGCCGGCATCCTCGGCCTCGTCCTTCGCTTCTTGGGACTCAACTCGTCGTCCGTCTACGTCGCGATCATCTCCGTCATCCCCGGCGACAACGCAAACGACACCACGGCGGCGCTCGAATCGCTGCAGCGGCAGACCGGAGTTTTCCTGCTGATCGGCCTGGCCGGCCTCGTGTGGTCGGGTTCGAACCTCTTTGGGGCCATCGAGCAGGCTTTCGATCCGATCTACAAGGCGCCGCGCCGGAACTTCCTCGAGGAAAAGGTGATGGCGGTGGGGATGATCCTGCTCTTCACGGTGCTCGCCGGCTTCGCCGTGCTCAGCTCGAGCCTCCTGGCCCTGCTCAACCAGATCCCACTCATCCCGGTCGAGGTCGCGAATGGGACGACCGTCTACTGGGCCCAGAGACTCGCCGCCATCGCGGCCGGCGTGGTTCTCTTCGGCTCCATCTACTACGTGGTGCCGAATCGCCAGCAGCGGGTGCGCGACATCTGGCCGGGGGCGCTTCTCGCCGGCGTCGGGTTCTACCTGCTGACGCAGCTCTTCCCGCTTTACATCAGCCTGAACCGGAGCATCAACCAGTACGGCCGCCTGTTCGCCTTTCTCTTGATCGTGACCGCGTTCTTCTACTTCGTCGGCCTGCTCACCATCCTCGGCGCCGAGCTGAACGTGGTGCTGAACCCCATCCACGAGGAGGAGGAGCGCCCTGTCCGGCCAGAGACAGCGCGCCCATCGAAGACAGCGCTCGAGGCAGAGCCGGCGCGCCATCCCGAGGGGCGCGCGGGCGGCTCCCGTCTCCGGCGGGCGGTGCTGGCGGCGTTCGGCACTGCCGTTGGGCTCTTCGCGGCCGCCCGGCACCGCCGGCGGACGGTGAGCTAAGGCTACGCGGTCAAGACCCACACGCCCCTCCGCCTCGGCTCCGCCGAGGCACCTCCCCACCAAGTGGGGAGGAGGACTACCGGCGAGAGCAGAGCCAGCCGAGCAGTGCGCCGTAGACCAAGTGCGCTACCAGCATCACCTGCGGGCGCCCGGGGCGGTCACGCGACGGCGGCGGCATGATTTCGAGTGCTGGCACCCAGCCCGCGTAGCTGACTGCCCACACGCCGGTGCCGAAAACGGCGCCCTGGAGGAGCGGGCTGATGCGCAGGCCGAGGGCGTGATAGAGGACGTCGAACAGCGAGCCGGCGGCGCCCCCGAAGCCGATGTGCAGAGCGGTCGCGGCAACATCCTGCTGCCGGCGGCTGCGGCCGATCCCGACCGCGTCGAGAAGGCGCGAGGTGATCCGTTCGGGCGGCATCCGTCCGAGCACCCCAAGCCGCCGCCCGGCGAACATCAGGCCGCTCATTGCGATCGTCGCCAGCGAACCGGCTGTAAACCCCCGGATGGGAGAGGAAGGGGAAGGCACCGAAATGCAAGTTACGCGGCGGGACCGCCGTATGCGCCGGCTAGCTGACCTGGAGCGTGCCCAGCATCCCTGCTTCGCGATGCCCCGGCAAGTCGCAGTAGATGCCGTAGCTGCCGGGGGCCAAATGATCGACGGTGAAGACCGAGCGGTCGCCGACGCTGACCATGTCGCTCTTGGCGACCATCTTGCCCGAGGAGTCCGTGATCACCATGTCGTGCACCATCGTGCCGTCGTTGGCGAGGTAGAAGACGACCTTTCCCGACGTCGCGGTGATGGTCTTGGGCACGAACTTGTACTCCGTCATCGTCACCTTGATCGAACCTGCGGGCTGCCCCGATTGCCCTCCGCAGGCGGCCAGCACGACGGCAAGGACGAGAGCGGCGGCAGTGTGACGGACTCTGATCGACACCAGAGCGATCTTATGCTCCGTGTATGTGCTATTCGGACGCTGCACGACCCCCGCTGCCTCCCATCAGCGGCGCCGCCGCCGACCACGGCGATCTGCGACTGACCTCGTCTGACGGAACCAGGTTCATGGCCTACGCGGCCCGCGCCGCCAACCCCAACGGCCGCGGGATGGTGATCCTGCCCGACGTGCGCGGCCTCCACCAGTTCTACAAGGACCTCGCCGTGCGGTTCGCCGAGGCCGGCTTCGAGGCGGTCGCGTTCGACTACTTCGGCCGCACCGCGACCAGCGACGATCGCAGCGAGTCGTTCGAGTACACGCCGCACGTGCAGCAGGTCAAGCCGGAGCAGATAGCGGCCGACGTCCGCGCTTGCATGGACTACCTGGCGGCGCCGGAAGGCGGCCGGCCGGGCGCGATCTTCTCTGTGGGCTTCTGTTACGGCGGCGCGAACTCCTGGCGGCAGTCGGCTCAAAACCCCGACCTCGCCGGCTGCATCGGCTTCTATGGCGGCCGGCCCCTGGAGCGCGTCGGACCCTGGATTCCGCAGATGCGGTCGCCCATCCTGATGCTCCTTGGCGGCGCCGACCAGGCGACCAGCCCCGAGGAGTTCGAGGAATTCGCCGACAAGGTGCGCGCCCAGGGCGTCGAGGTCGAGTCCCACACCTATCCGGGGGCGCCGCACAGCTTTTTCGACCGCACTTATGAGCAGCACAAGGCGGCTTGCGACGACGCCTGGCGGCGAATCCTGGACTTCACCCAGCGCCACTCTCCGGTAAGCGGCCGGCGGTAGGTCTCTCAGGAAACTCTAAGGTTCAGCCCGGCTTTCTCCAAGCAGGTGGCGCGATCATCTTGAGCGTGGACAGCGACCCGACCTTTCCGCGGACGCCGGTGCCGCCGCCGGCGCCGGAGGGCTCCCACTATTCCGTGGCCCCGCCACCTGCAGCGCCACCCCCTGCTGCCCCCTCGTCTGGCCCTCCGCGCCGTCGGCTGCTCTGGGCCGCGCTGGCCGCGGTCGCTTCCTTCGCCCTGCTCGCCGGAACCGGCGCGGCCATCGGCCTGGCCGTCGAGCACCGGGCGCCGCAGGCCTCTGCCCAGGCGCCCATCCACACCGTTCCTCAGACTCAAGCGGGCGCCTCGAGCAGCGCGCAAGCGATCGCAGGCCGCGTCACGCCGTCCGTGGTCGACATCAATACCGTCATCCAGGGAGTCAGGCAGAACGGTGAGGCTGCGGGCACCGGCATCATCCTCACCTCTTCCGGCGAGGTGCTGACCAACAACCACGTCATCCAGGGCGCGATCGGGATCACGGTCACCATCCCCGGGCACTCCGGCACCTACAAGGCAACGGTGATCGGAGCCGATCCGACCAACGACGTCGCACTGATCCAGCTCGAGGGCGTTTCCGGGCTGCCCACCGCCAAGCTCGCCGACTCCTCCACGCTCAAGCTCGGGCAGCGGGTGGTCGCCATCGGCAACGCCTATGGGCGCGGCGGCCCACCCGCCGTCACCCAGGGTTCGATCGTCGCCCTCGACCAGACGATCACGGCCAGTGACGGCGGCAGCGGGACCGAGCAGCTGAATGGGATGATCCAGACCGACGCTTCGATCAGCCCCGGCGACTCCGGAGGGCCGCTGGTCAACGACAACGGTCAGGTCGTGGGCATGATCACGGCGGGGCAGTCGAGTGGATTCCGGCGGGCCTCGTCCATGGCCAGCGGTTTCGCCATCCCCTCGAGCACCGCGGTGAGCATCGTCAACCAGATTCGCTCGGGCAACGCGAACGGCTCGATCATCCTCGGCCAGCCCGCCTATCTGGGCGTCTCGGTAACTGACCTCGACGCCTCCACGGCCTCCCGCCTTGGCCTGCCCACGAACTCGGGAGCGCTGGTCGTGGGCGTGGTCGCCGACTCCCCGGCCGCCTCGATCGGGCTCAGCCGCGACTCGGTCATCACCGCGGTGGGCGGACATTCGGTCAATTCGGCGGCGACCCTGGGTCCAGCGATCCGCGCCTTCAAGCCAGGGCAGCGCGCGGACGTGTCGTGGGTCGACGCCAGCGGGACGAGCCACACGGCGCCGGCGACGCTGGTGGCAGGCCCCGCCGCTTAG
>CAZXGB010000087.1:0-12423 GCA_964640005.1 uncultured Actinomycetes bacterium | reverse complement strand
CTCAGGATGCCCGCCAGAAGGAACGCCATGAAGCCCAAAGCGCCGCGGAAAGTACTGATTCACAGGCCGCGCTGACCCGGCGTTTTGGCTCGCTTTCATGCGCGAGCGCCGACAATTCGCGCCCGGCGCAGACAAATTGCGGGGGCTCGAATTTGACGCCGGGCAGATACTGCGAGTGATGCTCGATCTGGTCGAGCGCGGACTGGTGCTGGCGGGTGGTACCGCCATCGTGGCGGCCGTGCTCTACGACCTCTTGCTGTCGGTGGTGGTTCCCCGGCCTTCACCGGGCAACCGGCGCATCAGCAACCTGGTGCTCCGCAATGCCTGGCCGGCCTGGCGCTCGATCGGCTTCCGAGTTCGAGCGGAGCGGCGCGAGAGCATGCTCGGCAGCTTCGCGCCCGGGATCGTCATCGCCCTGCTCGTCATCTGGGTGGTCTTGCTGACCTTCGGGTACGCGATGATCCTGTGGGCGATCCGCGAACAGCTGCACCCGCCGCCAAACGGGTTCGGTACCGCCCTCTATTTCTCCGGGGTCGCTCTGCTCACGATCGGGTTCGGCGACATCGTTCCCACCAGCTTCGCGTCACGCCTGGTCGTGCTCGTGGAGGCCGGCACCGGCCTGGGCACGGTGGCGCTGGTGATCTCGATGCTTTTCGCGCTCTTCTCCACCTTCCAGCGCCGCGAGGCCCGGGTGGTGACGCTGGACCAGGCCGCGGGGGCTCCGCCCTCGGGCGTCCTTCTCTTGGAGACGGCGCGGCGGCTGAACATGCCGGAGCTTCTTGATCACACGTTCGAGGAGTGGAGGGTCTGGTCGGCGGATGTCCTCGATTCCCACCTCGCCTACCCGGTGCTCAACTACTTCCGGTCAAGCCACGACTACGAGTCCTGGATTTCGGCTCTGGGCGCCGTGCTCGACGCGTCCACCCTCCTCCTGACCACCATCGACGGCGAGCGCATCGGCCCCGCCAAGCTCCTGTTCGGGGTTGGCTCTCACCTGGTCGAGGACCTCAGCCACTTCTACGGCTTCGACCACACGCACGATCCGCTCGTGGAGGAGTTCGAGTTCGTCGAGGCGTGCCGCCGCCTGGAGGCGGCCGGCTACCGGGTAGGCTCCCCCGATCTGGCCTGGGAGCGATTCTCGGAGCTGCGCGCGACCTACGCCGGCGCGCTCAACGAGATGGCTCGCTACTGGGCCATACCGCCCGCCCAGTGGATCGGCGACCGCTCGCTGCTGCGCTTGTCACATCCGTTCCGAGCCCGCCACGCCTGAGCCTGTTTGGGCTAGCGGGGCGCCATCCGGATAGCGCCGTCGAGCCGGATCGTCTCTCCGTTGAGATACGCGTTCTCGACGATGTGCACCGCCAGCGCGCCGTATTCGGCCGGCTGGCCGAGCCGCCTGGGATGCGGAACCGAAGCCGAAAGCGACTGCCGGAACTCCTCCGACAGCGTCCCCAGGAGCGGCGTGTCCATGATCCCGGGCGCGATGGTGCAGACCCGAATCCCCAGCGACGCCAGGTCGCGCGCGGTCACGATCGTCAGGGCGACGATTCCACCCTTCGACGCCGAATAGGCCGCCTGCCCAACCTGCCCCTCGAACGCCGCCACCGAGGCGGTGTTGACGATCACACCCCGCTCGCTGTCGACAGGCTCGCCTTCCGCCATCTTTTGGGCCGCCAGCCGGAGCATGTTGAAGGTTCCGACCAGGTTCACATCGATTACGCGCTTGAAGAGGTCGAGCGGAAACGGACCGTCTCGGCCCACCGTCCGCGCGGAGGAACCGATCCCCGCGCAGTTGACGAGCACCCGAAGGTTCTCGACCGCGTCCACCGCCCTCTGGGCGTCCGCCTCCGACGTGACGTCTCCCGGGATGAAGTGGGCACCGATGCGCGTCGCTTGCTCCCCACCGGCCGAGCCCGGAAGGTCGAAGAGCCACACCCGTGCGTCGCGTCCGGCCATCGCCTCAGCGGTGGCAAGGCCAAGGCCAGAGGCGCCGCCGGTGACCAGGACGCCCGCTCCCGCGAGATTCACACGGGAATCCTAGACCGCCGCTTCGAAGTGGGCATCCGCACCGGCGTAGCGGCTGCGGGCCACCACCCCGACCACGACCACCGGGATGCTGAGCCCGAGGGCGCCCAGAAACAGCAGCCGGTACTCGTGCGCCTGAGCCAGGATGGAGCCGGCCGCCGAGCCCAAAGCCCCGCCCGAGAATGCACAGGCGACGAAAAGGGCTGTCGAGATGCCGCGAGCGGCCGGTTCGATGTCGGTCGCCCAGGCCTGGAGCCCCGAGTGCATGAAGGAGTAGCAGCCGCCGATCATCACGCTGGCGATGAAGACGCCGGCCACATGCTGGTCGACAGCCGCCGCCAGGTAGCCGATGCATGCCATGGCGCCGCCAACGGCGATCGGGACCCAGGGCGGCGTCCATCTGACGAGCCACTTCACCAGTTGGGCCCCGACCAGGACCGCCACCCCGTAGCTGGCGACGACGAGGCCGGAGATCGCGGGGTTGAACCCGCTGAACTCGAGGGCGGGGGCAAGGTAGACGAGAAAGCCAAGGATGACCGCGCCCTCTGGAAGCGCGTAAACGATCAGGAAGCGCGCCCATCCACGCCGCAGCGCGAGCCGCAGCTGCGCGGCCGGGCCGCCCGTGCTGGCCGGACGCGACTCAGGCAGCCGCCGGAAGGCGAAGACCAGGAGCGCTGCGACCACCGCAGGGCACGCGAAGGCGAGTCTCCACGTCAGGTAGTGGGCGAACAGGCCAGCGCCCACGGTTCCCAGCGCGGTGCCGACCGCGAGCATCGCCTGGACGTCGGCGATCACGCCCTGCCGCCGGGCCAAGGGCACGGTGTCGCCGACGTATACGAGCGCGGTCGGCATGATCGCGCAGACGCCGACGGCAGTCACGATGCGGGCTGCGATCAGCGCCGGCAGGTTGGGAGCCAGCGCCGACAGCCCCGCTCCCAACGCAACCGCAGCCAGGCTCCAGCGCATCACCTTGATCCGGCCGGCGCGGTCGCTCAAGAAGCCCCAAAACGGCTGGCCCAGTCCGTAGAGGAAGTAGTAAGCGGTCGCGGTGATGGCGACGGCCGCCAGCGGGGCGTGGAAGTCGCGGCTGATCGGGATCAGGAGGGGCGCGATCGCGAAGCGGTCGAACATCGTCACGAACGGACCCATTGACAGCAGGCGCACGTCAAGGCGACCCTCCGGCTCGACCATTGCGATCCCAGGGTAGGTCAGGTACGGAGACCGGCCTCGACCCGCCGGATGAGCTCGAGGATATCGATCGGCTTGACCAGGTAATCGCGG
Organism: uncultured Actinomycetes bacterium; assembly: GCA_964640005.1. Lineage (GTDB taxonomy): Bacteria > Chloroflexota > Dormibacteria > Dormibacterales > Dormibacteraceae > CAZHAC01. The sequence continues at coordinate 9,117 of CAZXGB010000087.1, read as the reverse complement.
CAGCCGGCATCCATGACCTGCTCCCTCATTCCGGGCATGGCATGGGCGGTCAGGGCGAGCACGGGGATATCGCGCGTGCGTGGGTCCTCGATGACCTGGCGAGCAAGGTCGAGGCCACTGGCGCCGGGCAGCGCGATGTCGGTAAGGACGAGGTCGGGGCGATCGGCGGCCAGCAGCTCGAGGGCCTGCTCGGCGCTGCCCGCCGTCACGACCCGGTGTCCGGCCTCTTCGAGGACGGTTTGGGTAAGTAGCAAATTCGCCTCATCATCCTCGACCACCAGGATCAGGGGCACATATCTCGCACCAACCACAGTCCTTCAGCGTGCGATCCTAAGGGGACCAGGCAGTAATCCGTCGTGCATAAGCGTCAAGTAGCGCTTGACACACCCAACCTCGTCCGTCAAACGGTTCCCGCGAGTTCAGATCTCAAGCGCTGCGGCGTATCTTCTCAAGGCTCGCTGGAGGCCCGCCATTCGCCCCTCGCCAAGTAGCCCTATACTCGGCGGCGGTGCTTAACGGCGCCGCCGATAGGTCACCGAAAAGGCGGCTACCCGGTGTTGACGTAAGACCAGGCTCAGTCAAGCAGGCGCGTGCTGACTCTGGTCTCAGCCTGGCCGAACTGGCCGGTGGTCGCGTGACCCGCGCGGCCATCCATCTCATCGAGACCGGCCGCTCCCGACCTTCGATGCCGGTGCTCGAGATGATCGCCCAACGCACCGGCAAGCCGGTCACCTGGTTCCTCGACCCCGCCGCCCGCGGACAGACACGGGATCTCGACCGAGAGGTGCGGATCAGCGAGCTCGAGGCACTCTGCGAAGCCCAGGACTACGTGGACGCCCGGCGCGCGGCCGAGGTGCTGCTGCAGGTCGTGCGCGGTGAGGATGAAGAGGCCCGGGTGCGCCACTTCCTCGGCCGAGCGCTCGTCCGTCTTCACCAGCCGCAAGAGGCGATCCCGCACCTGCGGCGTGCCCTATCGCTCTTCGAGGTCCTCCAGGACGAGCTCATGGTGGTCGAAACCATGGACTGGCTGGCCGGGGCACTGTTTGCGGTCGAGGATTCCTCAGCTCTGCCCCTGGAGGAGGCGGCACTTCGACGCTGCCGGGGGATGGACCCTGTTCCTCCCTACACCGAGATCCGAATCCTGACCAACCTGGCCTCTGTCCACCTCGGACGCGGTGACTGGCACAAAGCCCTCACCCTGTATGAGGCCATCCTGGGGCGCGGGCGCGAATTGCAGGACCTGCGCCACCTCGCGCGAATTTACATGGGATTGGGAGCCACCTACCGCCGCGTTGGCGACCTGGCCCGAGCCGTGACCTACACCCAGCGGGCCATCGCTTATCACGCCCATCAACACGACCAGGCTTCACTGTGCAACGCGGAGGAGCAGTTGGGCCGGCTCCTGATGAGGCAGTACGATCTGCACGGCGCCGAGGTGCACCTTCAGCGAGCCATCGACTCGGCGCGGACCATGGGCTTGCCGGGGCATGTTTGCCGCGCCGAGCTGGCGATGGCCGAGCTCCTCCTGCGCCGGGGCGACCTCCACACCGGCGAGCTTCTGGCGGCCGGCGCCCTGGAGGCGGCCCATGAGATGCACCAGCCGGTGACCGAAGCCGAGGCTCACGGCGTCCTGGGCAAGATCAAAGAGCTGACCGGGGACCCCGAAGGCGCGGACCAGCACTTCCAGACGGCCCTCGCGATGTTCGAAGCGGCCGGGCGAACCGAACAGCTGGTCGACACTCACCACGCCTACGCGCAGGTCCTGAAGGAGCGCGGCCAGCCGGCGGCTGCTCTGGAGCAGCTCGAAGCGGCGATGGACCTGACGCGGCCCGACCTGGCGAGCGCACCCGAGCCGGTTCGCGAGGAATCGGCGAGCGAACCTGCCTAGCCGGGTAGGCCGAATCCGCCGGCCGACCGCAGGACTTCGACCGCTCGAGCACGATCGTCCGTCCTGACCGTGACGAGCCAGTTGCCCGCCTCCACCTGCTGCTGGTAGTAGAGCGCCTCGTCGTCGTTCCCGGCCAGGGCCACCAGCGCACCGGCGACTCCACCCGTGGCAGCCGTCGTAGCCGTGCCCATGATGACCGGCACCAAGGAACCCGCCGCCAGGACCGGCCCGATGCCTGGCACCAAGCCGACGGCGGCCGCCGTCAGCAGGCCGCCGGCAACGGCGCCGGCCGCGGTGCCGCCCGCGACACCGGCCGCCAGGGACTTCTCGTACGGTTGACGCTCCTCCTGCCCTGGACCGAGCATCCCGATCTGGCCCTGAGGGAAGCCCGCATCGACCAGCACGCGAACCGCCCTCTCAGCCTCCTCGCGCGTCTTGAAGAGTGCAAGTACTGTGTCAGTCACTTGTTCCTTTCTACGCCGGCTGCCTCGCGTTAACATCGACCGCTTCGGTGCGCCTGAGCCTCATCCGCCTCGCCACGGTCCGCCTCCGGCATCAGTGGCCGATGGCGTTCGCGCAGGGCTTGGGCCTGGCTGCCGCTCTGGCCCTGGCGCTGACGGTGCCGCTGGTCCAGTCGACGGCGTCCGAGGCGGCGCTCCGACAGGTGCTTCAGGGCCTCGACTCCAAGGCCTATGTCCAGCTCGAGCAGTTCGGCGCCGGCGACCCCGCCAAGTGGGATTCCTTCGAGCAGCAGACGGCCTCCCAGTTCAAGGCCAAGCTGGGCGCCTATCTGCTGCCGGGCGCACACTACGCCGCGCTCGGCCGGGCGGTGCCCTGGACCATCAACGGTCAAGACGTCCGCGGTGACGGCAACACGCCGATCTCAGATGTCGCCTTCTACGAGAACCTGGCCGAACACGTCGCGGTGGTCGAGGGGGCGGCGCCGCAGGACGGTAAGGACGGCAACTCGTTTCTGTCGACGATGTCCGACACCGGAGCCAAGGACTACGGCTACCACCTAGGCGACGTCATCTGCTTTCTCTATGGGCCTCCACCGCCGCAGCGCGGCCTGCCGCCCATCAGCGCTCTGTCGCCCGTCAGCTGGTGCACCAAGCTGGCCGGGACCTGGAAGGCGCGCGATCCCCACGAGGCTTTCTGGGGCGGTTACACGCCCGATCACACGCTGCTGCTCGGTCGCGATTCGTACTTTTCCGTCCTCACCATCCTTACCAGCCGCTTCGTCAACACGCGGGCGGGTCAGTTCTACGGCCCAAACCTGAGCGTGATCGATGCCCAGAACGTGGCTGATCTGATTGACCGCGTGAACCAGGAGCGGGGGTACTTCGGCATCCAGCGTGAGGGCCTCTTCTCAACGGGCCTCGACAAGGGACTCAAGGACTACCTCCTGCGCGCGCAGGTCGCCGCCTTCACGATTCAGCTCGTCGCCGCCGCGCTCCTGGTGATCGCCGCGTACTCGGTCGCCTTCCTGGCCGGCCACTTCCTGGACTCACAGGCGCCGCTGCTGGCGGTGCTGCGCGGGCGCGGCTGGCCGCGGATGAAGGTCTGGCGCCTGCTCATGACGCAGTACCTGCTGCTGGGCGTCCTCGCCATCCCGACGGGATGTGCTGTTGCGTTGGCTGTCACCGCGCTCCTCAGCCGGGCATATCTGGGGGCGGATGCGCAAGGCGTCAGCGCCGCCGACCTACCGTCCCTGCTCCCGTTCGCACTTGTCACGCTGGCGGGCCTTGCCGCGCTGATCGGCGGCGTCGCCTTCGTCGCCGCGCGCCGCGGCGTGCTCGAGATCCGGCGCGGCCTTTCGCGCCCCGGGTCCCGGCCCTGGTACCAGCGGCGCAACCTCGACCTGGGACTCGCCCTGCTGGCGATCCCGATGCTTGCGGAGGTGCGCTTCCAGGGCAGCGGCGACGTGCGCGCCGCCGGTTCCGGGTCCGATCCGACAGCGCTTGTGCTTCCCGCGATCGCGCTCGCCCTGCTCGCGCTCGCCTCCCTGCGGCTGATGCCCGTCGCGGCCACGATCGCCGGCCGGGCGGCTCGCGGCGTAGCGGGCAACCTGGCCTCCTGGCAGTTCAGCCGCCGGCCCAGCCAGCATGCCCGGCTCGCGATGCTCGTCTCCTTCACGGTGGCTGTCGGGTTGTTCTCCAGCGTTTATGCGTCCACAGAGCATCGGAACACCATCGATCGGGCGGACTACCAGGCCGGCGCCGACCTGCGCGCAGTCTTCCAGGGCTTCAACCAGGAGCCACCCAACGTCGACCGCGCCGTGGCCCAGATCGGCACCGCGGCAGAGGCGAGCAAAGCCTTTCGCGGAACCGGCTCCCCTGGGCGCTCCAACATCGAAGCCACCATCCTGGGCGTCGACCCCCCGAGCTTCCTGAACGTCGCCTGGACGCGCGGCGACCTCTCGGCCCAGCCGGTCCCGGTTCTCACCCAGCGTCTGCTGACCGACGATCCCGACGGTATAGCTATCTCGCGGCCGGCGACCGCGATGCGGCTCTGGGTCTGGAGCCCCAACCTGGACGGCGAGCTGCAGCTCAACCTGACCGACGCCCGCGGCAGCAGCTGCGCGTGCACGTTCGGCACGCTCGCCTTCAGTGGCGAGAAGGTCCTGGAAGCGCCGGTTGCTTTCGACCATCCACCCGCCTACCCACTCCGGCTTCGGGGCCTGACGCTGGTGGCCACGGGCGGGCCGAACAAGACGGGCGACTTCTCGTTCGGCGAGCTGGCCACCGTCGGCCCCGACGGCACCGCCGGCACGCTCGAGGCCTTCTCGGCCACCACCAATTGGTGGCACATGTCGCAGGGGCCGGTGAGCGACACCGCCGACCTCCTGGTCAACGGTGCGCATCCGCGGGCAGGGAGTCCCAGCGCGACCGTTACCGCCAACCTCGCCCGCGGTACCCTGCTGATCCGGCCGGCGCCGAGCGACAAGCCGATTCCGGCGCTGGTCGCGCGGCCCACCCTGGACAAGCTGGGCGTCAAGCTGAATCAGGCCTTCCCGATGCATGTCGACACCGCCGTTGTCGAGGTGACCGCGGTCGGCATCGTCGACTACTTCCCGACGCTGTATCCGGGCGTCGAAGACTTCCTCGTGCTTCCCCGCGACACCCTGCTCGCGCGCCTTGGCCATGAGCATTACTCGCTGGCCTGGCCCAATGAGGCGTGGCTGAAAGTCGACGCGGGGAGCACGGCCAAGATCGAGTCCACCCTCCGCAAGGACCCCGCGCTGCTTGATGTCGTCAACCGCAGCCGGGTTCAGCAGGTTGCGCTTTCCAACCCCCTTCGGCTGGCGCTGCAGGCGACGCTGCTGGTCGGGTTCGTGGCCGCGCTCGGGATGGCCATGATCGGCTTCGGCCTCCACTTCCTGCTCGCGACTCGGAGCCGGCTCTCGGAGTACGCGATCCTGCAGGCGAACGGCCTCTCCCCACGCACCGTTCAGCGGAGCCTGATGGTCGAGCAGCTCGTGCTGCTCTTCTTCAGCGTGCTGATCGGGGCTGTGATCGCCTTCATCCTGAGCTGGGCAATTCTGCCCGCGGTCCAGATCGGCACCTCAATCAGCGAAATCGTCCCGCCCACGGTACTCACCGTCGACCCGCTGACGGCCTGCGGGGTTGTGCTGCTGGTCGCGGCGTTCGGCGTGCTCGCCGGCTTCCTGATCAGCCGGTTCGGCTCCCGTTTCGACCTCGTCGAAGAGCTGAGGCTACTGGGATGAGTCGAGCCGTGGTCGAGTGTGAGGGCCTCGTCCACATCTACAAGACCGACGAGCTCGAAGTGGTCGCTCTCCAGGGCCTCGACCTCGAGGTCGCAGAAGGCGAGACGCTGGCGATCGTAGGTCGCTCGGGCAGTGGAAAGACGACGCTGATGAACATCCTGGCCGGCGTCGAGGCCCCGACCGCGGGCACCGTCCGCGTCGCCGGCACCGATCTCACTCGCATGCGGGAACGAGATCGAGAGCGCTATCGCGTCAACACGGTCGGCTACGTCTGGCAGCACGCGCAGGTGAACCTGTGGCCGGAGCTGACCGCGGTCGAGAACGTCCAGATCCCGATGGTCGCCGGCGGGAAGCGCGCGCGCAACCACCTTGCGCAGGCGAGACAGCTCCTGGAGGCGCTCGAGCTCGGTGACTGCGAGAGAGTTCGCCCAGGCCAGCTGTCCGGGGGCCAGAACCAGCGCCTGGCGCTGGCGGTTGCGATGGCCAACCAGCCGGCACTCTTGCTCGCGGACGAGCCGACCGCCGAGCTCGACGGGGACACCGCGCGCAACGTCCTGCGCGACCTCGTCGCACTGCTCAGGGAAGCAGGCGCGAGCGCGGTGATGGTCACCCACGACCACGCCGTCGAACAGTTCGTGGACCGCGTCGTTCAGATCCGCGACGGGCGCACCAGCACCGAGCGCCGCTGGATCGAGCGGGAGGGTGCGGTGGTCGCCGACGAGACCGTGATCATCGACCGGGCGGGGCGTCTGCAGCTGCCGCGGGCGCATGTCGAGAAGCTGGGACTGGTGGGACGCGTGCGCGTCCACCTGGAAGGGGACAGCGTGCGCATCTTTCCAGCCGGTTCGCTGGTCGAACCCGCCGCCGAACTGCCCGCGGCCAACCAGGAGCAGACCGATGCCTGACGTGGTCACCGTCCGCGGAGTCAGGCGCCGTTTTGCCGTCGGATCAGGTGTGGTACAGGCGGTGCGCGATGCCGACCTCGACGTGCGCGAGGGCGAGCTGCTGATCCTTCTGGGCCGCTCGGGCGCCGGCAAGTCGACTCTGCTCAACCTGATCGGCGGGCTCGACAGGCCCGACGAGGGCAGCGTCCGCGTCGCCGGTCTAGATGTCCCGTCACTCCGCGGAGCCGCGCGGGAACGCTTCCTGCAGAGGACCGTCGGCTGGATCTTCCAGACCTCCGGCCTCCTCCCATTGCTTTCGGCCGCGGAGAACGTGGCGCTCGCCCTGCGCGTGCTGGGGGAGTCCGAGGATGAGGCGCTCGAGGGGGCCCGGCGCTCGCTGGAGGCCGTCGGCCTGGGCCGGCGCGCCCACCACCGCGGGAACGAGCTCAGCGGAGGGGAACAGCAGCGGGTGGCGGTGGCGAGGGCCCTCATCAAAGCGCCGGCGCTTCTCCTCGCCGACGAGCCGACGGCGCAGCTGGATACCGAGACGGCGCAAGCGATTCACCTGCTCCTGCGCGAGGCCGCCGACTCCGGGACGTCCGTGCTCTTCGCCACACATGACGAGTCGGCCGTGGAGGTGGCCGACCGGGTGGTCCGGATCGAGGACGGCAGGCTGCAGGCCGCGGTGGTCCCGACTTCTTAGCCGGGGCGAGGCATTCTGTCCATGCCCCCCTCTTCGGTATCATGTTTTGTGTCATGGGTGAGCTAAGCGAGAAGAAGAAGGACCAACTCCCCGACAGTGCTTTCGCGTTTCCACGGGAGCGCAAAGAGCCGCTGATCGACGCCAGCCATGTGCGCAACGCGGCGGCCCGCTTCAATCAGGTCAAGGGCGTCAGCAACGCCGAGCGCGAAGAGGCAAAAAAGCGGATCGAGAAGGCCGCGGAAAAGTTCGGCGTCGAACTCTCGAAGGAGCCCGACTGAGCCTGGCGTTGAACTAGGCTGTCATTAGCGATGAGTGAGCACGACGATCGGCTCGACCAGCGCTTGGTGTCACAGCTGTGGGAGCTGGAGAATGCCGACGAGGCGGACCAGCGCGTCGAGCTGGAGGGCGGAGAGTACCTCTCCCTCTTCCTCGATGCCGACAACGGACGCAGCTACATCTTCCGCCACGGCTCACAGGTTGACGCCAACGAAGACGTGGACGTCGGAAGCGAGACCGCAGACGAGGTGTACGAGTTCGCGAACAGCCGGAACGCGCAGGCGGCGTTTGACGAAATGGTTGATGAGGCCGCCGCCGAGGGCCGCCTGGTTGATGAGGAAAGCGAAGGCGACGAACTCGGGGACGCCGACACCGAGGGCCCCGTCAGGACCGAGACTGGAGTCGAGAACGAGCGCGACTGGTAGCGCCGACGGCCGCTACCGGTTGATTGCGATAGCGGCCCGCAGGGAATAATCCATGCGTGGCAATGAACGACCGCGTCGAGGTCCTGGTCGACTCCGGCGGGGGCACGGCGAAGGAGTACGAGGTCCGCGCGACCCGCGCTGGGCGCCGGATCGAAGTCAAGACTTCGCGCACATCAGTTGAAGTGAACGAGCTGACGCGGAACGGCCGCGTCGTCCGCACCGCTCGCTTCATGGCACCGCGCGTCCTGGCCGTGGTGGAACACCCGGCCGACGAGCAGCCGACGGCCCCCAAGGCCAGGCACGTCGCCTAGCAGCCTGCTAGACCGCTTACACCGCTTCCAACTCGAGCTGCCGGATCCATTCCGGCACCTCGGCGCCCCGGCACTGGGCGCACTCGCACTCGTCCGCCTCACCGCTGTACCTCTGCATCGCCGTCTCCTCCACGAAAAGGTCCTGAAAACGAAGAAGGCCCCCGCCGTTCGGCGGGGGCCTTCTTGTGCTCGCGTGCGTGCTACGCGCGCGGCAAAGCGCCCCCGCCGGGGTTCTTCTTGTCCTTCGTGGCGAAGAAGACGAGGAGGCGCATGTGCAGACGGCAGTCTACTACTCGAGTACGTCCGGTCGCGCCGTACGCAAGACGGCGATCACCGCCATCGCCACCGACCAGGCGGCGATGACGAGCACGGTGTGAGTCAGGTCGACTTTCACCAACGGTATGGCGAAGGCTGCGCGCGGGTGAGTCGTCTCCCAGAGCGAGAGCACGTTGTTCAGGTTGGGTCCGAGAAACCACTGGTTGATGTCGAGCCAGGGGTGATCCTGCTTTGTTACGCGCGAGACCAGCGCGCAAATTATCGAGGCGAAGTTGTCGGCCGGGAAGAGCGCCATGGCGGCGGGCAGCGCAAAGGTGAGAGAGCGGCCCAGGCCGGCGGCGGCCGCCGCCACCACCACCAGCACCGCGATGTTGGCGATGTAGAAGGCGAGCGCACGTTCGACGTTCTGCCACTCTTCGTTCGAGACCTGGCCGAGCGCCGAAAGGCTGCCACTCCAGGCCTGGACCGTGAGGGCGACGATCGCCACCGCGACGACGACGTAGCCAGCGAGCAGGAGCAGGCCGAGCGTGACGAGCGCGGCCACCTTAGTCAGGAGCAGCTGGAGACGGCCCACGCCGCGCGCGTAGAGGACGCGGACAGTTCCGCTCGAGTACTCCATGGAGAGCA
>CAZXGB010000086.1:0-12494 GCA_964640005.1 uncultured Actinomycetes bacterium | reverse complement strand
AGCAGGGCGCCGTTGCCGGTGTTGCCGCCGACGCCGAAGAGCACGTCCGCGTTCTGGCGCAGCTCGTCGTTGCCCCGCGCCTTGCCCCAGTCAGGGTTGTTGAAGGCGGCGCCGTCACCCGGTCCCTGGTAAACGCTCAGGACGTTGACCTTGGAATTCGTGTACTTGGCGCCGGCCGCGTACCCGTCGACGTAGCGCTGGACCGGCGGGATCTTGAGCCCGTTGACCGAGCCGATGACGTTTGTCTTGGTGAGGAGTCCGGCCAGGGCACCCGCGAGGAAGCCCGCCTGGTCCTCCTTGAAGACGAGGCCGACCAGGTTGGGCGGCGGGGCGTCCTTCGTCGGGTCGTAGGCGTAGTCCACGATCGCGAACTTGGTGTTGGTGTTCTTCTTGGCCATGGCCAGGGTGTCGTCACCCATCAGGAAGCCGACCGCGACCACCATGTCGTAACCCTGGTCGACGAAGGTCTGCATGTTCTTCTGGTAGTCGGTCGGCTGGTTGGACTCGATCGCCGTCCCCTTCACGCACAGCGAAGCGTCGTTCTGAGCGTCCTGGACACCCTGCCAGGAGGTGGCGTTGAAGGACTTATCCGAAAGCTTGCCGACGTCGGTGACGAGGCCGACCTTGAACGTCTTCGAACAGCTGGTGCCACCGGTCCCGCCGCTGGGACCGCCGCCACAGGCGGCCACCAATAAGAATGCCGCGACCCCCGCGGCGATGCGACCGAGCCTCATTCCACTACCCCCTTGCTGAGTTGTTTGATCGCGGAAGTGTAGCCGAGCCTTGGTCAGTGGGAGAGCAGGTTGGCCCGCTCACGTTGCAGCCACTCGAGCTGCGCCGGCCGATCTGGCGGCAGCTTCCCCTCCACGACGAGCTCCTCGATCTGCCGCTTGATCTCGCCGACTCTTGGGCCGGGTCCGATACCCAGCGTCGTCATGATGTCCTGGCCGCTCACTGCAGGCCGGATCCGATCCGGCTCCTGCTCGAACGCCCGCCGCAGCCTCTCCGCGAGCTCGTCGATCTTCTCGGGCTGAGGATAGGCGGAAGCGGCGATGTCGGCACGCGCCAGCGTGATCAGGTGCCAGAGCACATCCCCCGAGTCGCGGGCCAGCCGCCGGACCGCGGCGTCCGTCCAGCCCGAGTCGTAGAAGACCGGGCGCATGTGGAGGCGGACGATGCGCGCCACCCGGTCGGCCTCCGAATGCGGGAACTTGAGACGCCGGAGCCCTTCCGCGGCCATCTCGGCGCCCACGGCGTCGTGACCGATGAAGCTGCCGTCGGGCGCCGCCGTCTGCGGTTTGCCGACATCGTGGAAGAGCGCCGCCAGCCGGTCGGTCAGCTCAGGCGGGCTCTTGGCGACCGCCTCCAGTGTGTGCCCGTAGACGTCGTGCGTGTGCCAGCCCCGCTGCTCGACGCCCCGGGTTGCCTCCAGCTCGGGAAGCAGGATCTCTAACAGGCCGGCCTGCTGCATGAGGTCGAGCGCGAGCGCGGGCCGGTCGGAGATCAGCATCTTGCGCAGCTCCTCGGCCACCCGCTCCGGCGACAGGACCGGTGGCCGAGCCCGCTCGCGCAGCTCGCGCATCGCGGGCAGGAGGTTGGGGGCCAGCTCGAAGCCCAGCTGGGCCGCGAATCGGATCGCCCGGAGCATGCGCAGCGGGTCGTCGTCAAAGGTCTGGCGGGGGTCGCGGGGAGTCCGCAGGAGCCGGCTGCGAAGGTCGGGCAGGCCTGTGCCAAGCAGGTCATGCACGTTGCCTTCGAAGTCCATGAGGAGCGCGTTGACTGTGAAGTCGCGGCGGCTCAGGTCCTCCTCGATCGAGGCCGGACGCACTTCCGGCTTGCGAGAGTCGCGCGCGTAGCTCTCGGCGCGCGCGTTGGCGAACTCCACCAGCCGGCCGTTCCAGTCCACCTGGGCGGTGCCGAAGCGCGGAAAGATTGCCGGCGGCCGGGCACCGACGCGCTTGGCGAAGACCTCTGCCAGCTCCAGGGCGCGCCCCCCTTCGACGACGATGTCGAGGTCCGGGTGCTCGCGATCGAGCAGGCGGTCGCGCACGTAGCCGCCGACCGCCCACGCGCGCGCGCCGATGCTCTCGGCGGCCTTGCCTACCGCCTCGAGCGCTGGATCCGGGCCCATTCGACCGCGCCCACCTGCCCCGCGCGGTCGCCGAGGCGAGCGCGCCGAATGTCTGGGCGCCGTGCAGGCGTGATGAACGGCGAGCTCTGCAGGACGCCTCTGACCGTCGGCGCGACCAGACCCCACGACTTGGTGACCCCGCCGCCGATCACGATCATGTCGGGGTCCAGGATGTTGGTCAGGCTGATCAACGCTATCCCCACGCTGCGGGCGGTGGACTGGACCAGGTCGTACGCCTCCTGATCGCCCCTGGCCGCCGCGTCGAAGATTTCCGCGGCCGACTCCCCGGTCCGCACCTGCATCGCGCGGCCCCCGGCATACACCTCGAGGCAGCCGCGCTGACCGCAGGCGTCGAGCGGCCCATCCGGGTTGAGGATCATGTGCCCGACCTCACCGGCTGTGCCGTGTGAACCGGCGTAGAGCTCGCCGCCCAGGATCAGCCCGCCGCCGATGCCGGTGCTCCAGGTGATGTAGATCATGTTCAGGGTGCCGACGCCGGCACCTTGGTGGAACTCGCCGAGCCCGGCCAGGTTGGCGTCGTTCTCGAGGTGGACCGGGCAGCCCATCGCGTCGCTCAGGATTGCGGCCAGTGGCGAGTTCTGCCAGCCCGGCAGGTTGGGCGGGTTGATGAGGACCCCCCGCTTGGTGTCGATCGGACCGGGAGCCCCGATGGCCGCGCTGGCAATCTCTTTGCCCTGCGCGAGTCGCTTCGCCTCGCGGGCCGCCCACTGGGCCAGCCCATCGGGCCCGTTGACCAGGGCGGTCCGAGTCTTTGCCGACCCCACCACGCGGCCGTCCTCGTCGGCGACCGAAATACGCACCTGCGTACCTCCTAGGTCGATGCCGGCGAGCACGTGGCCTAAGGTACCGCTCGTTGACACACCCGGGCTGACCAGAATGATTCGATTCGCAAATTCCGGGGAAAAACATGGGCACTGTGGCTGAGCTGAAAAACGAAAGGCTGCCCGTCCTACCGCTCAGCGCGGGGGTCGTGCTGCCTCACATGAACGTAACCATCGCTATCGAGACCCCGGAGGCGAAGGCGGCTCTCAAGGCAGCGCAAGCTGCTGACCTGCGGGTGCTTTTGGTCCCGAAGGTCGAGGGGCGGTACGCGACCGTGGGAACGGTCGCCAAGATCGACGACACCGGCCAGATGCCCGACGGCACTCCTGCCGCGCAGGTGACCGGACGCTACCGCGCGCTGTTCGACGAAGTGACGCCAGACCTGGGCGGCGCCCTCTACGCGCAGGTGGACGCCCGGCCGGACCCGGTGAGCGGGGATGAGCAGACGCGCGAGCTTGCGCGCGAGTACCGCGCGGTCGTCGAGAACATCCTGGAGATCCGCGGCGTTCCCCAGATCGCGCAGGTCCTGCGCGCCATCGAAAACGCCGGACACCTGGCCGACATGGCCGGCTACTCGCCCGACCACTCGATCGAGCGGAAGGTCGAGCTGCTGGAGACCTTCGACGTCAAGGAGCGGCTGCAGAAGGTCATCGCCTGGAACCGCGAGGTCCTGGCTGATCTGAACCTCAAGCAGCAGCTGCGCGAAGAGGTCAACGAGCGCATGGAGAAGCAGCAGCGCGACTTCCTCCTGCGCCAGCAGATGGAGGCGATCAAGAAGCAGCTCGGGGAATCCGGTGACACCGCCTCGGAGTACCGCACCAAGCTCGAGCAGCTGGGAAGCGCGATGCCGGAGGCTGTCCGCAAGGAGGTTGAGCGCGAGCTCGACCGGCTCGAGCGAACCTCCGAGCAGAACCCCGAGTACGGGTGGATCCGCAACTACCTGGACTGGATGTTCGACCTGCCGTGGGCCAACCGGTCGGAGGACAACTTCGACCTGGTCAAGGCGCGGGAGATCCTCGACGCCGATCACTACGGCCTGGAGGACGTGAAGGACCGGATCATCGAGTTCCTGGCCGTGCGCAAGCGGCGGTCGGATCGCGGTTCGGCGCCCGTCGGTGGGCGCGGTTCGGGCGCGATCATCACGCTCGTCGGCCCGCCCGGCGTCGGTAAGACGTCGCTCGGGGAGTCGATCGCTCGCGCCCTCGGACGCAAGTTCGCACGGGTGTCGCTGGGCGGCATCCACGACGAGGCCGAGATCCGGGGCCACCGGCGCACCTACGTGGGCGCGCTGCCGGGCCGGATTGTCCGCGCCATCAAAGAGGCGGGGACGATGAACCCGGTGATCATGCTCGACGAGATCGACAAGGTCGGTGCGGACTGGAGGGGCGATCCTTCTTCGGCCCTGCTCGAGGTGCTCGACCCGGCCCAGAACCACAGCTTCCGCGACCACTACCTGGAGGTCGAGCTCGACCTCTCGGACGTGCTCTTCATCCCGACCGCCAACGTGTCGGACACCATTCCCGGTCCGCTTCTGGACCGCATGGAGCTGGTCCGGCTGGACGGCTACACGGAGGAGGAGAAGCTGCACATCGCGACGCGGCACCTGCTGCCGAGGCAGCTGGACCGCAATGGCGTGGATGGTTCCGAGGTCGACCTGACCGAGGCTGCCATTCGCCGCGTGATCGCCGAGCAGACGCGTGAGGCCGGCGTCCGCAACCTGGAGCGCGAGCTTGGGAAGCTTATGCGCAAGGTCGTCACCGCGATCGACAGCGGGCAGCTGACGCCGCCCGTGGAGATCGGCGAGGAGCGAGTTCGCGAGCTCCTGGGCAAGCCGAAGTTCCACTTCGAGGTCGCGGAGCGAACTGCCGTACCGGGCGTGTCGACAGGCCTGGCGGTGACCGGAGCCGGCGGCGACGTGCTCTTCATCGAGGCCACCGAGATGGAGGGCGAGCGCGGCCTCACCCTGACCGGTCAGCTGGGCGACGTTATGAAGGAGTCGGCGCAGATTGCCCTCAGCTACGTCCGCTCGCACGCGGCCGAGCTGGGCATCGCCAAGGACTTCGACAAGCGGAGCATCCACCTGCACGTGCCGGCGGGCGCCGTCCCGAAGGACGGACCCTCGGCGGGCGTGACGATGACCACGGCGCTGGTTTCGCTGTTCACCAAGCGGCCGGTGCGCTCGACGGTCGGAATGACCGGAGAGGTCACGCTCCAGGGCAGGGTGCTGCCGATCGGCGGCGTCAAGCAGAAGGTACTGGCCGCCAAGCGGGCCGGCTTGAAGGAGGTCATCCTGCCCAGCCGGAACGAGGCGGACCTGGACGACCTGCCGCAGGCGGTTCGTGAGGAGATGAAGATCCATCTCGCGAGCGATGTGAGCGAAGTGCTCGCCATCGCTCTGGAACCGGCGCCGGAACAGACGGTCGCCGTCGCGGTCTGAGAACAACCCCCCAAAAACTGGGCCCGGGCTTAACGCCCGGGCCCTTTCTTTATCTCAACACTCGCTGGTCGCCGACGCGCCGGGTTAAACGCTGCGAGTCGAGGAACTCGAGCAGGGCCAGCACCGGGCGCCGGGAGGCGCCCATCGCGTCGCGGAGCGACGCCACCGTGACCGAGCCATCACGGGCGACCAGTGACCTGACCAGGTCGACCGCCCGCTCATAACCCTCCCGTGTGAAGGCGATGTCCTCGGAGACGCGGACGATGTCGCCGCGCTGTGCCATCGCCCGCGCCAGCTCCGCGGACGCGCCCGCCTCCCGCATCGCCTCCGGCAGTGAAGGCGGCGCGAACGGCTCCCGGCCCAGGATCTCGACCAGCCGCGACCCGGGGCCGTTCGCCTCGATCTTCACCTGGTGTCCCGGGAGCGCGACCTCCCCACTCCCCTCAGCCAGGATGCCGGCCGCCACCAGCTCGCTGAGCACTGGCCCAAAAGCGGGCGGCGCCAGGCCGAGCCGGCTCTGGAGCTCCTCGCGAGGCATGCCCGATCGGAGCGGATTTCGCCGGTGGTAGTCCGCCACCGAGGCGGTGGCCCGTTCCGAGACGCCTCGCCACGCCTCGAGCGAGAAGAGCCACGAACCGGCGCGGTGCGCCTCGAGCGTGCTCACGTCGGCCCTCTCGGCGAGCGACGCCTTGAGCAGAGCCTGCTCCGTGATCCCGCGCGGGTACTTGCGCAGCTCCTCCTGCAGCACATCGCCCGCGGAGCGGCGCGTCAGGGACTCGGTGACGCGGGCGTCGTGCCGGGGATGCCGGCGTGCGGTCACGTCCGTGAAGCGGCCCCCGGCGAGCGTGATCGAAGGGCTCGGCACGCGGAGCACGAAGTGGTCGCCGGCCGCCGCGGCCAGGGGCTGGGCCAGCCAGAGCTGAACCCAGCCCCGCTCGCCGGGCGCGATCTCGTCTTGTTCGAGGACGATGACGCGGCAGGCGATCTCCGCGGTTCCGGTGTGGAGCAATAGCTCAGCCCCGTGCCGCAGCGGGCGCGGCGCGCCGGCCAGCACCCGGACCGAGGCGTCCACCCGTCGAGTAGCGGCTAGCGTCCCCGGTCGCGCGAGGACGTCACCCCGCGCGAGGTCCTCCTTCTCGACCCCGCTCAGATTGACCGCCGCCCGCGACCCCGGCAGCGCCTCCTCGACCTTCCGGTTGTGCTGCTGAATGCCTCGAATCCGAACGCGGCGCCCGGAAGGCACGGCCTCCAGCTCCTCGCCTGCCCGCAGCCGGCCGTCCACGAGCGTGCCGGTCACGACGGTGCCGAAGCCGCTGATGGTGAACACGCGGTCGATGGGCAGCCGGGGCCGGCCGCGGTCGGCGCGCGCGGGCGTGGCCTCCAGGAGGGAGTCGAGCCGGGACCGGAGCTCCTCCAGTCCCTCTCGACTCACGGCCGAGACCGGGAGAATGGCCGCGTCTCGCAGGGACGTCCTGCTCAGCGCTTCCCGCAGCTCCTCGGTGACGAGCTCCAGCCACTCACCGTCGACCAGGTCTTTCTTCGTCAGCACGGCGATGCCGCGCTCGATCTCGAGCAGGTCGACGATCTCGAGGTGCTCCACCGTCTGCGGCATGACGCCTTCATCGGCGGCGACAACCAGCAGGACCGCGTCCAGGCCGTGCACGCCGGCCAGCATGTTCCGGATGAAGCGAGCGTGGCCGGGCACGTCGACGATGCCGACCAGGCGGCCGGAGGCCAGCGTCATGTAGGCGAAGCCGAGGTCGATCGTCATCCCCCGCCGCTTCTCCTCCGCCAGGCGGTCGGGGTCGATCCCCGTCAGGGCCTCGATCAGGGTCGACTTCCCATGGTCGATGTGGCCGGCGGTACCGACTACGTACGACATGCAAGGTTGGTCCTGAGCGTCGTCATGCGGCCCTCACCTACCGCCGCGGACAACCATAACCGCGCTTTCGAGGCAGTCGATCAGCGTCTCGTCCTCACCGCGCAGGACGGTCCGGGGATCGATGCAGCAGCGGTCTCGCTCGATGCGCGCGATGACCGCCGGCGAGCCCTGGCGCAGGGCGGCGGCGAGCCGCGAGGCCGGGCCCTTCAGCGCCAGGAGCACGGTTGACAGCCCGCGCTCGGGCACCGATCCACCCCCCACCTCGGACGTGGCCTCGATCAGCTCGGCCTCGACCCCTCGGTCGGCGAGCTTGACCATCCAGAGCGCCGCCCGGCGCCGCAGCTCTTCGGCCTTCGCATTCAGCATCGCTGTGACCGGCACCGGGTGGCCGAGCAGCCGCTCTCGAAGCGTCGCCTCCAGGGCCGCCATGGTCATCTTGTCGATCCTCAGCGCCCGCGCGAGCGGGTGGCGGGCGAGGCGGCGGACGAGCTCGGCGCGGCCCAGAATGACTCCCGCTTGCGGACCTCCGAGGAGCTTGTCGCCGCTGAAGAGCACGAGGTCGGCGTGTGCGAGCGATTCCGGCACCGTCGGCTCGTCGGCGATCGGCTCCAGCGCGCCACTGCCGAGGTCGTCGATCAGCGGAAGGCCGCGCGCGCGGGCCAGGGCGGCGAGCTCGGGGAGCCCGACGGTCTCCGTGAACCCGACGATCCGGTAGTTCGATGTGTGGACGCGGAGGATGGCTGCGGTGCGCTCGCCGATCGCCTCCTCGTAATCGCTCAGCCGCGTCCGGTTGGTCGTGCCCACCTCGACCATGCGCGCGCCCGACATCCGCATCACATCCGGCATCCGGAAGGAGCCGCCGATCTCGACCAGCTGGCCGCGAGACACGATCACCTCGCGGCCGCGCGCGAGCCCGGTGAGGGCGAGCAGGGTTCCCGCGGCATTGTTGTTGACGACCAGCGCCGCCTCACATCCGGTGAGCCTCCGAAGCAGTCCGGACACGATCGTCGCCCGCTCGCCCCGCCTTCCCGTCGCCAGGTCGAGCTCGACATTTGAATAGGAGCCCGCCACCGCCGCCACCGCCTCCACGGCAGCCGGCGCCAGCGGTGACCGCCCCAGATTGGTGTGCAGGATGACACCGGTGCCGTTGATCACCGGCCGCAGCCGTGGCGCCAGCCATTCTTCGAGCCGTGCCTCGATGAGTGCCAGCCGATCGGAGTCTCCGATCACGCCCGACTCCCGCTCCCCCGCCAGCTGCTCACGCAGGGCGTCGGCCACCAGCCGGTGCGGGTAGCGCTCCTGGAGCCGGGCGTACCCCGGCTCGTTCAGAAGCCGCCCGACAGCGGGCAGGGGTGCAGGCTTATGTAGCTGCCGCATGCTCCAAGGATGAGCGTAGACGCGGGCTGGAAGAAGATCCCCACAACCGCACCCAGGATGTCGAAGCGCAGGAGGATGGGCCCGAAGAACACGATCAGCGCGCAGACGACCCAGATCGTGGTCCGGTTGAACTCGACGCGCATGAAGAACTGCGGGTTGCGGCGCCGGAAGAAGGCGGCCACGATCTCCCAGCCGTCGAGGCCCGGGATCGGCAGGAGCTGGAAGGCGAAGATCGACAGGTTCAGGAAGAAGAGCGCGTAGTCGAGCCAGGCCAGGATCGAAAGCGGGTTGCTGGAGGTCGGCCGCATGACGATACCGGCGGCCAGGACGAGCCGCAGGATCAGCCCGAAGACGATCGCGAGGGCGAGGTTGGCGAGGGGACCGCCGAGCGCGTACAGGGCCCGCGTGCGCCCGTACCCGATGCGGCCCGACTGCACGGGAGCCGGGCGGCCCCATCCGGTGTTGGCAAGGACGACCGCCAGCACAC
Source organism: uncultured Actinomycetes bacterium (assembly GCA_964640005.1). Lineage (GTDB taxonomy): Bacteria > Chloroflexota > Dormibacteria > Dormibacterales > Dormibacteraceae > CAZHAC01. The sequence continues at coordinate 3,337 of CAZXGB010000086.1, read as the reverse complement.
CGTAAGGGTCGAGATACCGGCGGACCTGCGGGCGGAGGTAGCCGAAGGCGAGGACCGATCGGTCGCCCAACCAGTAGGCGGCCAGCGCATGGCCGATCTCGTGCGCGGGGATCGCGACCAGGAGCGCCGGCACCAGGTAGATGGTCCAGATCAGCCAGGTGACGGGATCGCCGCCTAACACAGCGTCACTCGATGTCGATCTTGTCCAGGCGGTCGGCGGGGCGGCTGCGCGGGCTGCGGGCGCCCGCGGTACGCGCCCGCTGCCGCCGCTGAGGAGCCGGTTCAGCGCGGCGGGCCGAGGCCTGGTGCTCGTAGATCAGGAAGAGGGCGGTCAGGAGCTCACGCTGTGCGTTCAAGAGGTGGTGCTGCGCCTCGGGCGGGATCATGTCCTTCACCGCGCCCCCGATGCGGGTGGAAAACTCGTGCGCGAGCCTGGCCAGCCGCTCGGCTTCCGTCATGTCTCTTCCGTCATGTCTTGCGCCCGAACCTTATCTTGAGTTCGCCCTGCTCGATGCTGGCGCCCAGAGTCGGCCGTTGGGCGAGCACGCGCGGCAGCGCGATCTCCCGCCGGTAGTTTCCGATCGTCACGAAGAGCTCGCCGTCTTGCCGCGCGAGCTCGACGTCGCCGCGCTCGACGAAGGGCGTACGCAGTGCGAGAACGTACTCCTGGCCCACCTTCTCGACCCGTTGCGACGACTCCTCGTAGAAGCGCTCCGAGGGATCGCGGTCCGAATAGACCACATCCGCCATCTTCGCCAGCATCTCCTGGCCCACGACCTCGCGGTCGAAAAGCGGCACGGTCAGGATGGGAATCGGCGAGAACGACTGTTCGACCTCGTCCGCGTAGCGCTGATGGATCTCCTGCCAGCGCCGGAAGAGCGGGTCCTGCACCGCCTCGGGCAGGCGGCGGTTCACGATCACCGCGTCCGTCACGTAGCCGAAGAGGCTCAGGTAGGTGAAGGCCCGCTTGGCCTCCTTGACGACCATCTTCTCGAGGTTGAGGACGATCCGGACGGTCGTCACCGAGCTGTCGGTCAGGACGCGCTTCATGCCTTCGAGATCGAGGAGCAGGTTCTTGAGCGAGGCGAACACCTCGTCGCTGGGCAGCGGCACGTCGATCATGGGCTGGAGGATCGGGCGCGCCACCCGCATCGCCCGGCGCTCCCATGGAAAGATCTTGTCGAGCCACCACTTGGCGGCGTCGGGGAAGGTGAGCAGCTGCAGCGTCTCGCCGGTAGGCGCGCAGTCGACGACCAGCACGTCGTGATCTCCGCGCTCGGCGTAGTGCTTGATCCACATCAGCGAGGCGACCTCGTCCATCCCGGGCGGGTTGGCGAGCTCCTCGGCGACCACTGTGTCCAGGCCCTGGGTGGCGAAGACGGCGGCGGCGTAGTCGTGGAGGCGGCGCCAGTGCCTCTCCATCTCATGCAACGCCGAGACCTCGTGCGCCCAGAGGTTGTCGGCGACCTGGACGCGCTCCGTGCCGAGTTCCGTGTCCAGCGAGTCGCCCAGTGAGTGGGCGGCATCGGTCGACATGACAAGGGTGCGGTGCCCGGCGCGAGCGCAGCTGAGGGCGGTTGCGGCCGCGACCGACGTCTTGCCGACGCCGCCCTTGCCCGTGAACAGGATGACCCGCATCGGCCTGACTCTAACCGGCCACGGCAGTGACGCCGCCGCGGGCCTGCTCGATCGCCTGCCGCTCCTCTTCGGTGAGCGTGTACTCGGACCCCCACGTCCGCACCGGCTTCGCGTAGACCCGGCAGCGATCGCGATGGTAGAGACCGGTCAGCAGCACGCCGCTTCCGGCGGCGTCGAGGAGGGCGACCGCGAACGAGTAATCGCCGCCGGTGTCGTGATAGGGGTTGAAGCGCACGACTCCGACGTGCTGAAGGCTGCGGGCGGAGGGCGGCAGCGGGTCTTGATGGGTCCGGCGCCGCGACCGCCGCTCGAGCTGCAGGACTCGCAGCAGCGACACCAGCGCAATCGCGACAGCCACGAGCGCGAGGGCGCCCGCTGCGACCGCGATCGTCTGGGCCGTCGCTACCTTGCGAACAGCGGGATCAGTTGAGACCCCACCACGAGAAGCACCAGCATGACCGCCGCCACGATGCCAAGCCTGGCCAGGTCGGACGTGAAGTAGGGGACGCGGTCCAGCGGGATGGCCGGATCGTCATCGCCGATCAGGATCCCGCGCTGGGTGCGGCGCGCGGCCGGCACGGCGCGCGGCGTCAGTGACATTTCGACCGACCGAACCAGCGTTTGGTCGCCTCCGGTTCGCGGCTGCGGCCTCTCCGCCGTCGCCGGGGCCGCCGCCGGGGGCGGCGTGGCGGGGCGGGTGCGGCGCTGGACGGGGCGCTTCTTGGACTTCCGAGGCATCGGCCAGTGAGTTTACTGGGACGGCGGGAGGCAAAGAACAGGCAGGCGGTTGGAGGTCCTGTTCAGAGACGTGGGCTGCGACGTGTGGGGGGTCCGCCTGCCTGCCGCTGAGCGCTAGAACACAACGGGCTTTGACGTGGGCTACGACATGTTGTGTTCCGCCGTGATTTGTACACCACTATGTGGGCTCTGTCAAGCTATTCTTTATCCACAGCCGATCCGTGTAAGAGTTTGAGAGAGATCCACAGGTTGTCCACAGAAGACCCGTCCCGTCGCTTTTGCATCGTCTGCGGCGAACGCCTGCAGCCCCAGAACCGCTTCTGCCCGGCGTGCGGCGCCGAGCGGTGGTCACCTCTGCTGCCCGGATCCCCCGCGCCGCCGCCCGCGGTGCGGCCGGACGTGGAGCCTTCGCCGGTGCCCGGCCTGGCCTGGGTCTACGCCGTCGGCGCGGTGATGTGGCTTCTGCTGGTCGCGGTCGACGCCGCCCAGGTGGCCGCCGCACCGACCCGCGCCCAGATGGCGGCCGACGTCCTCAAGGGCGGCTACAGCGGCGACCTCTTTGTGCCGATGCTCATCTTCTACGCCGCGGCGACAGTGCTGATTCCGCTGGTCATCGCGGCCCTGCACGGGGTGGCCTTCTATGGACTTCGCGCCCAGCGGCGCTGGGGCTGGCTGGCCGCCGTGGTCGTCGCCGGCGCCTGGTCGCTGGCCCTGGTCGGCATCCCGGTGCTGGCGACGCTGCTCCGCCCTGGCGTCCGCCGCGCCTACGGGGTCGGCTAGCACCGCCCATTTCGACCCCCTGCATACGACGGGCCAGAATTCCGCTCGCTTAATGGTCCGCTGTATACAGCGAGCCAGAATTTGAGGACTACGCTCCTGGTCGCTGTTAACGAGCTCTTGACAGCCCCTCTACGATCGCAGCATCCCCCGGGCGGGTGGTCCAGGCGGAGGGCCGTGGGGA
>CAZXGB010000085.1:0-12507 GCA_964640005.1 uncultured Actinomycetes bacterium | reverse complement strand
GTTGGTTGCGATAGGAGCGCGGGAGCACTCCTGACTCCACCCACTGCTACGGTTCCATTGTGGAAGAAAGAGAGGAGTACCCACGGCTCCTCGGAACCCAGCTTCTCGCGCAGTTCCAATCGGCACTCGATGACCTCCAGATCGCCCTGGAACGCTGTCCGAAGGAGCAGTGGGAGGCTAGTCTCTGGCGAGTCCGCACGACCGACCCGTGGGTCTGGCCGAGGAACGACGAAGGCGTGCAGCCGAGAACGGAGGAGCAGATTCAAGTCTTCTCGGCATTCTGGATGGTCGCCTACCACTGCCTGCGGTTCGTGGACTTCTATCTGTGGGATGGCGTGGGCAGTTGGGCTCCGCCGCCGCGATTCCGTGATGGACCTGAAGAACAGCCGATAGGTGCGGACGGCGCCGCACCCCTGCCGTCGACTGTTTACAGCCCCGACGAGCTTCTCGAATACATCCGGTACTGCCGGGTTCGTGCCCGTGACGTTCTTACAACGCTTTCCTCCACCCATCTGGAGCGCCGCTGCGCGCAGACCCATCCCCACAGCGGCAAGACCTTCCAGCAACTGTTGGACGTCAACCTTCAGCATGTGGCGGGGCACGCACAGCAGCTGATGGAACGGCTACGCAGCCACGAGTGAGTCGCGCTCTGGACGGCTTTCGGAGCCGCCGGCGACCCTCGGATCACGAGGTCGGGAACCCTACCTCCTTCCAGGACCGCCCACCGTCAGTCGTCCGCATCAGGTGAATGCCTCTGGAGGAGGCGCCGGAGGGGGACGAGTGGAAGTTCCCAGTTACGTTCCACGCGACGTCGCGCGTGACGCGAATGATCTGCTGTAGGCGCTCGCCTCTTGGCAGAGTGGCGCGAGCAGCGGCCCACGTGATCCCGAAGTCCGATGAGTGGAAAACGCTCATTCCGTCCGTCGCCCACCAATCGTCTGTACCGGTGAGTGTCGCGATGGGATAGTGCTCGATTGCTCGCACCTGTGACCAGGTGGTCCCGCCGTCGTCCGTCGTCGAAACGTAAGTGGGGGCCGAGAAATCGGGAGCCGGCCGGCCGTCGAACACAAGGCCAAGAAGGTAGCCACGGGTCGGTGTCGTGAACGATGGCGGCGCGTAGGTCAAGTTCCCGGATGGCGGGGTCGGCCAGGTGGGAAGCGCGATTGGTAGCCAGCTTCTTCCGTCGGGCGAGGAACGATAGAGCTGCCGGGGTCCAGCCGAGGGAGAACCCGAGGGATTCGTAAGCAACCAGAGCGAGCCCGCTGAGTATCCGAAAGTCGCGGCAGCATGGATGTCCGGCTGGCCATCGATGTCGATCGTTGGCTTCCAGGTCACGCCCGCATCCGTAGAGACGTATACGAGAGTGCGCGATGGGCCGAACGAGGTTACCGTCACTTGTGAAGTGTGCGGGACGAACTGAATCACCCCGCCGGGGATGGGCATGCTCGGGAGGATTTGCCAGCTCCGACCCCCGTCATGACTGGTCCAAGCCCTGCGGTCGGCAATAGTTCCGGTACAGCTGATCAGTCCCAAGTCGCCCGTGCCAGGCCCTGGCACCAGGCCGAACGGGCAGGCGTCGTTGGGAGGGCGGATACTCTGCCAGCTGCGGCCACCGTCGTCAGTTCGGTAGGTGCCGAGCGGGCTGGCGTTTGGAAGTGTTGAAGAGAAGGCTTGAATGTAGGCCGTTTCCGGTGAGGTCCCGACGACGTTTACGTAGAAGGCGGGCGTAGGTGTAGGCCGGGGCGTTGGTGCGGCGCCCCTCGCCGTTTGTACGACGGCTGGGTGCGTGTAGATGACTGCACCAACAACAATCGCGAGCAGCGCGATCGAGAACACAGCCACCGCCCGCTTTTCCCTGGGGGTGAATAACTCAATACGCGGGAAGTCGCCCACGGCCGACTCGTGATTGGACCACAGCTTAAGGCAGGATCTTCCTTGCCGAAGCCGGTGTCGGCCGTCACCTCGCTCGTGCCTCCGCATACAGGAAGTAGGTAGGCGTTTCGGCGGCCGTCACGCGCCAGCCGGTGAGTGCAAGAGTGGCTTCCAAGTCTGGAGCACGAAGAAACCGCTTGACGATGCGGAACGTTCGACCGTCGTTCAGCCGGCGCGTGACTTCGCCATCTGCCTCCAATCGGTGGTCGACGGCTGTCGAGGTAGCGTCTGGCAGCGAGTCCACGAGAAGAACGCGGCCGCCCGGCGCCAGAGCGTCGGCGACCATGTCCCAGAAGGCGGCGAAGCGATCGGCCGGTACGTGCGAGAGCCAAAAGCCGAAGAAGACTGTGTCCCAACGTCGCCGTGGGCGCCAGGCGAAGATGTCCCCGATCTCGTACTCGACCCTCGAGTCGTTGGCCAGCCGGCGGCGGTTGAGCTCCAGCACCTCTGGCGCCGCATCAACGCAGTTCACGCGGGTCGCGTGCTCGAGCAAGAGGCGGGTCCATAGACCAGTGCCGGCAGCCAGCTCGAGAACATCTCCCAAAGGCCCGCGCGAGCGCAGCCACGCACGCGCTTCCTCTACCTCGCTAAACCACCGCGCATTGAGTTCGGGACCGCGGTCGTAGCGTCCCTCACGGAGGAACCACTCGTCGTATTCGCCGGCGCGCTCCCGGTAGTACCGGGCTTGCTCATCCAGTAGGTCGGTCATCGTCGTCTCACGTCAGCACTCAATGCCACAAGATGGATACGTAGTCCATCAGGTTCCGAGCGGCTGGGAACCATTCAGGTCGGTGGCTGACCTACCTGGAGGCGATTGCCGTCGGGGTCTGTGACGACCGTCACGTGCACGCCATCGCCAATGGTTCGGACGGCACTGGTCGTGATGCCGCGCTCTGCGAGGCCGGCCAGGAACGTGTCGAGGTCATCGACAAGTAGCGTGTTCAGCGCCGAGCCGGCGCGGTGTTCATCGACGACGATGTATATCCAGCCTGTCTCCGTCAGCCGCCATGCTGCCTCGTCGTCGTTCGGGACAAGATCGGGCGGCCGCCCAATGAGCCGCTCGTACCAGCCGGCGGCTGCGTCCCGGTCGGCGACCGGAATGCCGGCGAAGACGTAAGTGACGGCCATGCCGAGAACATACGCGGCGACCTGGGGTGACCACGTGAGCGACGAGAAGCACGTCGCTCTGCGTCTCGATAATTGAGCCATACGATCACTCGGCCCCTTACCTGACGCGAACGAGCTCTTAGATGGGTCGGGCGCGGCGGCCTCACCGTATACTCGCCCTTCACCGGCGCTGCCGGGTAAGGAGGGAGAGTCAATTGGGGTCGTCCCGGTCGTTTGGTGCCCCGCGTCCTGACGCGCCCGCAGCAGTTGCCGCCGACACCGCTCGCCTGACCCTCCGCGCGCTGGAGCGCGCCTGGCCGGCCCTACTCGCGGTCTCCTTCGTGGCCGCACTCGCCGGTGCCCTCGCGGACATGGCGGCGGCCGCCTTCGCTCGCCTGGTTCTCCCCGCGCAATTCGGCTGGCTGCACGGTGTCGCGCCAGCCCACCAGTACAGCCTTATGGGCGCGGAGACAGCGGCGGTCCGCACGCTCCTGGAAGGCACCGCCTTTGCGCTCGGCTTCGGGGCCGCTGCGGTGCTCACTGCTGCCGTCCTGGCCGGCGGACTCGACTCCGCCCGTTCGGCACTCGCGCGAGCTGGCCGCCGGTTGGCTGCGCTCATCCTCGCCTACCTGGCCCTCGGCGTCCTGGCCACGCTGCTCGCGGTGCTCAGCGTGCCGCTGCTGCTGCTGGCCCCGATCGGCGTGCCGGCTGCGGTCGCGGGAATCGTCATGTGGTTCCGAAGTCCCGGCCGCCGAGCGCTCGCGGGCTGGTTGATGGTGCTCGGTCTGCCTTTCGGAATGCTCGTCGAGGTCATCGTCAGCGCGGCACTCGCCCTCCCCGCGGTCGCAGTCGACGGCCTCGGCCCCCTGCGCTCTCTCACCGCCAGCCGCCGGCTCGTCCGCCGCCGCTGGTGGGCCACCGCGCTGACGCTGGCGGGCATCGCCGCTGCCATCCTCCTCGTGACGGCCCTCTCGGCGCTGCTCGCGGCCGCCGCGGGCGCGCTCGTCGACCCAGCCCGGCGAGGCGCCGGGCCTGCCCTCGATGCGGGGCTTTTCCTGGTCATCTCGATCGCGATCTCGCAGGTACCGGCAGTGGCTCTGACCGCACTCTACCTGCGCTTGGACCACCGCCCCGAACTGCCGGGCGAAGTGCGTGCGCCGGCGCCGCCGAGCCCGCGGGCGGCGCCTGCGGCGGCTCCTCTGCTGGCTCGCGCGGGCGCCGGGCAGCGGTCGCTCGTGACGGTGGCGGCGCTCCTGGCCGGCATGCTCACTTGGAGTGGCACGCCAGCGGTCTACGCGGCGACCTCGGCCCCCGCCAGTGCGCCGCGGACGGCGAGTCCACCCCGCGTGGCAAGCGCTCCGCGGCCCGCGCTCCGGATGGCCGCCCAGCCGGCGTCGCCCTCGACGTTCACGGTCAGCAACCTCAACGACAGCGGGGCCGGCTCGCTGCGGGACGCGGTCACCCAGGCGAACTTGCAGAGCGGAGCCACGACGATCAACTTCTCCGTCTCGGGCACGATCACGCTCTCGTCCCCGATCAACCTGACGGGGAGCGAGACGATCGACGGTGCGGGCCAGACGATCGCGATCAGCGGCGGGAATTCGGTGCCGGTGTTCGAGACGTCGTTTAACGCGGTGACGATCAGCAACCTGACCATCGAGAGCGGCAGTGCCGGCTCGGGCACAGGCCTGGCAGGCGGGTTCACGAGCGGCGGCGGCAACGCCAGCTTCACCAATGTGACCTTCTCCGGCAACCATGGTGACGCCGCCGGTGCCCTCCTCAACCGAGGCCTGACGACGATCACCGCCTCGACCTTCTATAACAACGGCGCGCTAACGGGGGGCGGTGCCATTACGGCCGCCGAGAGCGTGCACGCCACCAACAGCACCTTCGTACTCAACGGCGGGCCGGGCCCCGGACGCAACGCCGGGGGCGCGATCCTGGTGAACGGCGCTTTCACGGGCAACGGACTCACCGTCGTCGAGAGCACCGGTGGGGGCATCGTCTACTTCAGCGCGCCGCTGACCCTCTACAACAGCCTGCTCCAGGGCAACGGCAACGGCGACTGCTTCGGGTACGGGACAAGCCTCACGGCCGGCGGCAATTCCGACTCCGACGGCAGCTGCGGGGGCCCGACGCCGTACCAGACCGCGGGTGGCTTCGAGCAGAACCTCGGCTTGCATGGCGGCGCCACACAGACGATCGCGCTCCTACCCGGCAGCGCCGCCATCGGCCGTGGTAGCGCGAGCAACTGCCCGGCGACCGACCAGCGCGGCGTGGCCCGGCCCGCGAGCGCCTGCGACTCCGGTGCCTACCAGTTCCAACCCGACGTCACGGTCACGCTGACGACCGACCAGTCGACCTACAACTTCGGGCAGACGACGGCGATGACAGCCATCGTCACGCCCGTGTACGAGAGCACGGAGGCGCAGGGCAACGTCGCCTTCTACGACGGCACGACCGCACTCGGCACGGTTACGTTGAGCGGCCACACCGCGGTGCTCGGCGCCGTCCTCGCCATCGGGCCCCACACGCTGACCGCGTACTACGCGGGCGAGACCAACGGCTACTCCGCCACCACCTCGAGCGGCGTATCCGTCACCGTGCTCGGCTCCCTGAGCACGATCTCGGTCGCCTCCTCGCTCAATCCGGCCGACGTCGGGGCCAATGTCACCTTCACCGCCAGCCTCAGCTCGAATCCGCCCAACACCGCCACGGGCACGATCACCTTCGCCGACGGCACGACGGTGCTCGGGTCGGTGCCCGTCGCCAGCGACAGCGCGACCTTCACGACCAGCTCCCTGGCCCCGGGCCAGCACTCGATCACGGCCAGTTATGGCGGCGACTCCACGCACGGAACTGCCACCTCGAGCGTGCTTGTCCAGCACGTCCGTGACACCACGCTGACGACCGCGACCGTGACGACGCCGGCGGTCTACGGCACGCCGGTGGTCGCCGTCACCGTTACCAGCCCGACAGGCACCCCCAGTGGCACCGTCGCTTGTACCTTCGGCGCCAACAGCTTCGTGGTCGGGCTGGACGCTGCTGGTCAGGCAAGCTGCGCGGGCACGACGTTCGCCCCCGGGACGGGCACGGTCAGCGTCAGCTACTCCGGGGATAGCGACCACCAGCCGAGCACCGGGAGCGCGCCCCTGACCGTCCTCGCCGCGACCACGAGCCAATCGCTGGTGGCGAGCTCGACGGCCGCGGTCTACGGCCAGCCGGTCACGGTTACGGCGACCGTGACCGCGAGCGGGACGGCGGCGGTCCCGACCGGAAGCATCGATTTCAAGGCCGGCGGGACAACCTTCGCGACGGTGCCGCTGAGCGGCGGCCAGGCCTCCACGGTGGTCGCCCTGCCCCCGCTCGGCGCGACCACCTACACGTCGGTGTACACGCCCGGCACTGGCTTCGCGTCCTCCTCAGACGGCAGCGCCGCCGTGACGGTGTCGACCGCGCCTACCACCACCGCCCTCCAGGCCTCGAGCGCGAGCACCGTCACTGGCCAGGCGGTGACCATGACCGCCACCGTCACGGCGGGCGGGGGGACGCCGGCGTCGCCGGCTGGGTCGGTCCTCTTCTCGGACGGCGCCGGCTTCTCGCAGCTGATCGCGCTTACCGCTGGCACCGGTAGCACGGCCAGCGCGAGCACCACGACGGCCGCCCTCGGCGTCGGTCATCACTCGATCACCGCCACCTACGAGCCCGGGGCGGGCTTCGCGGCGAGCGTCTCATCGGGCGCCGCAGTGGCCGTGTCCCCGGCCGCGACCACCACCGCTCTGGCAGCCGCGCCGGCGACGGCCTCGTCCTACGGGCAGACGGTGACGCTCACAGCTACCGTCGCCGTGGTCGCCCCGGGTGGTGGCGTGCCGACCGGGAGTGCTGAGTTCTTCGACGGCACCACCGACCTCGGCGGAGCGACTCTGAACGGCTCGGGCGTCGCCACCTGGACGGTCACGCTGCCCAGCCCCGGCTTGCACTCCTGGTCGGCCACCTATCCCGGCGACGGCTCCTATGCCACCTCCGGCTCGGCGGCGATCGCCTTCACCGTCGGCGCGGAGGCGACCCAGCTGACGGCGAGCGCGAGCGGCACCCAGGTGTACGGCTCGCCGGTGACCATCCAGGCCCACGTGACGTCGTTCGACGGGGCACCGGTGAGCGGTCCGGTCACCTTCACGGCGCTGCCCGGCAATGTCCTCATCGGGACCGTCAGCCTCGACTCCTCCGGCAACGCCAGTGTGACCTCGAGCACGATCCCCGGCAACACGACACAGGTCTTCGCCGTCTTCGACGCGACGCCGGAGTTCCAGGCCAGCGGGCAGATGCTCTCGCTCGTCATGTCGCCGGCCACTCCGCAGCTGCGCCTCTCGGTCTCACCGAACCCGGGCACTTACTTCGGGACCGTGACGCTCACGATAACCCTCAGCGGCCTGAGCGCGACAGATATCCCGCAGGGCTTCGTCACCCCGTACATCGACGGTGTCGCCCTGCCGATGGATGTTGTCGACGCCGCAGGCGTCATGACGCGGACGATCACCGCGCCTGCGGTCGGTACCCATAGCTTCAGCGCCAGCTACGCGGGCAGCGCCAACTACGCCGCGCTTCCGGAGCAGGCCTTCACCTACTTCACTATCAATGGGGCCGACCCCCGGCTCAGCCTGTCCAGCTCCCCCGACCCCGCCGGTACCGGGGTTCCGTTCACGCTGACGGCGACCGTGACGCCGGTTAACGGCCATGCGCCGCAGGGGATGGTGAGCTTCTACGAGACCAGCGGCGGGAGGATCCTGCTGGGGTCCCACGCCGTCGACCCCACCAACGGCACGGCCTCGATCACGTACACGTGGCCGGCACTGGCGACTCTCCAGATCGAGGCGGACTTCGCCGACTCCGACGGGATCTTCGCCAGCACCGCCGTCCGGCACACGCTCCCCGTGGTCCAGCTCACCACCAACGTGGTGGCGGGTGTCAACTCTGTCCCCCTCGCCGGCCCGCTGGCTCTGACCGCCCTTGTCTCGGCGCCCGGCGCTCCTGGCGTAACCGTCACGGGCGGAACGGTCGCCTTCTACGACGGCAGCGCCGCGCCGCCATCGTGCATCGGCATCCTCAACTCGGGGTTCGCGACCTGCACGGCGACCTTCCTTGCCGGGAAACACAGCATCAGCGCCGTCTACTCAGGCGCGACCGGCTTCGCCTCCGGCATCGGTGTCACCAACATCACCGTGGCCGCCCACCCGACCACGATCACGCTCACGTCCACCCCTGCCTCACCCGTGGTCGGGCAGTCGACGTTCGTGCAGTTCTCCATTACCGCCACCGACGGCGCCACCGGGGCCGTCACAGGCGCCACGACCATCAGCAGCGGCACGCAGACGTCCTGTCCCCCCACCACTGGCGGCGCGGCTGGCGGCTGTTGGATGTCATGGCCGACGGCCGGCCCTGAGGTGATCAGCGTCAGCTTCGCCGGCGACACCACCTTCGCGCCTGCTTCCAACTCGATCACGCTCGACGTCCTGCGCGCGCCCCCGATCCTCCTGGTGAGCACCGTGCCAGACGCTCGCTGGATCGCCGGGAACACGCTGACGGTTTCCTGGTCGATGCCCTACGGCACGCCGGCTCCGACCGGCACCGTGAACGTCCTCAACTCCAACCTCACTGGCTGTAGAAACCAGCCGCTGAGCGGCAGTTGCGACGTCGTGATCCCCGCAGCCGGCGCCCAGACGATCACCGTCGCCTACTCCGGCGACTCGACCTATGCCCCGACCAGCCAGCTGCTGAGCGGCACCGCGCTCGCCTGCCATTTCTTCGGGGCCGATTCCTCCCCCTCCAGCTTCGGCAGCATCGAGCTCTTCCCGGCGCCTGACTGCGCGGCCGGGCGCGGGTACGCCGACGGCGACCAGGTGCTGGTCGCTCCGCAGCCGGCATCTCATCACACCTTCCTCAACTTCGACGGCTACCCGACCTCCGACTCCTACCTGATGCTGACCGTCACTAAAGACACGCAGCTGATCGGTCGCTTCGGCTGGCTCTGCGACACCGTGGTCGTCGACTACGTCCAGCACGCGCAGTGGTACCCGACGACCAACCCCGACTGCGGCACCATCTCGCAGGACCCCGCCACGCATAACGTGATGCTGCCCTTCCACGACGGCGAGACGGTGACGGTTCAGGGCCAGGACTACACCGACGGCACTCTCGGCCTGTTCCAGTTCGCGGGCTGGTCGGCCTACCCATCTGGCAGCTCGAACACGGCGGCCTACACCTTCACGGTCGTCCCACAGCTGGAGCTCCGGCCCTTCCTGGCCCGCCCCTGCTACGCGCTGGCCTCAACGTTCAGCCAGCCGGGCGGCGGCTTGGTCAGCCTCAGCCCGCCCACCTGCACGCGGCCCGACGGCAGTCCCGGCTATCACTTTGCCGACGACGTGAGCGTCCACATCTCACCGACGATCACCGGGGTCGAGCTCGGCTTTGGGGCGCGCACCATCGCTGATCCCTCCTATCTCGTCACCGGCCAGTCCCTCACCGGCGCGGACGCCACCGGCGGCCTTCAGACGGTGCCCCGCGCTCCGGCCGGCTACTTCCACGTGGTCGTCCATGGCGACGACGCCATCTCCGTCGCGGTCGCCCGCTGCCGGCAGGTCTCGACTGACATCACACCGCAGGACCCGCTGCGGGTCGGCGGCCAGTTCGTCTACCCGGCGGGCCGGGTGACGATCTCAGGGACGCCATGCAGCGACATCTACGGCAATCCCCTGCGCGACTGGTACGCCGGCCCCGCCACGGTGACGGCGACCGCCGCCACCGGGCTGCAGTTCTACACCTGGCGTGGCGACACGGCGAGCGGGCTGACGCCAGCACTGTCGCCGACCGGCGGACCCTCCACCGTCACCCTTGACGGCCGGGCCAACCACCACCTGACGGCCACCTTCGGACCGCCCAACAGCTGCTACCCGGTGCCGCTCGAGCTCGGCAGCACCACTTTCGACCTGCCGACCCTGCAGCGTGGGTGGACGGGCGCCGTCCCGTCGTCCCCTTACGGCACGATCACCGTCGACGCCACCACGCCCGAGCACCGGCCGGGGCACGGCTACTGCCCGCCCCAGCTCTACGAGGCAGGCTCGACCGTGGTCGTCACCGCCAACCCCACGGTGCCCGGCATAGTGGCCGGGTTCATGGGCCGGCGCCTGCGCCTGAACGCAGACGGCACCCTCAACAGCTTTACCGCGAGCACGACCGGACCGCTGGACCAGGATGGCTCCAAGCTCCCGAGCGGGTCCACTCCGGCCACCCAGCTCGGCATGACCCTGCCTGACGCGGGCAAGGGCGGCGTGGTCATGGGCTACCAGGCCTGGTTCTGCTTCCCGGTCGCGGTGACCCAGGAGGGCCGGACGCCAAACGGCACGCCGTTCGGACCGCCGCTGCCGATGGTGAGTCTCGACTCTGGGTCGGCGGCCGGCGCCTGTCCGATCGCGCCCTCGACCTTCATCCCCGGCAGTCCGATCTCGGCCACTGAGTCGCCTCGGCCGGGCTACACGTTCGACCATTGGGCGGGCTCCGCATCCGGGACCGGCACGACCGTCCGGGCTGTGGTGAGCTCGCCGCTCAACCTGGACGCAGTGTTCAACGGCGCGTGCTACTCGCTCTCCATCGACGACACCTACACCAGCAGCAGCGCGGGCCCGGATGACTCGATCCGGTCCGACTCCCCCAACTGCCCCGGCTACCCGGCGTCGCAGAACATGTACCTGGCGGGAACGGTGGTCGCCCTGAAGGCGGCCGATCACGGATCACAGCAGACGTTCCAGGGCTGGTCGGGGGCCGACAGCAGCACCGACGCCATCGGCGTCGTAACGATGAACTCGAACAAGGTCCTGCACGCGCTCTACAACGACGACCTCCAGCACCCACTGGCCAGCGGCTCCGCTTTCGCCACCTACATGAGCGCCGTGGGCAAGGCGACCCTCGGCGGCATCGCCACGGCCCTCTCCGACTACGTCATCAACTTCACGAGCGCGGGCCTGATCGGCCTGGTCGGCACGATCGGGAGCACGCTCGGCTCCGCCGGCGTGCCCTACGCAGCGCAGCTTGGGACGATCATGAACGACCTCTCCGCAACCCTGACGGGGCCGCTCGACTGCCTCGGTACGTGGGGCCTATCGAACGGCAGCACCTACGCGCCCACCGACTCACTGACGCAGGCCGGCGGCTACACGTCGTCGGCGGCCGGCGGCGCCGACACGGCGGCCAAGACGGTGAAGGGCGAGGGCGTGCTGGGCGGTCTCGCTCAGCGCGTGGACTCCATCCGCGCCTTCTCACAGCAGAACGCCGGAGCTATCTCCGACGCCTCGAAGACGACCTACGCGCTGAAGTGGATCGCCATGGGCGTCCAGCTCGGCATGCAGCTGTCGACTGCGACGCTGAACGCTGACTGGAGCCTCAGCTCCTTCGAGGACCAGATGGGCTCCTGCCTGTCCCAGCGCGGCGGCAAGCTCACCGGCTCGGTCACCGGCTTCAGCTGACGGTTGTCTACTCGCCGGCGGCCTTTGGGAGCCGGCCGGTGAACATATGGAGCACCGTCTGGCCGTCGACTCGGTGACGCCGGACTCGGTCGAGGGCGATCGGCGGGAGAACGTCGAAGTCGGTCTCGCTGGCCACCGTCTCCCGGGGGTGGATCTCGCGCCAGACGTCGCCGACGACGTCGCGAGGATGGCTGCCCGAGACATACACGTAGCGCCGGCTGGACACGCCGGCTTTGCGGGCGATCCTCTCGGCTCGAGCGAAGGCATCCTGCGCTTGGTAGTCCTTGAGGTAGGGGTCGGCGACCTCCAGCAGCTCGGCCCGGACAGGGCCCTCCGCGCTGCCTCGGTAGAGGAAGACCACACTTCTGTTGCCGGCGATGCGGATGCCCTCTTTGATCACGACCTGGGCGTCCTCGGGGTCGTGCGGGAGGATCACCAGAACGTCCGCGGGCCGGCGCTGGAAAGCCTGCCGGATGGCAGCGGAGGCGCGCCGGTAAGGGACCGGGAACACCGCCGGCCGCCGGTGACGGTTGTAGTAGTAGGTACCGAATCCGACTGCGAGTCCGATGACGGTCAGGCCGCCGCCGAACGCAGTGGCATGCGGTTTTGCGACCAGGTTGACGCACCAGGCGACGAGGACGGCCAGAGTTGTGAGCACGCCCAGCGCAAAGCCCGCCTTCTGTATCGGCGTCACGTCTTTTATGCGATCCCGCGCGCGCACGACGTCGAGCGCGGCGCAGGTGAGGGTGAACGCTCCCAAGAGGCCGAACGCGTAGAGGTCGCCCAGCAGATCGACGCTGCCCTTGGCGGCGATGACCACCGCGATCGGCACTGAGACCGCGGCCACGACCGCCCAGTGGGGTGTCTGCCGGAGCCGGTTGCGTTGCTCGAGGAGGCGCGGCAGGAAGCCCATCCTGGTCAGGGCCAGAAAGACGTGGTAGGCGCCGATGAT
>CAZXGB010000084.1:11188-12514 GCA_964640005.1 uncultured Actinomycetes bacterium | reverse complement strand
TGCTGTCGACGCTGACCGAGCGCGAACGCGAGGTGCTCATCCTGATCGCGCGCGGCCTCAGCAATGACGAGCTGGGCGCGGAGCTGCACGTCGGGGAGTCCACCGTCAAGACGCACGTAGGACGCGTGCTGGCCAAGCTCGGCTTGCGGGATCGCGTCCAGGCGGTGGTGTTCGCTTACGAGAACGGCCTGGTCCGTCCGGGCACGAACCAGGGCTAAACGACCCGAGCTAGCCGGCCGGCGGTGACGCGTCCCGGCGGAGGAGGATGCCGAGGTAGGCCTTCCAGGGCCCAACCGCGTCGTCCCGGCTTGCGGCCAGAGACGAGAGGATCTGCTGCAGGTGGTCGAGGTCGTGGACGGCCCATGTCGAGAGCAACTGCCGGAGCGTCACCTCGCCGAACTCCGGGTGCCGTCCAACCCGATCCAGGTCCGCCTCGGATGGGACCAGTTCCCGCAGCCGCGCCAGGTTTCCGGCTCTCAGAATGGCGAACCGCTCAACCAGCTCAGAGAGTGTCGCTCCCGCATCCCGCTCCACGTGCGCGAAACGGTCGAAGCCGTCGAAGGCGCGCCTTGTCCCATGCTCCATCAGCGTCTCGGTGCGCGGAATCCAGTTCGCCAGCTCGGCTGAGATCAGGTGCCCGACCACGTCCCGCGGCGTCCAACCCCCGGCCACGTCGGGCTCACCCAACCAGCTCTCGGGCAAGCCCGACAGCAGTGCCTGAACCGTCCGCGGCGTCCTCTCCAGAAAGGCGATGGTCTCCTCGAAAGAACCCGCTTGAGTCACCTCGCCATGGTAGTTGCACCGGGTCGAGCCACTCGAGCCGGGCTGTCGAAGCCCCTCGTTGACAGCATTGAGACCAACTGCTGTACTCGCAGCAGGTCCGTTCCAAAGGGGGTGTAGGAATGGCGACGCTTCTCTACGTCGGCAGCTATGGCTCTGACGACCCGACCCGCGCAGTCCTGCCGCTGCTGAGTGCCCGCGGAGCCGTCGAGGCGGGCCACCAGGGGGAGGTCTTCCTGGTCGGCGAGGCCGTTTACCTGATGCGCGACACGATTGCCAACGCCCTCAACCCGGTCGGCTGGCCGAACGTTGGGGAGGTGCTCCGAGACGTGGTCGGCAAAGGTGTCAACTTCTTCGTTTGAGGGGGGTGCAGCGTCGCCCGTGGGGTGGCCGAGGCCGATCTGGAAGGCAAGAACGCCAAGTTCACCAACCCGAAGGAGTTCGCCGAGCACTGCGTGGCCGCGGACAAGGTGATCTCGACCTGAGGGAACCGGATCCGCGGCGGCGTGTAATCAGGCTGTAACAGTCGACCGCTATCTGTGATCC
>CAZXGB010000084.1:0-11088 GCA_964640005.1 uncultured Actinomycetes bacterium | reverse complement strand
CGGATCCGCGGCGGCGTGTAATCAGGCTGTAACAGTCGACCGCTATCTGTGATCCCGTGATCCTGGACACACGGCTCCGCGTGATCATCCCCTGCCTCGACGAGGAAGGGGCCATCGGGCGGCTGGTAACAGAGCTCCGTTCGACTCTCGATCACGACCGCGACCGCGTAATCGTGGTCGACAACGGATCGCGTGATCGCACGGCCGAGGTGGCGCGCGCCGCCGGCGCCGAGGTTGTCGCCGAGCCCGCTCGCGGCTACGGCCGCGCGTGCCTGACCGGCCTGCTTGCCGCCGGCGACGGAATCGCGGTCTTTCTGGACGGCGACGGCGCCGACCGGCCGCAGGACGTAACCGCCGTCGCGGCGCCCATCCAATCGGGCGTCGCCGACCTGGTCGTCGGCGCCCGGAGCCAGCGGGAGACGGGCTCGATGACGGCCTTACAGCGTTTTGGCAACCGGGTCGCGACCGCTTTCATCAGCTTCGCCTGCGGCCGCAAGGTGACGGACCTGGGGCCGATGCGCGCCATCGCCGTCCACCAGCTGCTCGCTTTGCAGCCCGCCGCCCGGACTTACGGGTGGTCGACGGAGATGACCGTCAAGGCACTGCGAGCCGGATACCGGTACCTGGAAGTGCCTGTCGGCCACCGCCGGCGAGTGGGCGTTTCCAAGGTCAGCGGAACGGTCTCTGGCAGCCTGCGGGCGGGCGTCCGGATCCTCTGGACGGCGGCGCGCTACGCACGGTGGCGGCCGGTCGAGGTACGGGCGTGAGCAACTTCTTCGCTGCCAAGGCGCCGGTCGCGGGCCAGGTCAAGACGCGCCTCGCGGCGGCCATTGGCGCGCAGGCTGCCACAACCCTCTACGCCGCCTTTCTGGCCGACCTCGCGACCCGCTTCAAGCGGGCTCCGTTCCGGGTCTCCTGGTATGTGGCGCCGGCGCCGTGGCCCGGGCTCGAGGCAAGTCGCGTCGAGATTCAGCGGGGTGACAGCTGGGCCGAGCGCCAGGCCAACTTCTTCCGCTCGCGGGCCGCGGAAGCCGAAGGCCCGGTGGTGCTCGCCGCGACCGACTCGCCGCAGCTCGAACCAGACCGGGTTGCCCAAGCGTTGGAGGCGCTGCGAACGCACGATCTCGTCTTCGGCCCCACCTTCGACGGCGGCTACTACCTGGTAGGCATGAGTTCCTTCCATGACGTCTTCACAGGCGTTGCCATGAGCACCAGGTCGGCCCTCGACGAGTGTCTCCGCCGGGCGCGCCGCCTCGGCCTGTCCTGGGCGCTGCTGCCGAGCGAGTTCGACGTCGACACACCGGCCGATCTCGCGCTCCTGGCCCGCGAAGCCGCTCGGCGCACTGACCTGCCGGCCACCTCCGCAGCCCTGCAGCGGCTGCTCGCACCGGTGCCATGAGCCTGCGCGGGCGGCTGCCGCAAGCCGTTCTGGCCGGCCTGGTCGCGGGCGGAGCGGTAGCGCTGGTGGAAGCTATCCTGCGCATCGCCGCCGGCATATCGCTGCCCTCCGAGCTGTTCGGGGATCGCTTTCTCCCCCTGGTCCCCGTGAACACGTTTCTCGACCTGCTCGTGCGCTTGGGCGGCCCGGTGATGGCCAAGGAGCTCGCCTTTTGGGGCGGCTTTGCGGGCGTAATCGTGGCGGGCGTCGTGGGCGGAGTAGTTTGGGAGCTGCTGCGCCAGCAGTCGCGTGGTGAGTGGGTCGCCCTGGGTGTCCTGGCCGTCTTGACAGGGGCTCTCCTGGCGGTGCTCTGGCCGGCTCTGGTCGCCAACTACATCGGCATCCCCCGGACTTTCGCCGTCATCGTCACAGCGGTCACGCTGATCGGGACGGTGGCGCTGGCGGCCTTCATCATCGGCCGCCTGCGGCCGCTTGCCGCCAGCGATCCGGTTGCCGTCGACAGCGGCCGACGCGGTCTGCTTCTCAGCGCTGCCGGCCTGGTCCTGCTGGCCGCCACCGGAGGCCTCGCCTCTCGGTTGAGCGCGGACTCGACCTTCGGTTACGACGGCACGCGCTTCTTTCCAGGTCCGGCCGGGCGCCAGCCCCTGACGCCGGCCAACGACTTCTACATCGTCACCAAGAACCTGATCGACCCCAGCGTCGACAGCGCGCTCTGGCGTCTGGAAGTCCGGGGCGCGGTGGAGCGGCCCTACACGCTCACCCTCGACCAGCTGCGCGCCATGGGACCGAGCCGCCAGGAGACGACGCTCGAATGCATCAGCAACGGCGTTGCCGGCGGCCTGCTCAGCAACGCGATCTGGACCGGTCCGACGCTGCAGTCTCTCCTGCAGCGCGCCCAGCCCCGGCCAGGCGGCCGAATGGTCGAGCTGTGGGGAGCCGACGGCTACCTATATCCGCTGCCGATCGATCGAGCCCTGCGCAATGACGTCCTGGTCGCGTACGCGATGAACGGCGAGTCCCTCAATCGCACGCACGGCGGCCCGGCGCGGGCGGTTGTGCCGGGTGCCTACGGCGAGGCCAGCGCCAAGTGGCTGACCCGGATCTCGGTTGTAGATAAGACTGAGGAGGGCTATTACGGCACCCAGGGATGGCGGGCCGGTTACGTCAGTACGACGTCGGTCATCGATCAGCCGGCGGCGAACACGGTCCTGCGCGCGGACGCGCCGGTGCTCGTAAAGGGCGTGGCTTTCGCCGGCGACCGCGGCGTGAGCGCCGTCGAGATCAGCCCCGACGGGGGCAGCAGCTGGATGCCGGCCCGCATCGAGTACAGCAGTGGCCCGACCGCGTGGGTGCTCTGGTCGGCGCCGTGGACGCCACGAGCCACCGGTTCTGCCACGCTCGCCGTGCGCGCGTACGACGGCAGCGGGGTCGTGCAGACGAGCCGCGTCCAGGGGATCGCCCCCAGCGGAGCCACCGGGTTCGACCAGGTGCCTGTGCGAGTTGCGTAAGCAGGCGCTGGTCACCGGCGGCGCGGGCTTGATCGGGTCTCACCTCGTCGACCGCCTTATCGCAGAAGGTTGGCGGGTGCGGATTCTCGACAATCTCGAGCCGCAGACCCACGGCGGACGCTTGCCGCGCTGGATCAACCCCGCGGCCGAGTTCGTCCGCGCGGACGTCCGTGACGCCGACACCCTCGGGCACGTGCTGGTGGGCGTCGACACGGTCTTCCACCTCGCCGCCTACGGGGGCTACATGCCGGAGATCGCGAAGTTCTTGGACGTCAATAGCGTGGGCACCGCCCGCCTGCTGGAAACCATCCGCGACCGCAACTTGCCCGTGCGCAAGGTGGTGGTCGCCTCGTCGCAGGCGGTCTACGTCGAGGGCGCCGTCCGCTGTGCAGCGCATGACCTTCAGTTCCCGCCGCGCCGGAGTCTCGACGCGCTCGCTGCCGGCAACTTCGCGGTCGCATGCCCGGTCTGCGCCGAGCATGCCACCCCGGCCCTGACCCCGGAACGTGCGCCGACCGGCGGCGAGACCGTCTACGCCCTGAGCAAGCTCGACCAGGAGCGGCTGGCCCTGGCCTGGTCGCGCCAGGTGGGGATCCCGGCGGTGGCCTTGCGCTTCGCCTGCACCTACGGGCCGCGCCAATCGCTCCACAACCCCTACACGGGAGTGATCGCGGTCTTCTGCACGCGCCTGCTCAACGGAATGCCTCCGGTGATCTACGAAGACGGCGAGCAGACGCGCGATCTCTGCCACGTTTCTGATGTGGCCGGCGCCTGCGTGCTGGCTGCCGAGTCGGACGCACTCGACGGGCTCGCCGTCAACGTGGGGACCGGCACCGCCACCGCCATCCGCGACCTGGCCGGCATGCTCGCCGAAGTCCTGGAGGTGAGGATTGAGCCCGAGCTGCCGGGAGCCTACCGGCCGGGCGAGATGAGGGCGCTGACACCAGACATCAGCCTCGCCGAGTCGGCGGGCTACTTCCCGACGGTAGAGCTGGCTGAAGGTTTGCCGGCGTATGTCGACTGGCTGGCGACCCAAGGGCCCGTTGCGGAGCGGTTCGCGGAGTCCCTGGCGCGGCTCCGCAAGCACCGCGTGGTGCATCAGGTCGCGTCGTGATTCGAGAGCACCTGGACCAGCTCGTCGCTGCCGGAGGCGCGACCGGTTACACCGTCGAGGAGGACGCCACCTACCTGGCAGCCAGGAGGCCGACACTGACCTATCGCATGTACTCGGATCGTGCGGCTTCGCACCGCAACCTTGGCGAGTTCGCCGCCGCAATGGCGGATCTTGGCGCCTCCATGAGGCTCTCTCGGGTGGAGGGCGTGATGCCCCGGCTGGGATCGCTGGGCGGCCGAACAAGCCAGCTCTGCCTGACAGCAGAGTTCACCAGCCAGGTTGCGGTGCGTGCCGCGGCAGCCGTGGTGCAGCGGCGCTTCACCGCCTCCTGTGCTGCCGCTCCGGGCTCCTGGCGCCTGCCCGACGTCCGCATCAGCGGTGCGCAGCCGCCGGGGACCGTTACGGCTTATGCCCACCAGTGGCCCGCAGGCACGGCGACCGCCGTACTCCTCACGCTCGATCCGGTCGCACCCCTGGCCGGGGCGCGCACGAGCCGCGTGCGCATCCTGCGTTCGTGGCTCGAATTCCTGACCCGCTCCTCGCACCCCTCGCGGCCGCGGTTGACGGGCCTGGCGGCGAGCGCATGAGCGGCCCGCCTCCCGAGCTGATCCTGATCATCGAGGACGATCCCAAGATCGCGCGCCTCATCGAGGCCTACCTGGTCCGGGCCGGCTACCGGACGGCGGTGGCAGCCGACGGCCTCACCGGGCTGCGGATGATTCGTGAGCTCTCGCCGGAGCTCGTGGTCCTGGACCTGATGCTGCCCGAGCTCGACGGGCGCGAGGTCGCAAGGATCGCTCGCGAGGAGGGCGAAGTGTCGATCATCATGGTGACCGCGCTCTCCGGCACGCCGGAGCGGGTGTCCGGGCTCGAGGGTGGCGCTGACGACTACATCCCCAAGCCCTTTGCCCCCGCCGAGCTGGTGGCCCGCGTCAGGTCGGTGCTCAGGCGGGTGCGCCCTCTCCGATCCGAACAGGCTCTCCGGCACCGTGACCTGACAGTCGATCCAGCCAGGCGAGCGGCCTGGATCGGCGGCCAGGAACTGGAGCTCACGCCGGCCGAGTTCGATCTCCTGTATGCCCTCGTGCACGGCCGGGGCCGTGTCTTGACACGGGACGCTCTGATGGACGCGATGCTCCCGACGGCCACGGAAGCTGTGATTCAGGAGCGCAGCATCGACGTGTACGTGCGCCGTCTGCGGTTCAAGCTGGGTGATGACGCCCGCCATCCGCGCTACGTGCGGACGGTCAGAGGAGTCGGCTACCGGCTGTCGGAAGCATGAGCGAGGGATGAAGCGCCGGACTCTCGCCGCGCGGGTGGCAGCGGCCGCAATGCTGGTGTCGACGCTGTCGGTGGCGGTGATCGCGGCCGGCGTCCTGCTCATCGGCCAGTCCACCTTCGACCGGCTGATGATCGCGCACGGCGCCACCGCTCAGGTCTCGCACGCGATGTTCAACGACTCCGTAACCAGGGTTCTCCTGATGGCCGCCGGGCTCGCGATCGCGGGCTCGCTGGGCCTGGCGCTCGTATTCGGGCGGATGATCGAGCGCCCGCTGGGCGAGCTGGCGAGGGCGGCCCGACAGGTCGCGGCAGGGAACTACGGGGCCCGGGTTGAGCGCTCCGATTCGCGGGAGCTGGCATCGGTCGCGGACTCCTTCAACCAGATGGCCGTCGCGCTCGAGAACCACGAGCGCGAACGGCGCGAGCTGATCGAGAACTTCGCGCACGAGCTGCGGACGCCGCTCACCAGCCTGCACGGCTACCTGGAGGGGCTGCGGGAGGGCGTCGTACCGCCCGGACCTGAAGTCTTCGCATCCCTCGGGGAGGAGGTCGGACGTTTGATGCGGCTCTCGCGGTCCCTGGACGTGTTGGCCCGCGGGGAAGGCGCGGCACCAGGTGCCCAGGATCTCGACCTGGTGCCGATCGTCAAGGCGCTCCTTGAGCTGAACGGGCCTCGCTTTCGTAACCGGCAGCTGCGCCTGGAGGTCGACCTGCCGGCAAGCCTCCGGGTCCACGGTGACCCGGACTCGCTCGTCCAGGTCATCGGCAACCTGCTCCAGAACGCCGGCCGGTACACCCCCAGCGGAGGAACCGTCTGGGTGGGCGCGGCCAAAGAGCCGGAATCGGTCCTGGTTTCGATCGCCAACACAGGACCGGGCATTCCCAGCTCGGATCTGACCCACGTCTTCGAGCGCTTCTATCGCGTCGAGAAGTCGCGCGCGGTCGAGACCGGCGGGGCGGGCATCGGTCTGGCCATCGTCAAGCAGCTGGTGGAGGCCGTCGGCGGCCAGGTCGGCGCCGATTCGATGGCCGGCGTGAACCGCTTTTGGTTCCGGCTGCCCGCGTAGACCTTCAGCGCCCACAGCTCGCAGCCCTGAGAGAAAGGGCACTGCCAATGGTGGTCGCGGCGGGCGCGCTGCTGACGGCTGTCTGGTACGGCCGGCTGCTCCTGGTCAGGGACGCCAGCCTCACGACCTTCGGCTACGACCAGGCCTTCTTCCAGCAGCTGGTCTGGAACCTCGACCACGGTCATGGTCTGGTCTCGAGCTGGAGCGGCGGGTCTTTCCTCGGACTCCACTTCGAACCGCTGCTGGTGTTGCCGGCGGTCATCGAGTTGGCCTGGCCCGATCCTCGCGTCCTCAGTGTTCTCGCGGCCGCTTCCCTCGCGGGGATGGTGGTGGCCGCCTACCTCTTTATATGTGCCCTGACCGGACGCCGGCTGGTGGCCGCGGCGCTCGCCTTGCCTTTACCGCTCTGGCCGGCCGTTCAGGAGGCAACGCGGGCCAACTTTCATCCGGAGACGATCGGAATCGGCGCCGCTCTGCTGGCCGGCTGGGCGGCCCTGCGTGGCCGGCCCCTCCTCTGCTGGCCGCTGGCACTGGTGGCGCTCTGCGCCAAGGAGGATCAGGGCTGGAACCTGCTGGCTATCGGACTGGCGGTGGCGACGGTGCCGGCGAGCCGGAGCCGCGGCCGGTGGCTGGCTGCGCTGGGAGTGGCGTGGGGAGTGGTAGTGGTCGGCCTGGTCATGCCACTTGTTCGCGCCGGCCGGCATGTCGATACGGATGACTACTACAGCTGGCTCGCGGGCGCGTCCCCGGCGGCGGTGCTGCACGCACTGATGCAGCCGGCCGGCTGGCTGGCCTTGCTGGTGATGCTGGCCTGCTGCGGCGGGCTGCCCCTTCTCCGGCCCGCCTGGTTGACGCTCGCGGTCCCACCCTTCGCGGCCAATCTGCTCAGTGCCCATCCGCCGCAGCCGCTGCTGGTCCTGCAGTACGCCCTGCCGCTTTTGGTGCCGGTGCTCGTCGCGGCCGCGGTAGCCGCGAGGGACGTCGCTTGCGGTCGTTGGGTGATCGGACTGGCGATACCTCCCGTGTTCCTCGGCCTGCTCCTTGGCTCGCTGCCACCAGCGCCCGGCAACCCGGACCCGGGCGCATTCTCCAGGCCGAGCGCGCTCGGGCGGCTGCAGGTGTGCGCCGGTCGCCTGCCATCCTCGGCACCGGTGGCAGCCGACGATCCTTTGACCGTCCGCCTGGCCTCGCGCGCGTCCATACATGAGCTGACCAAGTCCGGGCCGGCTGATTACCTGGTCGCCGACCGTCAGGCCCTGCTCCCGTCCTACGTCGACCACACGCGGCGTGCCCAGGTGCTGGCCGACCCGAGTCGCAGGCTGCTCTGCGACGACGGGCGCTTCTTTGTGCTCTCACCGGCAGCGTCGCCACATCCGTAACTGGATTCGGCGAAGATCAGCGCGCGCCGGCGCTGCGACCCGTGAAAATCCGTGGAGGTCGAGCGCGGCCAGGGTTGTGACTTGGAAGCCGGGCCGGCTTACGCCTTCGTTCGCAGGTCTCCGCGCCAGTGACCGCCGGCCAAGAGCCAGAGCATCAGGCCGGCGGCGACGAAGTTGATGTAGCCGATCAGGAACACGGTCCAGAGCACCGGGTCGGTGACTCGCGTGAGGTGATAGACCGGGCCGTAGCCGTGGACCGTGCCCATCACTGAATTCCAGAGGTAGAAGGTGAAGTCGGTGGCGAGGAACGAGAGGGTCAGCCAGTAGCCGAGCGATTGGTGACGCAGCAGCAGGACGAAGCCGACCAGGAACCACGCGAGCGTGGCCGACAGCAGCAGGACGCCAACCGGATTGAGGTGGAGTCGGTAGAGGTGCCAGTCATACGGCACCTGCGCCACATAGTTCAGAAGCACGACCGCGGCCAGCGCGAGCGTCAAAGGGCGAATACGCGATCCGATGGGCGCTCGATCGCCAGCCAAGACAGTTGGACATGCTAGCCGGTCAGCTCCAGAGCGAGCGGAAGTTCCTGCCCGCCGCTACCAGCGCGGCCCATTGTTCGGCCACGCTGCTGCCGTAGCGCCCGTTCATCGGCAGACCGCGATCACCCGCCCGCGCCATCTCGAGAAGGATCCTGTTCAGCTCCTCGCCGCCGTCACCGTGGGGGTCGACGCGCGTGAAGTCGATTGCCCGCGAGGACGCGGTCCACGGCCCCTGCGGCGGGTTCAGGGTCGGTGGCACGTCAGGTGTGAGCGCGCTGTAAGGCGTGAAGTCCGGCTCCGAGGTGAAGAGGTCGGTCATCGCCAGGCCGGTCAGGTCGTTCTGGCTGATCGCCGGCACGTCGAGGATCAGCTCGATGGTGCGCAGTAGCGACGACATGTCGTACCGCTGCGAGGTGTGGAAGCCCTTCTTGGCCCACGGGCTGGCGAGCATGAAGATGCTGCGGTAGCCGCTCACGTGGTCCTGCCCGCCCTGCGGATCGTCCTCCTCGATGAAGACGGCGGTGTCGTGCCAGTACTGCGATCTGGACAGGAAGTCAACCAGCTGGCCGGTCGCCAGGTCATTGGTGGCGACCTGTGACTGCGGTGTCAGGTTGCCGGGGAGCCCTCCAACCGTGTGGTCGTCGGGCAGCCAGACGTAGCTGAAGTCGGCCAGCCCGTTCTGGGAGACGTCGCGCTCGAACTCCTGCACGCGGACGGTATCGGGGTAAAGCCCGCTATCCACTCCCAGCGGAACCAGCAGATCGTCCGAGCGGACGATGTCGGCCACATTGTCGGGGCGAGCGCTGACCGGCGTGGCGTCATAGCCCCCGCTGTAGACGCGGGCGCTGTGGCCAGAGCGGACGATGTTCGTGAACAGGTAGCCGCCACCTGGAGTCGCGATGTCGAGGGTGCCGTTCTGGGGCACGAATCCGGGCTCCTGGGACGTCCAGCCTTCGGTGCTGCCGTAAGTCCGCTGCGCGAAGTCGCTGAGCTGGGATGCCGTTGCCCACTGGTGGCCGATGATGCTCGTCTCGGCGTCGATGTCGAAGTTGTCGAGGAGCGACCAGCGCTGGGCCAGGGCGTGGTTGTTGGGCGTGACGGCGCGGCCGTACATCAGGAGGGGCGGCTTGCCGTCAGGGCAGGTA
The DNA here is from genome assembly GCA_964640005.1 of uncultured Actinomycetes bacterium. Lineage (GTDB taxonomy): Bacteria > Chloroflexota > Dormibacteria > Dormibacterales > Dormibacteraceae > CAZHAC01. Next base: position 1,656 of record CAZXGB010000084.1, on the reverse strand, counting down.
TAGGCTCGGGTGTCGCTGTGCCAGGTGGCAACCTGGCCCCGCGTCTGGCACTGCTGTCCGTTGCCTCCGCGGACGTCGCTGAACTCTTCGTCGTACGTCTTGTTCTCGCGGAGCACGAAAACGACGTGGTGGATGTTGGCAAGCGGGGTCCCGGCCGCGGTCACGTTTCCGGGCAGGCTGCGCCAGCGGTTGTCCGCGACGACGGCGGACGTATAGCGAGCCAGCTGCTGGGGCTGCGTGGAGCTCAGCGACACATGCCACAGCGTGCCCCGGGGCGGTACTCCTCGGCCCTCGAAGAGGACGCCGGTCCCGCCGGCGCTCAGACTGTCCGGACCGTCGCCCTTCGCATTCGCGTAGTAGACCTGGTCGCCGACCAGGGCCAGTGCTGACGGGTACCAGCCGGTCGGGATGTAGCCGAGAACCGCCGCGCCGGGTCGCGTCTCAGCCCGCTTGAGGTCGACCACCGCGATCGCGTTGTTACCTCCGTTGGCGACCAGCAGGTGGCCAGCACCGTCAAAGGCCAGAGCCCCCGGCGCCGAGCTGCGCGGCGTGGAGACGGCCAGCGCCGGAGATACGCGCACGCGCGCGATCTCGCGCATCGCCACGGTGTCGATGACAGAGACAGCGTCGTCGTTGCCATCGGTGACGTAGAGCCGCTGGTGCGCGCTGTCAACGGCGAGCGCGGTCGGGTGGGATCCCACCTGAGCGACGCGCCCGGCCGTGGTGGGAGCGCTGACAACCTTGTGGACGTCGGTGTAGCCGCCCGGATTCGGGGCGGCTCCGGTCGGTACGGGTATGCCGTTCACGACCTGGTACTCGCTGACCGTGGCCCCGCCCCAGTTGCTGACGTAGAGGCGGTCGCCCGCGAGCGCGACGCCGTAGGGGTGGTCGCCGGTGGGAACCGTGGCCACGGAAGTGCCTGGTCCCGATGCGGTGTCGATCACGGTGAGGTTGTTGCTCATGTCGTTGGCGACGTATAGGAAGCGGCGCGCAGGGTCGAAGGTCAGGAGGGCCGGGTAGTAACCGGTCGGAATCGGCTGACCGCTGATCGCAAAGCTGCCGTCCGCACCCCGCTTGAGAACGTACAGAGCGTTATTCGTGCCGCCGCTCACGTAAACCGTGTCGTTGTCTTTGAAGGCAATGCCCGCGAAGGACGGTCGCTTGAGGTCGAGCACCTGCACCACCTTTCCGGCGCTGAGGTCGGTGAAGCTGACCGTCTTGGTGTCGTTGCCGCTGTCCGAGGTGGCCAGCCAGCGGCCGTTGGGTGAGATGGCGATCGCCTGTGGGATCAGCCCCAGGCGGCCACTGACCTCGCTGCCGGCAGGCGTGATGGTGGTGCCCGTCGGAAGTTGAGCGGCCAGGCTCGCGTAGGCCGCGGCCGGGTCTTTGGGTTCCGCGCTTCCACGGGGAACCCGAGTCACAAGGGTGATCGCGAGCAGCACGGCCGCCACCAGGGCGCCGACTCGCAGCAGGTTCGCTGTTCGAAACGTGTTAGTTCGCACTCATCAACTCCGGACAAGGACGGTAACAGGAGATCGGTTAACGAATGGGAAAGAACGTTCGCGAGCGGCTCGGAAAAAGCAAAAGCCCCCGGCGCTCGGGCGCCGGGGGCTTCGCCTTCCTCCCTTCTGTCAGTCGTTGAGCGCTCGACCGCGC
>CAZXGB010000083.1:11452-12610 GCA_964640005.1 uncultured Actinomycetes bacterium | reverse complement strand
CACGAGCACCACATCTTCAGCCATGGTGGGGCCGAGCGAGCGGCTCAGCGGATGGGCGTGCCCTTCCTGGGCGCGATCCCTCTCGAAGAGGAGATCCGCGAGGAGTCCGACCGCGGCGCCCCGGTCGTGGTCGCGCGACCCGAATCGGAGGGCGCGCGGGCGTTCAATGCGGTGGCCGAGCAGATCGCCGCCCGCACCTCGATCCAGTCCTTCCGGCAGCTGCCCGTCATCAACGTCCGCTGAACGCCAGCCTCCCCTTCCCCACCGCGATCGACCTCGACCGGCTGGCCAACACGCTCACGATCAACTGGGATGACGGTGTGCGTACTGAGTACGGCGGCGAGCAGCTGCGTTGGGCCTGCCCCTGCGCGGAATGCCGGGGCGAGATGGGCATCCCGGGCCGCCTGGCCTCGGCCGCCGAGCTGCCTGCCCAGGAGCTCCAGCTTCAGGAGGTCGGGCTGGTCGGACAGTACGCGATCCAGGTCGGCTTCGCCAGCGGTCACGGCACCGGCATCTACACCTTCGCCTACCTCCGCAACCTCCCCACCGATTAACCCAAGACTGGTGACGGGCGACTAGAGGTAAGGCTCCAGGGCAGCGTGAGCCAGCCGCCGGCTGCTCTCCTCGCTGTCGCACTCGGTGACCAGGATCTCGACTATGCCTGGCTTGCTCTTCACCAGGGCCATGGCGCCGTACCGGATCGCCCGTGACGCCCGGTCGAAATACCTGCCGAGCACGAGCCCGGCAGCAGGTCCCCGCTCTATTCGCTCCGGCACGCCGGCCTCCGGCTTGTCGCCGACCATCATCAGTGCCATCGACAAGCGGGTGTGCAGGCTGCCCAACGCGACCTCGTCGCCGGCGCCGGTCCGGAGCACCATCCGGGTTGCGAAGCCGATCAGCCCTCCCGAGGGAAAGCTCACGTTCGTCAGCCGGTAGCGAATCCGTTCCCCGGCTACGCCTACCGCGGTGGTGACGCCATTGAACGTGCCCGCGATCTCGAAGCCTGGCGGTGGAGCTGGACTGAACGGCTCGGTTGGCATGCGGCCAGGAATACCGCAGCGGGTTACGACGAGGGGCCCACAGGAGAACGGTCGGACCCAGATGTTCCGGTATATGGTGGCTGCAAACAGGAGGCACGACCATGCCGGAAGCGACCGC
>CAZXGB010000083.1:0-11352 GCA_964640005.1 uncultured Actinomycetes bacterium | reverse complement strand
GTTCCGGTATATGGTGGCTGCAAACAGGAGGCACGACCATGCCGGAAGCGACCGCCCCCGCCCGGCCTGAGCTCCGTGACCCGGAATGGCATCGCAGCATGCGCGATGCGCATCCGGTATGGCGGGATCCCCAGACCGGCGTCTGGAACGTCTTTCGTTACCAGGACGCAGCCGCCGTCCTCTCGGACTATCGAACCTTCTCCTCCGACTTCAGCCAGGTGTACCCGCAGCGGGCCGAGTTCAGGGAAGGCAACATCCTGGCCATGGATCCGCCCCAGCATCACCAGCTGAGGGGCCTGGTCAGCCAGGCGTTCACGCCCCGGGCGGTGGCTTTGCTGGAGGGACGCATCGGCGAGCTGACAGAGGAGCTGCTCAATCAGACCGGCGACCGCACCGACCTCGAGCTCGTGAGCGACCTCGCCTACCCGCTGCCCGTCACCGTGATCGCCGAGCTGCTCGGGGTGCCGGCCGCGGATCGCCATCTCTTCAAGTCGTGGGCCGACTCTCTCTTCGCGAGGGACACCGTCGATCCCAACGACGAGGCGGCAATGGAGAAGTCAGCCGCCGAGCTCCGCCACTTCCACGACTACCTTCGGAGTCACGTGCGTGAGCGTCGAAGTCAGCCGCGTTCCGACCTCATCAGCGACCTGGTCGCGGCCGAGATCGACGGCCGCCGCCTGGACGACCAGGAGATCGTCGGCTTCGCCACGATTCTGCTGATCGCCGGCCACATCACGACGACCATCCTGCTCGGGAACACGATTCGCTCCCTGGACGAGTACCCGCGGGCGCAGGCCGCCCTGCGAGCCGGCTCGGTTCCGATCCCAGTGGCGATCGAAGAGGTGCTCCGATATCGAAGCCCATTCGCGGTGACCGACCGCTTCACGACCACCCACGTCGAGGTCGGTGACGAGGTGATCGCTCCCGGGCAGGTGGTCTACGCCTGGCTGATCTCGGCCAACCGCGACGAGCGGCAGTTCGAAAATGCCGACCAGCTCGTCATCGAGCGCCACCCGAATCCCCACCTGGCCTTTGGCAAGGGGATTCATTTCTGCATCGGCGCCCCCCTTGCCCGCCTCGAGACAAAGGTCGCGCTCGGCGTGCTCTTGCGACGGTTCTCTAGCCTGCGGGTGGACCGCGAATACCCGCCCGAGCCGTATCCCAGCCCCGGGATCAATGGGACCCGCGCTTTGCGCCTCGTGGTCGAGCGCGCGTGAGGGCCACAGAGCGCCCGGTCAGATGGACGAAGGGAGCAGCGCGAGCGCCGATCGGGTAGGCCGAATCGACGTTGAATGCTGCATCGCGGGCGGAGGGCCGGCCGGTCTTGTGCTGGGCGTCCTGCTGGCCCGGGGCGGGGTCGAGGTGGCGGTGCTCGAGAAGCACGCCGACTTCCTCCGCGACTTCCGGGGCGACACAGTCCACCCGTCGACCATGGACGTTCTCGACGACATCGGTCTCGGTGAAGAGTTCGCGCGGCTGCCGCACAGTCAGGTCCGAGGCTTCATCGCCCCGCTCCCCGGCGCCCCGCCGCTGCGCCTTGACGGCCTGCGCCTCCGCCACCCGTACATCGCCTTCGTCCCTCAGTGGGACCTGCTCGATCTGCTCGCCGAAGAGGGGCGCCGGCACCCCAACTTCCATCTCTTCATGGAAACGGAGGTAACCGGCCTGATCGAGGAGCGGGGCCGTGTCCGCGGGCTCCGCTACCGCGCACCGGCCGGCGAGGGCGAGGTGACCGCCTCGCTCACAGTGGGGGCAGACGGCCGCCAGTCCGCGGTGCGCGAAGCGGCGGGTCTCGAACTGATCGCGGGATCGCCGCCCATGGATGTGCTCTGGTTCCGGCTGCCGCGAATTGAGGCCGACGGAGACAGCGTGTTCGGCGCCACCGCGCCCGGACGGATCGCGATCTTTCTAAATCGAGGCGAATACTGGCAGGCCGGCCTGGTGATACCGAAGGGCACCGCCGAGCAGTTGCGCGCCGAAGCCATCGACGGCTTTCGGCGGCGGGTCGTGGAACTCGCTCCCCGCTTCGCGAGCCGGGTCTCCGCCATCGAAACCTGGGACGACGTCAAGCTGCTGACCGTTCGCTCCGATCGCCTTCGCCGCTGGTGGCGCCCCGGGCTGCTCCTGATCGGCGACGCTGCCCATGCCATGAGTCCGATCGGCGGCGTTGGGATCAACCTGGCCGTCCAGGACGCCGTCGCCTCGGCCAACCTTCTCGGTCCGCGTCTGCTGTCAGGGGAGCCGATCAGAGACGCCGACCTGGCCGCCGTGCAGCGTCGCCGGGAGTTCCCAACCCGGGTGACGCAGGCCGGCCAGTCTCTGATCCAGAACCAACTGCTGACGCGGGTCCTCGATCAGCAGACTTCGCGTTCGCTCCGCCTGCTGCCGGCCCTGTTCCGCATCGGTCCGCTGCGCCGCGCGGCGATGCGAGCGCTGGTGGTCGGCGTCCGCCCGGAACGGCTGACCTGGCAGCCGGCGCGCGCCTGACGCACCACCGGCACGCGGACGGCTTTGGTTTTACGCCTGCACCGGACGCCCGGCCCGGCTGGGTGCGCCGGCGGCTCTACTGCGCACCCACAAGGATGTGACGATCGCGACGATGCCGCCGAACATGGCCCAGATCGCCACCGCGTACAGCAGCACCCTGCTCGAATAGAGCGGATTGGCGAGGAGAAGCAGGCCGAGCAGAATGCTGATCACGGCCAGGATCCCCTGTTCCCAACCACCGCCGGTGAAGGCGCGCGCCAGCCATATGGCGCCGATGACCACACCGGCGATACCGAGCAGCCAGGCGAGCGTCGCCGGGAGGATGAGCGACGCCCAGGCGGGATGGCGCAGCAGCGCCAGGCCGGCCAGGATTCCGATCACGCCCGAGAAGAGCCTCCAACCCCATTGGGTCTGATCGACGAACAGCATCACCAGGTCGATGACGCCGCTGACGAACCAATAGGCCCCCACGAAGAGCACGATCGTGAACAGGGTGGCGCCGGGCTGGGTGATGAGCAGAATTCCGATCAGCAGCGCGGCGATGCCCTCGAGCAGCAGGAGCCCCCACGGCAGCCGCCCCACGGGTGTGGCAATCGCGGTGTTTGAGTCCAATGGAGTCAAACCTCCTTGTTCATGCGCATCGCGCACCGGCAGCCGAGACGCCAGCAGGTGCGACCACCAGCCCCAGCCTTTCACCCCGCAGGGTCACGGTCAAGGGCATGCCCCCCTGCGTTTTCGGTGTATCTCCACACCGGTGGGAGAAGGCGCGTCCACGACCTAATGGGCGCCTTCCTTCCGAGTCGAGACCCGCTCCATCTGCCGCCACTGCCGTGCGCAGCGACCGCAGAGCCCGAAGATGCCGCCCAGGGGCATCACCTGCCAATCCTGTACCGCATAGCCTTCGCAACCGGTGCAGCGAGGTCGACGGGTCATCGCGTCCACCACCCGCCTCAGCAGCTCACCCGGCGCGGCGATTCCTGACGTCATGTCGCCGCCCTCCCCTGACGCCCGAGGGCCAGCGCAAAGCGGCCCTGAGCATCCGTGATCCATTCCTGAAGCCGAAGGCCGGCACTCCGGAAGGACTCTTCAACCGTCTCGCGTGTGAACTTCACGCTGATCTCGGTCCGCACCCTCTCGCCGCTCTCGAAGTTGATCCAGAGTCCCGCCCCCGGCAGGACGACCCCCTGCTCGTCCACCGAGCGCAGGTAGCTCTCCATCCGGCTCTGTCGTGCGTTCCAGATCGCGATGTGCTGGAAGCGGTCGAGATCGAAATTGCCTCCCAGCTCCCGGTTCAAACGGCGGAGCAGGTTGAGGTTGAACTGAGCGGTGACGCCCTGGGAGTCGTCGTAAGCGGCCACCAGCTCACGAGGGTCCTTCACGAGGTCGAAGCCGATCAGGACGCCGTCGGCCGGGCCGAGGCGCCGCCGAACCTCGGTCAGGAACCGGAGGCGTTGGTCCTCATCGAGGTTTCCGATCGTGCTCCCCAAAAACAGCACGAGCTTGCGCCCCGATCGAGGAATGGCGTCCAGGTTGCGCATGAAGTCGCCGGCGATTCCCTGCACGCTCAGGCCTGGGAAGTCGGCGGCCAGTGTCGCCGCGGTCCGCCGGATGACGTCCTCGTCGAAGTCGAAGGGCACGAAGGCCCGCAGCGGACCGCACCGGCGGGCGGCGTCGATGAGTAGCCTCGACTTGGCGGAGCTGCCCGCCCCCAGCTCGACCAGCACCTCCGGCTGGCTGACGGCGGCGATCTCGGCGGCGTGGCGACGGAGGATGTCGGTCTCCGTCCGCGTCAGGTAGTACTCGGGCAGCTCGGTGATCGCATCGAAGAGCTGCGAACCCCGGCGGTCGTAGAACCAGCGCGACGGCAGCGTCCTGGGTCGAGCCAGAAGGCCGCGCCGGACGTCTTCAACCAGCTGCTGCCGCAGGTCCTCCCGGACGTCCTGCACCGTTTGCGGCAGCGCCGGCATCAGCCGTCCGCGGCGCAGCGCAACCCGGCGAAGATCTGGCGCTTGATCGGGTGGTCCCAGTTCCGGAACGTGTTCCGCGCCACCCGCGGGCGGGTCGCCCAGGAGCCGCCGCGCAGGACCTTGAACGTGCTCCCGAAGAACGGCTCAGAGTACTCGGAGTAGGGAAAGGCCTCGAATCCCGGATAGGGCAGGAAGTCGCTCGAGGTCCACTCCCAAGCGTCGCCCAGCATCTGCTCGCAGCCGAAGGCACTGGCGCCTTGGGGATAGGAGCCGATCGGAGCCGTTCCGAACAGGTTCTGGTCGAGGTTGGCCAGATCGGGCGCGGGCGGACTGTCCCCCCACGGAAAGCGACGTGGACGCCCCTCATCGGGGTCCCAACTGGCGGCAACCTCCCACTCGAATTCGGTCGGCAGCCGCTTGCCTGCCCAGCGAGCGAAGGCCTCGGCCTCGAAGTAGCAGACGTGCGACACGGGCAGGCGCGGGTCCACGGGCACCGTCTGCCCGTAGCGCCGGGTGAGCCAGCCGCCATCCTTTTCGAACCAGTACTCCGGCGCGCCGGTGCCGAAAGTGAGGATCCAGTCCCAGCCGTTGCTGCTCCAGAGCTCCGGCCGCCCGTAACCGCCGTCCGCCATGAAGGCCAGGAAGTCGCCGTTCGTGACCGGGAAACGATCGATCCGAAAGGCGGCCAGCTCGACCTCGTGACGGGGGTGTTCGTTGTCGTAGGGCTCGTGAGAGTCGCTGCCGACCGGGTAGCGGCCGGCGGGAACCCGCACCATGTCGCGTTCGGCTGCCCGGCCGGCGGGCGCCGGTGGCAGGGCGTCCAGGTACTCGCCTGGCATCAGCTGGAGCTCTTGCAGGATGGTCTCGTTGTGCTGGTGCTCGTGCTGGATCACGAGGTCGTAGAGGAACCCGCCGGCGAGCAGGCGGTCGCGGGCGGAGAAGTCGGCTTCCTCCAGGAGCGCCAGGGCGCGGCGGCGGACTTCTTCGAGATAGCCGAGCGTCTGCGCTCGGTCCAGCAGCGTTACCCGGCCTCGGGCTACTCGCGGCGTATCCAGGGCGTTGTAGGCCCGTTCGAGGCTCTCCTCGAGCATCGGAGGCGCTCCCGACAACCGCTGCACCAGCCAGAGTTCCTCGAAGGCCCCGATGTGGGCGTAATCCCACACTGGCGGGCTCATGACGGGGTCGAACTGGGTCGTCAGCCGCTCGTCGTCGAGGGGTTTCAGCAGCCGATGCGTGCGCTGGCGCGCTTCCTCCAGGCCGCTCGCGAGCTGCTGCTTGAGGTCGGCATGGGCCGCGGTCTCGGCCAACTCGGGTCCCCTGAACCTATGGTGCCCACATTCCCTGGGTTTGTGACGTCTCGATCGGTAATTCGGTGCAGCGGGCCGAACGCCGCGGTCACGGCGCGGCGCTAGCGGGGCGGCGTCTCAGGGAGCGAACGGCCAGAAGCGAGATGCGGCCCAGGCGCAGAACCGAGTACAGGAATCCCAGGCCACGCGGCAGGTCGGTGAGCTGGGCATCGACGATCGTGGGCACGAGGACCGAGCGCAGCACGTAGGCGGCACGGTCTCGCCGCCTCTCCCAGGTGACCAGGTAGCGGCGCTGCAAGCCCGGCTCCTTGCGCCGGCCCACGTTCGGATCGGAGGCCAGGACCTCGGTCACACCGAGGGCGATGCGAGACACGGCCGGATCGTCCGCGACCGCCGCCGCAACGGCCGGCGCGGGCGTCATCTCCAGTTGCAGTCGCGCGAGCTCGAGACCCACCAGCACCATGCGCAGGAATCCCCACCGGCGGGCAGTGCGCAGGACGTAGTCCCAGTCCAGGTCCGCCCCCGCCAGTCCCGCGATGGCGACAAGGCGGTCGAGCCTCTCCCACTGTTCCTTGTTGGCGTTGAGGGCGAGGATCAGGAGGTGATCCTCGGTGGAGGGGACCGGCACCTGGTGCCCGCGCAGGGAGACGCTGGACAAGCGGTGCTCGAAAGCGCTCAGGTCGTAGCCGAGCGGGAAGTAGTGCGGGACCAGGCGCCAGTGGACGTCGATAGACGACACGCGACCGGTGAAATGCAGCTCTCCCATCCAGCCCAGCACCGCGCGCTCGCGGTTGGGAGACAGGCTCAAGATAGGCTTGTATCCGATCTCGGCGAGCGCTGCTCGCGCGGCCGGCAGCTGCCGCTGATGGATGAGGAAGTCCAGGTCGCTCAGCTGGCGCCTGGTGACGTCCCTGTACAGGAGCTCCGCCAGAGCCGGGCCCTTGAATGCGACCACCGTGACTCCGGCGGCTTGCAGCGAGCCGAGGACTCTCGGGAGCTCAGCGGCCAGGGCCAGAGCCTGGACCGCGCTCTGGCGCACGAATGTGCGCAGCTGCTCGGCCACCGCGGGCGCCTGGGCGGCCAGAATCGGGCCCAGGGCGCTGTGCACCAAGGGGGCCACTCCGTGAAGCCTCGCCAGGCGCGCGAGCTCGGCCCAGTCCGGCTCCAGCCCGCCGCGCAGGACCTCGTCAGATGCCGAGGCGCGCCGGCCTTCCGGCAGGCAGGACGCGAGAACCAGCCGGAGCTCCGGCCGGGCGACTTGGCTGGGCTCGAGCGGCCGCGTCAGGTCGCGGGCTTACGCGTCCAGGCGGCGCTGCAGTTCGGCGATCTGCTCAGCCTGCCGGGCGACCGTGTCCGTCAGCGCCTGGATGGCCGCGTATGCGACTCCGAGCCCGTCGACCACGTTGATATAGCGGTCGCTGCTCCCCAGGCCGAACGCCTCGTGGAAGTCCTGCGCCATGGGCCCGATGTGGCGGACGCCGTCAGGCTCGAACCGGTACTTCCAGCTCGTGAGCGGTATGGAGGCCAGCCCGGCCAAAACCGCCGCGCTGTCAACCGCCTGGAAGCGATCTTTGGTCGCAGCGTCGCTCGGCAGCAAGGAGGAGAAGGCGGCCGCGTCGGTGACGCCCGGTGTCGCCGGCGCCTCGGTCATCGTCTCCCAGGAGCCATGCATGCGCAGCTCGGGCTCTTTGTACGGCCGGCGGACCGGCGCGGGCGCGGGCTCCTTGAGGTCGCGGTCGCTGATGACGATGGAGAATGCCCCGGCGTCACTGGTGCCCGGGAACGCCGGCGCGGCGGTCAGCTCTTCCCATGAGCCATGCACATGCAGCTGGGGCGTCTGATAGGACTTACGGCTGGAACCCATGCTCTCCTCCTGTCGGCCGGCTGAAATTGCCGGGCATCATATGCGACAACACGCCTTCCGCGCAGGTCAGGCCTGCGACACCTCGACCAGGCTCTGCTCCCGAAGGCTGCTCAGCAAGTTCGCCAGATCGTGCTCGAGGCGATCGGAATCGACCTCGTACTCGGCCAGCAGTGTGCGGTGCAGATCGCGCACCGTGATCGGCGCCGCCAGAAGCTCCCAGATGCGGGCACCAACCCCGTCCAGTCCGTAGTAGACGCCGTCGGCTGGGTTCAGGATCACGACTTCGTCCGGCAGCTGGGCGGCGAGCGCGTCCGGCGACGCGACGACCACGCTGTCCATCGCGATCGGCTCGCTCATGCCCTCGAACCCGCGAGCGCGATGGCTTCAAGCCGGCCCGCCAGGGCGCGCTCGTCGAGAGGTTCGTCCGCTCGCGTCAGCTTCGACATGGGCACTGTCAGACTGAGCCGCGCACACATCTCGAGCAGGCGGCCAGGGGCGCGCGGGTCCCGCAGGTTTCCGCAGTAGCAGTTCCGCACCAGCTCGAGGCAGGCGGCTCCCGCGCGCACGGGGCTGACCGCCGCCGATTCGCCTCGCTCGAGGACCAGGAGATGGCCCAGCCGGACTTCCGCCGCCGTGCCGGCATGGTTATGGACCGACTTGGGGGCGGATCCGTCGGAGCGCAGTCGCACCAGGGCCGGTCCAGGCAGCACACGAGGCTCTGCGTTCATGTCCACCGCCACCACGTCGTCAGCGAGCACCGGGTGGCCGGCTCGCGCCAGCACCGCGGCCGCCGTCGACTTGCCGGAGCCGGAGACGCCCATGATGGCCACGGCTGCCTCACCGAGCAGGCACGCCGATGCGTGCAGGACCAGGTAGCCGCGCAGGTGCAGCAGACCGCCGACGCAGTGCCCGAGCACGAACTCCCGCAGCGCGAGCGGAGTGCAGTTCGGCGCCGGATCAAGCCGGATGCCGTCCAGCGTGACCAGAGCGCGGCCCGCCACCGGGTGGCTCAGGTAGATGCCTTCCAGAAGCAGCTCGACGCCGAGGCCGTAGCGCAGCGGTGCGTCGCGCTCCGCGACCGTGCCCCGAGTGATGCGGACGTCCGGCTCACCCTCGCCGAGTGCCAGCTCCGGCAGCTCGATCTCTGAGGAGATGAGCAGGCCGTACGTGCGGTAGCTCAGCACACGGCCGGCTCCACGCCGCTCTGCACCCGGCTCAGCCAACCCGAAACTGTGAGTATTCGAAAGAGCGTGTAGGAGTCGGGATTCGCGCCTGTCGCCAGGAAACGGTCGAGCGTCGACCGCAGGACGGCCAGGTCGACGTACGCGCCGATCGGGCCGGGCTCGCGCAGCAGCGCCTCCACCGCGGGCCTGCCGTGCTCGCGCATGAGTTGATTGAAGCTGTGGTTGAGCATGCCCTTGCCGCGGCGCCAGCGCACCGCCTCGGGCAGGATGCCGGCCAGCGCGCGCCGCGCGATCAGTCTCGAGAGGCCATCTTTCAGCCGCTGCTCACCGGGCAGGCTCAAGCAGAACTCGATCAGCTGCTTGTCAAAGAACGGATAGCGCGGCTCGACACCGAAGTAAGCGGCGAGGTGACCTTGAGCAGTCAGGCTGTACGCGTTGAGCCCGGTGACCAGGTTGCGCCAGTTCTCGGTCCGAGCGTCGCGCACAGGGACCGCCACCCGCGCTTCGGACTCCCTGGCGTACGCCTCCAGCCCGATGCGGCGTCCGAAATCTTCGCGGATCGGCGTTCCTCGCAGCCAGTGGGCGGACGGCCGGCGCAGCAGGTGCCGCGCCGCCTTGAGCGCCGGCTCCGGGACGGACGGCCGCACGCCGGCCATCCAGATCCAGTCCCGCAGCGGGAGATCGTAGCTCTGTTGGAGCGCCCGGGACTCCGCCAGCAGGCGTAGAAAGCGGCCCCGCCGTGCCAGCTCGGCAAGGTATCCGAAGCCATGCGAGATCGTGCCGTCACCGCCCAGACCGTCCAGCAGCACCCGTGCGCCGATGGTGCGGGTTTCTCGAAAGAGCAGCCAGTGCACCGCGAGCTGCGGGTTGAGCGAGGGCTCGTCGTCAGGCCCGAAGCAGTCGTCGCTCCACCCGTTCGCCGGTGCCAGGTGGTCCGGGTAAACGAAGTGGGGCTGGAATGCGCCGCTAGCAGTCACGGCCTCGATGTAGGCGCCCTCGTCGGATTCGGTCGCGATGTCGTAGCGCGCGGAGATCGTGTGGACGACGGGGAAGCGCTTCATGTCGACGAGCCCGCGGGACACGCACGCCACGGCGGACGAGTCCAGGCCCCCGCTCAGGGCGGCAGCCAGCACGCCGGCGGCCGGCAACCGGCGGCTGACCGCGCGTGTGAAGTGGTCGAGGTAAGCGGACCCGTACTCCTCCGACGAACGCAGTCGCGCCTCAGTGCCCGGTTCCAGGGCCCAGTAGCGCCGCTCGGTCTCGCCGCCCTCCGTGACGGTGATGCTTTGCGCCGGTCCGAGCCTGAACACGCCCGCAAAGAAGGTCGACCGCGTGTCCTCAAATGTAGGCAGTAGCTGGGCGCCTACGTACAGCTCGTTGACGGTACGCGGCACGTCGTCCAGGGCGAGCAGGGCGCGGATCTCCGTCGCGAACGCGAACAGGCGCCCCGAGCTGAACCAGTGCAGGCGCTGTACGCCGAAGTGGTCGCGCGCGCAGAAGAGACGGCGGCGAGCCGCGTCCCAGATAGCAAAGGCGAAGTCACCGAGGAGGTGCCGGCAGCAGTCCTCGCCCCAGCGGTCGTAGGCAGCCAGGATGAGCGCGGCGTCGCCGGACGCATCGGCCGCCTGCAGGTCGAGGGTGGCAGCGAGCTCGGCGCGATTGTCGATCCTCGCCGCCGCCACGATGGTCACTCGGCCGCGTGTCTGCGGTTGTTCGCCATCGCAAGCGGGGGTGCCCGTCTTCAGGGGCTGGATGGCCAGCCCGACCGGCCCCGCCGTGAAGCGGGACTCGCCGTCCGGCGACCAGCTCGCGGTCGCGGCCAGCATGGCGTCGAGGTCGGCGTCCGCCGGCGCTCCGTCCCGACGCAGGACCCCCGCAAGCAGGGTCACTCGGCGGCCGTCTTGGCAGTAGCCAGTGGGACCAGGTGACCGACGTCGCCGCCGATCACGGTGCGGCCGTTCCAGTCCACCCACGCGTGCGCCTGCAGGCGTCCTTTATCGTCCCGACGCACGCCCAGGCGCAGGACAGACGGCTCCTGGCGGCGACGGAGGAGCTGACGCAGGGCCAGGGCTTGGGGCAGGCAGTTGCCGCCCGGGACCGCGCGGGCGGCGGTGGATACTGCCCAGGCCAGATGCTCAACGGTGGAGGGCGCCAGCCGGGAGGTCTCCGGTTCCTCGGACTCCATGCGGCTGATCCGGCGAAAGGGCACGACCAGCGTCGCCAAGCGGTAGGACGCGACCAGCGCGGCCGCTTTCATGAGCAACCAGCGGTCAGGCCAGGGCAGGGACCGCACGCGTCCCCACTTGCGCAACACGACGGGGAATCGTAAACGAGGCGGTCCGAGACCAGCTCAAGGAGATCCGCCGCGCGGTCGCCTCACCTCCGCCGGTCAAAACCGTGCATCCGTGGCGCGCGGACGCCTCCTGGACACAACAACGCGTGCATCCGTGGGCGAATGCACGCGGACACCCCTGCACGCGGCGGGGAATTGGTAGAGGATGCCAGTTAGGAGGCGGGCGCCAATGAGCCAGATCCTCGACCTG
>CAZXGB010000082.1:0-12789 GCA_964640005.1 uncultured Actinomycetes bacterium | reverse complement strand
CCGCTCGACGGGGAGGTGTCGCCGCGCAGCGGCGACGGAGGGGCCTCGTACCGCAGCCTACGCTCGAGTCAGAGCGCCGCCCGGTAGATCGCGAGCAGGTCGCCGGCCGGGTAAGGACTCGCCAGGCTCTCGGCCGCCGCCCGCAGCTCCGCCTCGCCGAGTCCGAAGTCGCGGATCCGCTGAGGGAGGCCGAGCCGCCCGATCAGCTCCTCCACGGCGTCCGCCAGCGCGAGGCCGTCGTCGCCGGCGCCGATCGCCTGCGCGAGCTCCGCCGTCCGTTCAGGTTGGACGCGGGCGCGGTAGCGCAGGGCGTGGGGGAGGAGCAGGCACGACGTGACGCCGTGGGGGATTCGGTGGCGGGCGCCGATCTGCTTGCCGAGCATGTGGCTGAGCCCGGCCGCGGTCGGACCCGGCAGCGTATAGGAGAACCAGGCGCCGAGCTGATTCTCAGTGCGGATGGAAGCGTCACCGGGTCGCTCTTTCGCTTCCGGCAGAGAGCGGAAGAGGCGGCGCAGTCCTTCGACGGCGAGCGTGTCCTGGAAGGGGTGGTGGCCCTCGGCGAGAAATCCCTCGACGCCGTGGTCGACAGCTCGGATCCCGGTCGCGAGCCAGAGGTCGAGCGGCGTGGCCAGCGTCAGCTCGGCGTCGTAGACGACGGCGTCCGGCAGTCCCCGCGGGTCGCGCAGGCCGACCTTGTCGCCGGCCGCGTCCGTGAACCCGGCACCCGCGGCCAGCTCGGCCACCGAGAGGGTCGTCGGCACCGCCACGTGACGCAACGGCCCGCCGCGCGTCTCGTCGCCCGCACGCAGGGCGATCACCTTGGCGGCGTCGATCGGGCTTCCGCCGCCCACGCTGAGCACTGCCTCGGCGCCGGCCAGCATGACCGCCTCGACCGCGGCGTCGATGTCGGAGATCGGCGCGTGCTGGCGGATGAGGACCGCCGTGACGGGCGCGACTCCGTTCAGCGCTGCCAGCACCGCTCCCGCGGCGCCGCCCTCGGCGCCGACCGAGCGGCTGGTCACGAGCGCGATCGCCCGAGCCTCCAGGCGCTCCAGCTCGCCCGCGACCGCGGCCACCGACCCGGCTCCCCAGTGGATGACCGGCGGGTTGCCGTACCGGAAAACCGGGCTCATTGGCCGGAACCGAGCAGCGCGCGGGCGATCACGCGGAGCGCCAGCACTTCCTCGGCCCCCTCGAAGATGCTGAGCACCCGCGCATCCACGAAGTAGCGGGAGACGTCGGTCTCCTCGCCGTAGCCCATACCGCCATGGAGCTGCATCGAGTCACGCGTCACCTGCTCGGCCATGCGCGACGCGTACAGCTTGGCCAGCGACGCTTCCATCTGACCGGATCCCTGACCCTCCGAGAGAAGCCGGGCGGCCCGATAGCTGAGCCGGCGCGCCGAGGCGGCCTGCACGATCATTCGCCCGAGCATCGCGCGGGGCAGGCCAAAGCCGGCGATCGGGCGTCCGAACACCACCCGCTGAGCGGTGTAGGCGAGGGCGTCGTCGAGAGCGGCCTGCATCACTCCCACCGCACGCCCGGCGGTCTGCAGGCGACCCATCGCGAAACTCTCCATCTGCAGATAGAAGCCGCGGTTCAGCCACTCCTCGCCTCCGACAAGGGCGTCGTGGGGGAGCTGGAAATCGTCGAAGGAGAGCTCGAAGGTGTGCATTCCGCGGTAGCCGATGGTCGGAATCGCCCGCCCCTCCAGAGTGCCGCCGCCTGGCTGTTGGAAGCTGAAGTGATGGCCCAAGAAGGCCGGCTTCTCGACCACGAACACGGAAAGACCGCGGTGGCCGGCGTCAGCGGTGCGGGCCAGCAGCATCATGACCTCGGCGCGGCCCGCGAACGTAGACCAGAGCTTCGTTCCATTTACCACCCAACCGTCCCCCGCGCGCTCCGCCCGGCAGGTGATGCCGCCAACGTCGGAGCCGTGGTTGGGTTCGGTGGCCGCGACCGAAACCAGCTTTTCGCCGCTCGCGATGGCGGGAAGCCACCGGCGCTTCTGTTCCTCCGTGGCCCCCCTCAGCAGGGCGCGCACGAGGATCTCCGGCCGCGTGACCAGGCTGCCCCCAGCCGCCAGCGAGCCCCGCGACAGTTCCTCGGTGACGATGAGCATCGTCACGAAGTCGTCCCGGCTCCCAGCCGATCCTCCGTACGCCTCAGGGATGGAGAGACCGAACGCGCCCAGCTCACCCAGGCCGCGCAGGATGTCCTCCGGGATGTCCAGGTTCTGACGGTGAATCTCGCTCGCGCGCGGCTTGATCTCCTGGCGAGCGAAGTCCCGGAAGGTGGCGCGCAGCAGACGCTGCTCCTCGTTGGCGCCCAGATCCTCGAGCGGCCGGTAGGCGGTGGCGATGCGCTCGAGCAGCGGAGCCTCCTCGGCCGCCTGGATGGCGGAACGGCCCGCGATCGCGCTGGTCGCCTCGGCGACGGCGGCTTCCGCGATGTCCTCCGCCAGGGGGTCGGCCGTCGCGTCGGCCCACTCGGCGGTGGCGAGAGCGGCGTCCGATCGCGCGACGGCCCAGGCAAGCTCGTTCGCGGCCACCTGGTTGGAGTCGACGTCGGAGCCGGATACCAGTGCTTCGACGCGCGAACGCAGCCCGGCCAGAGCATCCTCCAGCTGGCGCAGCGATCCCTTGAGCGCGGCCGGCATCACTCGGATACGTGGGCGCGGGGGATGCTGGGCGCCTGCCCGCGCTTGTAGATCATGGCCGTCCGGTGGAAGGTGATCACCACCTTGCCGTCCTGGTTGTACCCGGTAGTCCGCACCGTCACCAGGCCCACGTTCGGCCTCGACATCGACTCCCGCTTGTCGAGCACCTCCGAGCGCGAATAGATCGTGTCGCCCTCGTACACGGGGTTCGGCATCCGCACCTCGTCCCAGCCCAGATTGGCCATGACGTTCTGTGAGATGTCGATCACGCTCTGGCCGGTGACCAGAGCGAGCGTGAAACAGGAGTTCACCAGCGGCCGGCCGAACTCGGTCTGCGCAGCGTAGTGGCGGTCGAAGTGGAGCGGGGCCGTGTTCTGCGTCAGCAGTGTGAACCAGCTGTTGTCGGTCTCGGTCACCGTCCGGCCGAGCGGGTGCTCGTAGATGTCCCCGACCTCGAAGTCCTCGTAAAAGCGGCCTCGCCAGCCTTCTTTGATCGACATCTGTCCTCCTAGTCGATGACGCCCTGCGCTCGCAGCTCGGCTACCTGCGCAGAGTCCAGCCCCAGCTCGCGGACGAGGATCTCCTCCGTATCAGCGCCGACGGCAGGGGCATCGGGAGCCGGAGACCTCTGGAACCCGGCGAAGGCGATCGGGCTCGCGGCCGGCCGGCTGGCCGCCGGCTCCTCGGCGAGCAGCTGCTTGAAGGTGCGGTAGGGACCCCAGAGCACCCCCGCGGCGTCGAAAGCGGCGGCGACCTCGGAGAGCGTGCGCGACGCCACCCAGGGCTCGACCAGGGCGCTGATTTCGCGGCGATGAAGAAAGCGCTCGCCCTCGTCCGAGAGGTCGATGCCGTGCCTCGCTTCGAGGGCGGCGAAGTCGGGTGCCAGACCCGTCGCCTCGCCCAGGCTCTTCCACTGGCGAGGCGTGAGCGCGCAGACCATCACATATCTGCTGTCGGCGGTCCGAAAGTCGCGCGCGTAGCTGCCGTAGAGATCGTTGCCGAAGCGTCCCCGCGGCTCCTCGACCAGCCGCGCCTCGGCCAGGAGCCCGAGGTGTCCGGCGACGGCCAGCGCCACGTCCGAAAGCGCCAGTTCGACCAGCTGGCCCTCTCCGGTCAGCCGGCGGTGGCGCTCGGCGGCAAGCACGGCGCCGGCCGCCAGGGCTCCGGTCGTGACGTCCCATGCGGGGAGGACGTGGTTGACCGGGCCGGGCCAGCCCTCCGGGCCGGTAATCCAGGGAAAGCCTGTACCCGCGTTTACGGTGTAGTCGACGGCGGTACCGCCATCTGGAGAGCCGGCGATCAGCACCATGACCAGGTCGGGTCGCCTCTGCCGGAGGCGTTCATAGGACATCCAGCCTCGGGCGCCGAGGTTGGTGATCACGATGCCTCCGGCCTCGCCGCCTCCGCAGATCAGCTCAGCAACCAGTTCCTGACCGCGCTCCGAGCGCAGGTCGACCGTCAGCGACCGCTTGCCCTGGTCGAGGCCCGCCCGGTAGAGGCTTCGCCCGTCGTGCTGTGGCCACCGGTGGGCGTCGATCCCGCCGCCCAGTTGCTCGACGCGAATCACGTCGGCGCCCATCCCCGCCAGAGTCGCCCCCGCGAACGGCGCCGCCACGAAGGCGGATACCTCGACCACCCGCAGCCCGCTCAAGACTCCCCGCACCACTTCGTGAGAATAGATCGCGACCCGGCGTCCGGAAGCGGGTATCGGCGGGCGCATCCACCTATCGAGGGCGCCCCGAAGCGGGCATCGGCGGGAGAATCCACCTTATCGACTGTCGTGTAGAGCCCGGGCCGGGCCGCAGGCTCCGCCGGCGTCAGGCGGCCGCCTGGATCAGCGCTCGGACTGCCGCGCCGTCCAGGCTTCGCTCTCGTAGCAGCCGCGCCGCCACGGTCTCCACCTCGGTCCACGCGCCCGGTCTGGCCAGCTCAGACGTGGCACGGTCGAAGTAGGAATCGAGCGCCGCCTGGCGGCCGGCCTCGTCGGTGGTCAGGAGCGCGATCCAGTCGCGCACCGCCTCTTCGACGTCATAGCCGCTGCCTTCCGGATCGGCGGCACCGAGGCGGGACTCAGCGGCGAACCCGGCGAGAAATGTGACCAGCACCCGGTCGACCAGGTCGCGCTCGCGGGGGCCTATTTCTCTGCTACTCGGGCCGAACCAGGTGGCTGGACGAGCGAATCGCGTATGACCGCGGCCGCCGGCGCCGTCGGGCAGGACGTCGGTCCCGAGCAGGTCAAGGCCCATGCGGAGGCCGACGACGGCATGCCCGGCCTCGTGATAGGCGATGGCGTCCAGCAGGGACGACTTGGATGGGGAGCTGACCAGCGTGGGTGGGGTGGGAACAACCGGCCAGGCCGGCGCGTCGCTCGCCGGAAACGACTCGCGGGAAGCTTCTTCAACCCAGTCGATCTCTGTCATGAGCGCTTGAACCGTGGCCTGCCCACCTATCTTCCGCCCCGGTTACTCGCCCTCAAGAAACCGGAGCGCGACCGACGCCATGCAGGCGGCGCCGACGGGGAGCGCGGATTCGTCGAGATCGAAGGTTGCGGTGTGGAGGGGTTTGGGCGCCGGCCAGTCGGGTGACTGAACGCCCAACGACAGCATCGCGCCCGGCACCTTTTGCAAGACGAAGGCGAAGTCCTCGGCCCCCATGCGCTGCTCGAACGGAACCACCGCGCCGTCGCCGAGGACCGACCGGGCCGCCTCTCCGAGGACGCCGGCCATCCGCTCGTCGCATACGCTCGGCGGGTAGCGCATCTCGAAGGTGACGGTGGCTTTCGCTCGCATCGAAGAGGCAACGCCCTCGACCAGCTCGCGAAGCCGCCGCTCCAGCGTCTCGAAAAGGGTGTCGTCGAAGGCTCGAATCGTGCCCGTGATCACGGCACGGTCGGGAATGATGTTGTGCGCGGTCCCCGCGTTGAAGGTGGACAGCGTGACCACGGCGGGCATGGTCGGATCGACCTCACGCGCGACCAGCGACTGCAGCGCGCTCACCACCTGGGCGCCGACAACGACCGGGTCGACGGCGACGTGTGGGCGCGCGGCGTGGCCGCCGCGCCCCTCGATCGTGATCGTGAAGGAGTCGGCTCCGGCGAGCAACGGGCCACCACCGCTGGCCACGATCCCCGCCGGCAGCTCGGGCCCGACATGGAGCATGAAGGCGGCACCGACAGGCGGGTCGCCCAGGACGCCCTCTTCGATCATGCGAGCAGCGCCTGCGCCGCCCTCCTCCGCGGGCTGAAACATCAGCTTGACGGTGCCGGCGAAGGCGGAGCGGCGCTCCATCAGCATGCGAGCCGCCCCGAGGAGGATTGCGGTGTGTGCGTCATGACCGCAGGCGTGCATGACCCCGGGGACCTCGGACGCGAAGGGGACCCGGGTCTCTTCCTCGATCGGGAGGGCGTCCATGTCCGCGCGCAGCAGCACGCAAGGACCGTCGCCCCGCTCGCCGCGGATCAAGCCGACGACGCCCGTACCCCCGAGGCCGGCGCGAAAAGGAATGCCCAGCTCACGGAGGCGAGCCTGCACCAACGTCGAGGTCTGCTCTTCCTGGTAGGCGAGCTCCGGATGCGAGTGGATCGTGCGGCGGTCGGAGATGATCGAGCCGCCCAGGGCCTGGGCGGCGGCGAGCAGTTCAGAAGTCATCCCGGAAACTGTAGGCGGCGGCGCCGCCCGCAAGCTAGGCGAGCGAGAAGGCGACCACCACTGTCAGCAGCAGGCCGAGTCCCACGACAACCGAAAGCGCCAGCGCGAGAACGCGGTACGGTCGGGGCAGTGGGGGATGGGCGTGCTGACCGATGGGCAGGGCGCGCCGCAAGAGAAGGGTCGCGGGCAGTCCCAGCATCGTGATTCCGGTCGTGAACAGGAGTGCATCGTCGAAGCCGTGGGCGATCGCGTGCTTGGCCGCGGCGGCGGGCGCTGGGGCATGCGCGAGGTGGAAGGCGACACGTCCGGAGATGACCGTCGTGATCATCGCCACCCCAAGTGAGGAGGCCATCCGCTGAATCGTGTTGGAGAGCGCGGTGGCGCGCGAGATCAGGGCCGGCGGGAGGGTCACGTAGGCGGCCGAGAAGGCCGGCATCATGGTGAACCCGGAGGCCAGGCCGCGACCGACCAGAATCAGCGCCCAGGTCGTCTTGGTCGTCTCGGGAGCGATCTGGGCGAGAGCGAAGGTGACCAGGATCAGGCCGCAGACTCCGGCCAGCACGACCGGCCGGGCCCCGTAGCGGTCGGTTAGCCATCCCGATATCGGAAGCGCGAGAACCGACCCGATCGCCTGCGCGGCCATCACCCAGCCGGCGTCGAGCGACGAATAGCCCTGAACCTGCTGCATGAAGACGGGCACCGCGAACATGGCCCCGAACATGCCGGCGGCGACCAGGATCGACACCGAGATGGAGGCGCCGTAGGCGGCGTCTTTGAAAACGCGAAGCTCGAGCAGCGGGTGTGGGTGGCGCAGTTCCCAGGCGACGAACACGACGCTCAGCAGGGCACCCGCGAGCATCGGCGCCAGCGCCGCCCCCGAGCCCCAGCCGGACTCGGCCGCCTTGGTCACGCCGTAGATGAAGATCGTCACCGCCGGCGTGCAAAGGAGCAGCCCGACCACGTCGAGTCGTCCTCCCCGCCTGGGCGTCGACTCCCGCAGCTTGAGCGCTGCAAATACCAGCGCGAGCAGGCAGAACGGGATGTTGATCCAGAAGATGGCGGGCCAGCTGAAGCGTTCGAGGAGCCAGCCGGCGACCGTCGGTCCCAGTGCGGGCGCGACCATCATGGGGATTCCGATCACGCCCATAACGCGGCCGCGCTCGCGCGGCGGCGTCAGGTGCATGAGCATGGTCATGCCGACCGGCATCACCATCCCGCCGGCGATGCCCTGGACGACGCGAAGTGCGATCTCGGTGCCCGTCGAGGTGGCAAAGCCGCAGAGAAAGGACGCGACGACGAAGAGCGCGAGCGTCGCGATGTATGTCCGCTTGGACCCGAAGCGGTCGGAGACCCAGCCGCTGATCGGGATGACGGCCGAGAGGCCGAGGAGATAGGCGGTGGCAATCCATTGGATGTCGGTCAGGGAGGCGTGGAAGGCGTGCTGAAGCGTGGGTACGGCGACGTTTATGACCGTGCTCGAGAGGATTGACGCGATCGAGCCGAGCGCGATGATGGAGGCCGCGACCCAGCGGTAGGAGGCCGATACGGCCTCGACCTTGGGCGGAGCGACCGGCGCCTCATGTGCGCGCGCGATCGTCATGGCTGGCCGGTCGCCAGCTCGGCGAGGCGCGCCAGCGCCGGCACGGCCGCGTGAAGGGTCTCAAGTTCACTCGGGGAGAGGGCACCCAGCAAGCGTTCGTACTCGGCCCGGCGCCGTGCGGAGATCGCCTCGCGGAGGCGGCGCCCCTCATCGCTGACCGCGACGCGAACGACTCGCCGGTCGGCCGGATCCGGCCGCCGCTCCAGAAGACTGGCCTGGCAGAGGCGGTCGACGAGCGCGGTCGCGCTGTTCATCGCCATCCCGCGGCGCGAGGCGAGCTCGCTCATCGAGATCCCCGCAGGGGCTGCCTTGGTGACCTCGACCAGCGTCCACCACTGCTCCTGTGTGACCGCGCCGACGCCGGGCGCCTCCGTCGGCAGGCGGAGCATGACCGCACGCATGTAGCGGCTCATCGCCTCGATCACGGCAGCCGATAGTTCTTGAACCTCAGCCTTCGTCACGAGGGCGGATATTACATGACGTGAACTATTCCTGCCGTGAAACAAACTGGGCCGACGGCCGGTGGGCCGTCGAAAATAGCATCGGACTGATGGAGGCCACCGTCCACGACACGGTCGACCTCGGGCTGTTCGGACCCGGGAGCATCGCCTGGCGGGTGCACCGTCATCCGGCGATGCTGATCGGCGGCCTGCGCGCGCTCATGATTCAGGCCCTCCACCCGCTGGCCATGGCAGGCGTGGCCAACCACAGCAACTACCGCCAGGACGTCTGGGGACGCTTCAACCGCTCCGCCACATACGTGACCACGACCGTTTTCGGCGACACCGCGACTGCGGAAGCGGCGGGCCGCAAGGTCCGAGCCGTCCATCGGAGCATCCACGGCATCGACTCGGTGACTGGACGTCCGTACGCCGCCGACGACCCCGAGCTCCTGCTCTGGGTGCATGCCTGCCTCGTCGACTCCTTCATCGCCGCCTACCGGCGGTTCATCGGACCGCTCTCTGAAGCGGACGCCGACCGTTACCTGGGGGAGATGGTCCGTCAAGCCGCCCTGGCGGCGACGCCGCCCGAGATGGTGCCCACCACAGAGCAGGCCCTGCGCGCCTACCTGCTCTCGATGGAGCGCGAGCTGGTCGTGACCGAGGCCGCTCGCGAAGGCCTCGAGATCCTGCTCTCGCCACCCGATCCACCCCTGCACTGGCCGGTCGCGATCCGGGGCGCCCTGGCGATCATGCCGGCCCGGCACCTTCAGCTCTATGGAGTGCGCCCGAACGCGGTCATCTCGGCGGCGGTCACGCCCCTGATCTGGGTCGGGTCCCGCCTGATCCCCCGCATCGCGGGTCCGCCGCCGGTCCTCCTCGAAGCCCGCCGGCGGGCCGCCATGGCGGGCCTCACTTTCTAAGCAAATTCTGAGCTCGTTCTCATAACCGGCGGAGTCCTAGCTGTGAAGCTGGGACTCATGGCCAGCAGCACCGGACCTCCAAAGACTCCCGAAGCGCGTGACCGAGCCCAGCGTCGCTTGCGCCGCATCACGGCCTGGACTGGTGTCAGTGCCACGGGCGCGGTTGCCGCGCTGGGGGCGGTGGCGGCCTGGACCATGCCCGGTGTGAGCAGTTCGAGCGTTGCTGCAGCTGACTCGTCATCCGGCGCCGGCACCGCGTCCACCGGCTCCTCGACCGATCAGTCGCAAGCTTCCACGGGACAGTCGTCACAGGCGCCCCAGCCCGTTCAGGTCCAGCCGGGGCAAACTGGCCGCGTTCACGCGGTGACCGGCGCCTCCCACTGATGAACGACACCCTCCTCTGGTACACGACCCGCGGCGCGGGGGCCGTGAGCCTGCTCCTGCTCACCGGCGTGGTCGTGCTCGGAATCCTGACTTCGCTCCGCTTCTCGACTTCCGGCTGGCCCGGCTTTCTGACCGCGGCTCTGCACCGGAACCTGGGACTGCTCAGCACCGTCTTCCTCGGCCTGCACATCGTCACCGCAGTCGTCGACCCCTACACACACCTGGGCTGGGTGGCGGCCCTCGTCCCGTTCTCCTCCTACTACCGATCCTTCTGGCTCGGCCTGGGCGTGATCGCCGCCGAGATGGTGGCGGCGCTGCTCGTGACGAGCCTGGTGCGCGGCCGCCTCGGTCACCGGAGCTGGCGCGCGATTCACTGGCTGGCCTATGCATCGTGGCCGATCGCCCTGGCGCACGCCCTGGGCACCGGGACGGACGCCACCTCGGCCTGGTTCTTCGCGATTGGCGTCGCCTGCGCGGCGACAGTCGTCCTGGCCACCTGCGTCCGGCTCTGGCTCGGTCCCCGGGATCCGCTGGCCGAGGGCCGCGCCGCCTACCAGGCGACGGTCCGCCGGGAGCAGGCCCCGTGAACGGTGGAGTTCTACTCGACGGGCCGGAGCTGGCCCTGGGACCGGAGGCCTACCGTGACCATGTCCGACGCCTTGGGCCGCTCCCAGCCGGCGGGCCAGACCTGATTGCCGTCCTCGAGCGCAGCCGCCTTCGCGGACGCGGCGGCGCCGCCTTCCCTGCCGGCACCAAGTGGCGATCGGTGGCGTCTCGTTCGCGCGGCGCGGCGGTAGTCATCGCCAACGGAGCGGAGGGCGAGCCGCTCAGCCGGAAGGACCGTACGCTGCTCTCGGCTCGCCCGCACCTCGTTCTTGACGGCGCTTTCCTGGCCGCCGCCGCGGTCGAAGCGTCCGAGGTCGTGCTTTACGTCGGGGAGGAGCACGGCCGCGCCCACCAGGGGGCGGCGCGGGCACTGGCCGAGCGGCCGGAGACGAGGCGTCTTTCCGTGCGGCTGATCGCGGCGCCGGCCCGCTACGTGGCAGGCGAGGAAAGCGCCGCGGTTCATTTCCTGAATGCCGGAGTCGCGGTGCCGACAACCGTTCCGCCTCGCCCTTACGAGAAGGGCGTCGGGGGCAGGCCGACGCTGGTCCAGAACGTGGAAAGCCTGGCCCACGCGGCGCTCATCGCGCGCTTCGGCGACGACTGGTTCCGGTCGCTCGGTGTCGACGGTTCGGCGGGCACGCTCCTGCTGACCGTCGCTGGGGGCGTCGGCCGGCCTGACGTCATCGAGGTGAGGGCAGGGATTACGGTCGGCGAGGCATTGGAGATCGCCGGCGGGCTGACCGAGCCGGCCCGAGCCGTGCTGATCGGCGGCTACTTCGGCGCCTGGGTCGACGCCAGGCGTGCCTACGAGCTCCCGCTCGACGCGGAGGCTCTTCGCGCGCAGGGAGCGACTCTCGGCTGCGGCGTCATCGCCGTCCTGCCCGAGAGCGGCTGTGGTCCCTGCGAGACCGCCGCCATCATGGCTTACCTCGCCGGCGAGAGCGCCTTCCAGTGCGGTCCCTGCATCTTCGGGTTGCAGGCTCTTGCCGGCGCGACACGCCGGCTGACTAGCGAGGCGCCCGACCCGGCCGACCTGCAACGCCTTCATCGGTGGTCCCGCGAAGTCCGCGGCCGTGGCGCCTGCCACCATCCCGACGGCGCGGCCGGCTTCCTGCAGTCCGCTCTCCACGTCTTCGAGGACGATTTCGCGGCCCACCGACCGCACCTTTACAGCGAGCTTGCGAGCAAGGTCGCATGATGGACGACCGGCGTCTGGTGGTCGACCGGATCCGCTGTGACGGTCGTGGGCACTGTGCCGAGCTGCTGCCCGAGATGATCCGCCTCGACGACTGGGGCTATCCGATCGTCGATGGCCGGGCCGTACCCCGTCACCTGGTTCCGCACGCGAACGCAGCGGTGGCCGCCTGCCCGGTGCTCGCGCTGGCGCTCCGCCGGCCACCTCGGACGAACCCCGGATGACGGTCGCCGCTAACGGCATCGGCATCGCCGAGGGCCGGGCGTTGGGCTGCGGCCTCCGGGTGCTGACCACCGATCCGGTCGCCATCGACACCGCCAGGGTGGCCGTCGATCGGGTGCTCGAGGCCGTTGACGTGGCCTGCAGCCGCTTCCGGACTGATAGCGAGCTCACCGCGCTCAACGCCTCGGCCGGCCGGACCGTCGAGGTATCGCCCATGCTCGCCCAGGCGATCGCCGCCGCGCTGTGCGCGGCCCGAATGACGCAAGGCGCTGTTGATCCGACGGTGGGCACCGCGGTACGGCTCGCCGGCTATGACCGCGACTTCACGGCGCTCCCCGCGGACGGCGAGCCGCTACGCCTCGTGGCACGCCCGGTGCCTGGCTGGCAGGCGATCGCGTTCGAGCCACGGACTCGTCATGTCCGCCTACCGGATGGCGTCGAGCTTGACCTGGGAGCGACAGGCAAGGCCCTCGCCGCCGACCTCGCCGCCACCGCCGCCTTCACCGCAACCGGCTGCGGCGTCCTCGTGAGCCTGGGCGGTGACATCGCCGTGCAGGGCGGTTCACCGGAGGGTGGCTGGGCGATCCAGGTCA
This sequence comes from uncultured Actinomycetes bacterium, assembly GCA_964640005.1. GTDB lineage: Bacteria > Chloroflexota > Dormibacteria > Dormibacterales > Dormibacteraceae > CAZHAC01. Next base: position 520 of record CAZXGB010000082.1, on the reverse strand, counting down.
GCGAGGACAGCGGCGCCGAGGTCGGCGTGGGGCCAGAGGTCGTGCGAATTGACGCGGGCGCGATCGCGACCTCGAGCACGACTGTCCGCCGCTGGACCCGTGGTGGCGCAGTCCTCCACCACATCATCGACCCTCGCACCGGGCTCCCGGCCGCCGGTCGCTGGCGGACCGCGACCGTCGCCGCCCGGAGCTGCGTTGCCGCGAATACCGCGTCAACCGCGGCGGTCGTCCTCGGCCCAGCCGGGCTCGAGGAGCTGGGACTCCAACACCTACCGGCCCGGCTGGTCGATCAGGAAGGCCGGGCCCTGCGCTTGGGCGGCTGGCCGGGAAGCGCCTCGGCGTAGCCGAGGCCGGGTGTCTCCTCCTCACTTGATGGGGAGGTGTCGCCGCGCAGCGGCGACGGAGGGGTCCGCGGGTACCTCCTTGAGCTTTGGCCGAAGACCGATTACGCTGCGAGACGAGGTCTAGCGCGGTCTTGATGGCAGTCAATCTCTTCGCCCTCCGCTTGAAGGGCGGAGCC
>CAZXGB010000081.1:0-12881 GCA_964640005.1 uncultured Actinomycetes bacterium | reverse complement strand
AGCTCGTCGAGCGCTACTGCCGCGAGCAGGGGCTCTTCCGTGAAGACGGGATGGCCGACCCCGAGTTCAGCGAGCTGCTCGAGCTCGACCTCTCGACCGTCGTCCCGAGCCTGGCCGGCCCCCGGCGGCCGCAGGACCGCGTCCCACTCGACTCCGTCTGGGAGAGCTTCGCCAAGGTGTTCGCGGACGGCTCCAGCGATGACAACGACCTCGGCCGCTTCAAGGGCGAGGGCGGCGCCATGGACGAGGCGCGAAAGCTGGAGCCGGGCGGGGATGAGGAGGGGAGTGCGGTCGCGGTCGCCACCCCACCGGCGGTCAGCGTCCGCAACGGGTCTGTCGTAATCGCCGCCATCACCTCGTGCACGAACACGTCCAACCCGTCGGTGATGGTCGCCGCCGCCCTGCTGGCCAAGAACGCCGTCGAGCGCGGCCTTTCCGTGCCCCCATACGTCAAGACCTCCCTGGCGCCCGGCTCCCGGGTCGTCACCGACTACCTCGAAAAGGCGGGTCTCCTCCAGTACCTGGAAAAGCTCGGCTTCTTCCTCGTCGGCTATGGGTGCACAACCTGCATTGGCAACTCGGGACCGCTGGCCTCGTCCGAAATCGAAGCCGAGGTCCAGGGGAAGAACCTCAACGTCGTCGCCGTGCTCTCCGGCAACCGGAACTTCGAGGCGCGCATCCACCCGCTGGTGGCCGCCAACTACCTCGCTTCACCTCCGCTCGTGGTCGCCTACGCGCTCGCCGGGTCCATCCGCAAGGACCTGACCGAGGACCCGATCGGCGAGGACGCCGACGGCCGCGCGGTGTACCTCAAGGACCTCTGGCCCACTCCCCAAGAGGTCCAGGCGGTTATCGACCAGGCGGTCCAGCAGGACATGTTCACGCGCGAGTACGCGAGGATCTACGAGGGCGACGAGCACTGGCAGCAGATGCAGGCGCCGACCGGGAGCGCTTATGCCTGGGATGGCGCCTCGACCTACGTCCAGAACCCGCCCTATTTCGAGGGCATGCAGGCAGAGCCGGAGCCGCTGCGCGACATCGAGAACGCTCGCGTGCTGGTGATGCTGGCGGACTCGATCACCACCGATCACATCTCTCCGGCGGGATCGATCCCCCTCGACTCCCCCGCTGGTCAATACCTGCTCGGTCATGGCGTCGAGCGCATCGACTTCAACTCCTATGGCGCGCGGCGTGGCAACCATGAGCTCATGGTCCGCGGCACCTTCGCCAACATCCGGCTCCGGAACGAACTCGCCGGCGACCGTCCTGGGTGGTGGACACGGCACCAGCCGGATGGCGAAGAGATGACCATCTTCGATGCCTCCAACCGCTACCGCGCGGAGGGCACTCCGCTGGTCGTGGTCGCGGGCAAGGAGTACGGCTCTGGTTCGTCCCGCGACTGGGCCGCCAAGGGTCCAAACCTGCTCGGCGTCCGGGCCGTGATCGCGGAATCATTCGAGCGCATCCATCGCTCGAACCTGGTCGGAATGGGCGTTCTGCCTCTCCAGTTCGAGGACGGTGTGGGCCGGGCGTCGCTTGGCCTGACCGGCAGCGAGAGCTTTTCCATCCGTGGCGTCGACTCACTGCAGCCACGTGATGTGGTGGAGGTCGAAGCCCGCGGCGAGGACGGCTCCGTGAAGCGATTCCGGTGCCTGGCTCGGGTCGACAACCAGGTTGAGCTGCAGTACCTGCACCACGGCGGCGTTCTTCCCTACGTCCTCCGCCAGCTCATGAAGTAGGCACGGGCAGCTAGTGGAGGTTGGGTTCAGCCTCGACCCCGGTCTCGGATTGGACCGTGAGGATGAGCTCCGGTTGGTCCGGTTGGGCGCGGAGCTTGGGTACCGGTCGGCCTGGACGCCCTCGGGCGTGGATGAGGCGGCTTTCGACCGCTGCCGGCGCTGGCACGCGACGTCCGGGCTCAAGACCGGCATCCTGGTTGCGCCCGCCACCGGCCAGCCACCCGGGGTCTACGCGCGCTGGGCGCAAGAGACGCATGCGGCGACCGGCCACCGCTTCGTCTTCGGCGTGGGCAGCGGTTATGAACCGCGGGTGGCGGTGATGCGCGACTACCTCTCCCAGCTGCGCGAGGCTTTTGGCACCGACTCGCCGCCCGTCTACCTGGCGGCGTTGGGGCCGCTCATGCTCCGGTTGGCGGCCGAGGCGGCTGATGGGGTGGCCCTCAACTGGTGCACGACCGAGCAGGTGGCGGCCAGCCGAGCCATCGTCGAGGACACCGCGCGGCTGGTTGGACGTCCGGTTCCTCCAATCGTCAACTACATCCGGGTTTGCGTATCACCCGACCTTGACGCTGCTCGCAGGGGCCTGTCGAGGGCGATGCTCGGCTACGCGTTGGGCCCGCCCGCCTACCGAAAGCACTTCGAACGGATGGGCTTCGGCCCTGACCTCAAAGGCGTCGAGCCGGGTCCCGATGCGCCCGAGCGCGTGCTCCGGGGAGTCGGCGGCTACGGGCGGCCGGGCGAGGTGAGGGACCAGTTCTATCGCCTGGCGGAGGGCCTGGACGTCGCTGTCGTTCGGGTGGTGGTGCCTGAGCCGGGTGATGCCGAGAGCGCCCGGCTAGCCCTGGAGGAGTTCGCTTAGGCCTAGCTAGGCCCAGGTGCCGGCGTTCACCCGCTGTGGGGTCTTGTGGCCGCGGCCGGCGTCACAGGTCGGGCAGTAAGCGACGGCGTCGAGGTTGAGAGGCAGGAGGCCCGGGATCAGAATCGTCCACTGGCCTCGGTGAAGAAACCAGCACAGCAGGTGGGGCATGCGTTCGATCGTGCGGTGCTCTGCCTACAGTTCCCCGGCGCGCTTGGTTAAGACTCTTGTAGACGCCAAATGCGCTGCCTAGTTGTAGGCGCCGACCATCTGCGCCGACAGCGCCTCGTCGGCGGCCTTGGCTTCTTCACCCTTGGCGGTCTCGAACTTCTGGCCTTTCATCACAACCTCCTGTTCCGTGAATAACGATCGACAACAAAAAACCCCGCTCCGTCTGCGGAGCGGGGTTCGCGTCCTCGGCCCTCAGGGCAAGGACGCGCCCCCGCGCGTAAGGAGGAGGACCCGAACGCCAAGCCCATCCCTGGCGCAACCGATCACGCTGCCGGCTCCACGGGAACCCGCGACTCGTGACCGCACTCAGGGCATTCGTAAAGTGCGACCACCTGCTTAGGGCGGGAAGCGTCAGAGTGCAAGCTCTGCAGCCGCATCGGCGTCTCCACCTCGTGTCGGGGACACATGGGCTCTTGGTCGGGGCGCATGATTCCGCCAGCGTAGGCTTGGTTGACGCGTCGCATCTAGGACTTCCCGCACAACATCAGCCAGCTGAGCACTGTGGCCGGCTAACAATGGCCGGGTAGAATCCAGCAGTGGCCGCCACCGAGGAGCGCCGGGACCTTCACCCCGCGCCCACCGTCCGCGAGGCGATGACCTTCGGCGGCTTCGCGCGCGCTCGCCTGCTCGCCGGCAAGGGCGGCCTGGATCGGAAGATCGACTGGGTCCGGCTGATGGAGACACCGGACACGGTGCGGCTGCTACGCCCGAACGACCTCCTCCTAACCACCGCCTTTTCGATCAAGGACGATCGCGCCGCCCAGGTCGCGCTGGTCGACGGTGTTGCCCGGGCCGGCGGTTCCGGGGTGATCGTCAAGCCGGAGCGCTACCTGAAAGAGCTCCCGGCGGAGATGATCTCGGAGGCCGACCGCTTCAACCTGCCCCTCTTCGAGCTCGACGAGGACGTCCCGTTCGTGGACGTCATGGAGCCGCTGCTGGAGCGGATCATCAACGCCGAGCACTGGCGCCTGAAGCGCTCGATCGAGATCCACAGCAGGTTCACCGAGTTGGTCCTGGACGGCAAGGGCGCCAGCGAGATCGCGCGCACGCTGAGCGACCTGCTCGACTGCGCGGTCAGTATCGAGGACGCCTCCTTCCACCTGCTGGCCCACGCCGGCGGGTCGGCCAACGACCCGCATCGAAAAGAGACGATCGCCCACCACGGTACCCCGCCGCGCGTCATCTACGATCCGCAGGTCCAGCGGGCGCTGCGCGAGATCGAGTCGAGACGCCACCCGATGAAGGTGCCCGCGTTCCCTCACGTAGGCATGAACCGCGAACGCATCATCGCCCCGATCCTGGCCGCCAACCAGGTGCTCGGCTATATCTCCGTGATCGACGCGCCGCCCCAACAGGAGGACCTGGCGACGATGGCGGTCGAGCAGGCGGCGCTCGTCGTCGCCATGGCGCTCACGAAGGAGCGGGAGGTGGCCGAGGTCGAGGCCCGGGTGCGCGGCGAGTTTCTGGACGATCTCGTGCAGGGGACCTACGGGGACGAGGCGGCCGCGCAGCGCCGCTCTCGCCACCTCGGCTACCCGATCCAGGGAACCCACGTCTACATGCGAGTCGACATCGACGACTTCCGGTCCCTGCTGCGCTCGAAGCACGTTACCGAAGACGCCATCCAGGCCCTCAAGCGCGAGTACTTCCGCCGAGTCTCGGGGGTCGTACGGGCAAGTCATCCGCGGTCGCTGATGGGCGCCCACTCGGACGCGATCTTCGCGCTGCTCCCGCTCGGAATCGGGGTCGACCCCGCTGACGCACGGCGCCGCACAACCTCGCTCGGCGGCCAGATCCAGGAGGCGATCAACGCCTGGAAGCCGGGCTTCACGGTTTCGGTCGGCTTCAGCGCGCCCGTGGAGGCGCCCGCCGGCGTGGCCGGCGCCGAGCGCGAGGTGAAGGCAGTGATGGAGACGGTGGCTCGGCTCCGCCGGTGGTCCCAGGTCATCTCGGTGCCCGAGCTCGGTCTCACCGGCCTGCTGGCCAGCGTCAACCACGAGCGGCTGATCGAGTTCGCGCAGCGGCACCTCGGCCCGCTGATCGAGCACGATCGTTCACGCGGCACGGGTCTGGTCGACACCCTGCGGGCCTACCTGGAAACCGGTGAGCAGCAGGCGGCCGCGCGCCGCCTCGAGATTCACCCCAACACACTTCGCTACCGGCTCGACCGGATCCGGGAAATCTCAGGAGTGGAGCTCGACGAACCTGAAATACGGCTCAATCTGGCGGTCGCGCTGCGGATCCAGGGGCTCTTGGGCTTGTGAGGTCCTGACGACGCCCGGGGGCGGCGTTTAGTGCTGATCTACTAGTTCTCGCCGAGCCGTTTCGATAGCGTGTGAGGAGCATGGTCCGCATCGGCGAATCCGCGCGCGCTCCGTGGGCTGGAAGCCTGCCGAACCACCGGGCTGCCTGCGGCATGGGCTTCGTGGCCACCACGGCCGGCGTGCCGACGCACGAGGTGGTGGCGGCCGGCGTCACCGCGCTGGCGCGACTCGCCCACCGCGGCGGCCTTGACGCCGACGGCCGCTCGGGCGATGGCGCCGGGCTGATGATCCAGATCCCGCGCGCCATCTTCGGACAGGACACCGCGGTCGCCGTCCTCTTCGAGTGGGGCAACGGGCGTCCGGTCGCCCGCAAGATCCTCGCCCAGGCGCTGGCCGGCGAGGGTATGGGCGTCGCCGACTGGCGGCCGGCGCCGGTCGAGGTGGGCGCCCTCGGCGAGCGGGCGCGGGCGAGCGCACCGCGCATCTGGCACGCGATCATCACCCGTCCCGACGTCTCTGACGCGGAGTGGGAGGAGCGGCTCTACCGCGCCCGCCGGGGAGCCGAGCGGGTGGCCGAAGAGCAGGGCGTGCTCATGTACATCCCGTCCTGCTCCTGCCGCACCATCGTCTACAAGGGCCTGATGGCGGGAACCCACCTGGCCGAGTTCTACGGCGACCTGGCCAGGCCGGAGGCGACCAGCCAGCTCGCGGTCTTCCACCAGCGCTACTCGACCAACACGATGCCCGACTGGCGCCTGGCGCAGCCCTTCCGCTTTCTCGCCCACAACGGCGAGATCAACACGCTGGCCGGCAACCGGGCCTGGATGCGGGCGCGGGAGGCCGAGCTCGAGCCCGAGCTGCGTCCGGTGGTCTGGGCGGAGGGCTCCGACTCGGCGTCGCTCGACAACGTGCTCGAGCTGCTGGTACGCCGGGGCTTCGGGACTGCCGAGGCGCTGATGACGCTGGTGCCGGACGCCTGGGAAGGCCGGGGCGACATGGCTCCGAACGTGCGGGACTTTTACCGCTACCAGACGACCCGCTTCGAAGCCTGGGACGGCCCTGCCGCGCTCGCGTTCTCCGACGGCGTCATCGCGGGCGCCGCGCTCGACCGCAACGGGCTGCGCCCGCTCCGCTACCAGGTCACCGGCGACGGCCTGGTGGTCGCCGCCTCCGAGGCCGGCGTGGTGCCGCTCGACCCCAAGCGCGTGGTCGAACGCGGGCGGCTCGGCCCCGGGCACATCCTTCTGGTCGACACCCGGGAAGGCGTCGTCCTGCGCAACGAAGAGGCCAAGGAGCGGGTAGCCGCCCAGCACGACTACGGGCTGCTCGCCGACCGCATGCTGGTGCCGGTCGAGCACCGGAGCGTGGAGGTCGACGTCCCGCGGGACCTGTCGCGCCTGCACCGAATGCACGGCTGGGGCTTCGAGGACGTCAAGCTGGTGGTCCAGGCCATGGCCGAGGCGGCCCTGGAGCCGAACTGGTCGATGGGTGACGACACGCCCATCGCGGTCCTCGGCCGGACCCGCCGCCGACTCTACGGTTACCTGCGGCAGCGCTTCGCGCAGGTCACCAACCCGCCCATCGACTCCCTTCGCGAGCGCTCCGTGATGTCGTTGCGGATCGTGCTCGGAGCGCGCGGGACGACTCTCGATCCCGAGGGCGATGCCAATTCCGAGCTCCGCAAGCGCCACCATCCGGCGATGAGCCTCGACCGGCCTTTCACACACCGCCTGCTCGACGTTCCCTCACCGGTCCTCGGGCAGAGCGAGCTGGCTCGCATCCTCGAGGATGGCATCGTCATCGATTCCACGGTCCAGCCGGGGGAGAGCCTGCGTGCAGCTGTGGAACGGATCGCCGCCGAAGCAACCAGCGCGGCCGCTGACATCGTCGTGCTCAGCGATCGCAGCGCGGGCGCCGAGCGGATGCCGGTGCCGATGGTTCTCGCGGTGGGTGCCGTCCACGAGAGGCTGCTGGCGTCTGGCCAGCGGATGCAGAAGGACATCGTTGCCGTCGCGGGTGACGCGATCGAGGTCCACGACGTGGCCTGCCTGGTCACCGCGGGTGCCAACGCGGTCCACCCCTACCTGGCGCTGGCGACCGCGCAGCTGCACGACGAGGCCGACGGCGAGCACCGCTACCGGCACGCCCTCGAGCACGGGCTCCTGAAGGTCATGGCCAAGATGGGCATCTCGTGCGTGTCCAGCTACTGCGGAGCCGAGGTCTTCGAAGCGCTTGGGCTGGGCGCCGAGGTCATGGAGCTCTGCTTCCCCAACGTCCCCAGCCGCATCGGTGGGCACTCCTTCGCCGACCTCGAGGTGTCACTGCGGCAGTGGCATGCCGAAGCCTGGGAGCAGGAGGTCAAGTCGACGCCGGACGAGCTCGCCAAGGCCCTCATCGACCACGGCCGGGTGCGCTTCCGGAAGGCCGGCGAGTTCCACGCCTACAACCCGATCGCCGTCCGGTCGGCCCAGAAGGCGGCCCGCGAAAACGACGCCGAGGCCTACGCCAAATGGCGCGAGCTCTCGAGCTTCGGCCGCGAGGAGCCCCAGGAGCTGCGGGACCTGCTGGACATCCGGCCGGCGCCCAAACCCGTCAGCCTGGACGAGGTCGAGCCGGCCGAGCTGATCCGGACACGCTTCATCTCGACGGCGATGTCGCTGGGCGCGCTCTCGCCCGAGGCCCACTCGGCGCTGTCCGTCGCCATGAACCGAATCGGCGCCCGCTCCAACTCCGGCGAGGGCGGCGAGGATCCCGACCACTACTCCGACAGCGGGCCGAGGCTTGACAACAAAATCAAACAGGTTGCCTCGGCTCGCTTCGGAGCCACCCCCGCTTACCTGAAGCGGGCGGAGGAGCTGGAGATCAAGATTGCGCAGGGCTCCAAGCCGGGCGAGGGCGGACAGCTGCCCGGGATCAAGGTCACTTCCCTGATAGCGCGCCTGAGGCACGCGCAGCCCGGCATGCAGCTGATCTCGCCACCGCCCCACCACGACATCTACTCGATCGAAGACCTGGCCCAGCTGATCTACGACCTCAAGTCCGTCAACCCGCGGGCGCGAGTCGGCGTCAAGCTGGTGTCGGAGGCCGGCGTTGGCACGATCGCGGCCGGCGTCGCCAAGGCACACGCCGACTATGTCCTCATTTCCGGCCACAGCGGCGGAACCGGCGCCTCTCCGCTGTCCTCGATCAAGGGGGCCGGCGTGCCCTGGGAGCTCGGGCTCGCTGAGACGCAGCAGATACTCGTCGACCAGCGCCTGCGCGAGCGCCTGTCGGTCCGCACGGACGGCGGCCTTCGCAGCGGCCGTGACATCGTCATCGCCGCCATGCTCGGCGCCGAGGAATTCGGATTCGGAACCGGCGTCCTGGTCGCGCTCGGCTGCGACATGGCTCGGCAGTGCCATCTCAACACCTGCCCGACCGGCATCGCCACGCAGCGCGAGGACCTGCGGGCCAAGTTCACCGGCAAGCCGGAGGATGTCGTCAACTACCTGACGCTGATCGCGGAGGAGGCGCGCCAGTACCTGGCGCTGGCGGGCGCGCGCTCGATCGACGAGGTGGTCGGCCGGGTCGACCTGCTCTCCGCGATCGAGCATCCAGAGCTCGACGTCTCGTTCGTGCTCCGGGAACCCTCGGACCCCTCGCTGCCCCGGCGGCGGCTGTGGGCGCACAACGGGCCGGAGCCGGAGCCGACGCCTCCCAGCGGTCCGATCGACAACTCAAACCGAGCGGCGGGCGCCGGGCTCGCCTATGAGCGCCGGCAGTGGCGGGGCAGCGCCGGGCAGTCGCTCGGCGCCTGGCTGGACGAAGGCTCCGAGATCAGTCTCGAGGGCGAGGCCAACGACTACGTCGGCAAGGGGATGGGCGGCGGCGTGATCGCGATCCGGCCCTTCGCGGACGATGCCTTCACCGAGACGCCTGTATTGGCCGGCAACACCTGCCTCTACGGCGCCACCGGTGGCCGGCTCTTCGTCGCCGGCCGGGTCGGGGAGCGCTTCTGCGTCCGCAACTCGGGTGCGGTCGCGGTCGTCGAAGGCGCCGGCGACCACTTCTGTGAGTACATGACAGGTGGTGCGGCCGTGGCGCTCGGCCCGGTGGGCTGGAACCTTGGCGCCGGAATGACGGGCGGCGTCGCCTATGTCCGCGAGTACGCGCAGATCAACGCCGAAAGCGTGATCGCCCGCCCGGTGCCCGCGGAGGACGCCAGCGAGCTGAGGGCTCTCGTCGAGGAGCACCTGGCCCGTACCGGCTCCCCACGCGCGGCCGAACTGCTCGCCGACTGGCCATCCGCGCTGGCCGGCTTCCGTCAGATCGTGCCGGTGGCGGTCACCCAACCGGCACCCGCGCCAGCGCCCACGGAGAAGAGCTCGGAAGAGGCGACCGAGCCTCGGGCCTAACCGTCGTCGCCCGCGTGTCTGGTCGGTAAAAGGCCACAGAGCGGGGTGAAACAATCAGCGACGATGTCTCGGGAATCCTCCCATCCCCGCTTCTTGCTCGTCGGCGGCCGGCTTTGCCTGGACTTCTGCAATACCATCCACGATCGCTCCGGCAGCCCGGTCGAGTACCTGACCAGCTTCGTCGACCTGGTCGGCTGGAGCTGGCGGGCGGGCATCCTCAACGCCGAGGAGGCGGCGCGCCTGCGGCGAGCGGCCAAACGAACACCGACGGCCGCGCTTGCCGTCCTCGAGCGCGGCCTCGCGCTCCGCGAAGCCCTGCACGCTATCTTTGCCGCCGCCGCCGCCAGCGGCGGCAGCCCCGATCCCGAACCGATCGACGTTCTCAACTCCGAGCTGGGCCGGGCGATGGCGCGCTCACAGGTGGTGGCCGTCGACGGCGGGTACACGTGGGTTTGGGACGAGGGCGGACGCGCCCTCGACAGCATGCTCTGGCCGGTGGCGCGATCGGCAGCCGACCTTCTCACCTCAGGCGAGCTGCAGGCGGTCCGGCAGTGCGCGGGCCGAGCCTGCGGCTGGCTCTTCCTGGACACCTCCCGCAACCGCACCCGCCGCTGGTGCGACATGAGCGTCTGCGGCAACCGGGCCAAGGCGCGCCGCCACCACCAACGCCTCCGCTCGGGCGCCGCTTGAACCTCGAGTCGCAAAGAAAGGTTCTTACCGGCGACGGGGCCAGGCTCTGGACTGCGAGCGGCGGCGATGGGCCTGGTGTCGCCCTGGCTCACGGTGGACCGGGCCTCTGGGATTACCTGGAGCTTTTCGCGCACGAGCTTGAGCCCTTCGCGACGGTCTACCGCTGGGACCAGCGCGGTTGCGGGCGCTCCGACAGGCGCGGCCCCTACACGGTCGCGCGCTTCGTAGCCGATATGGATGACGTGCGGGTTGCCGCTGGCGTCGAGCGCTGGGTCGCGGGAGGTCACTCCTGGGGCGCTTCCCTGGCCCTCGCTTATGCGCTCAAACATCCTCAGCACGTCGCTGGCGTGCTTTACATCTCTGGGGTGGGGCTCGAATGGCCGGAATGGGTAGGCCGCTTCAGGAGTGAGCAGCAGCGCCGCCTGTCTGCTCTTGGCGTGACCGATCTCGCCGCCCTTTCGGAAAGGGAGTCAAACCGCGTGCGATGGACAAGCGATTTTGCTAATCCGGCAGCGGCGCAACGCCAAGTCCAGCACATGCTGGACTCGGGATTCGTCCTCAACCCTGAAGTGAATCGCGAGGCTCACGACGACTTTCTGCGCGTGCTACCCGACCTTCGCCGTCGCCTGCCAGCACTGGACAAGCCCGTCCTGATCATCCAGGGCGCGCTCGACCCGCGCCCCTACCAGGTCGCCGACTCGCTAGTCGAAGCGCTGCCGCCAACCAGCGTCCGGAGAGTCGTCGTGGAAGGCGCCGGGCACTTTCCATGGGCGGAACAACCCGACCTCGTGCGGGACGAAATCGCGGCCTGGCTGCGGGAGATTTGAATCCGAAGGGGTGCCCCTCAGGAGCGCCGCTGGGAGCGGAGCGAGTCCGCGATCTGGTTGAGGGTGGCAACCATCGCGTCGCCGAGTGAGCGCGCAGTCCGCCGCGTACCCTCCCGCAGTTCTGGATCCTGCACCACCCGGTTCACCGATTCCATGACGGAATCCGCCGCCTGCCTCAGCTGATCCGCATCCGCCTGCGTGCGCAGGTTGCGGGCCAGGTCTTCGAGCTCGGCGCGAAAACGGCTCCACGCCTCGTCTGCCTGTGTCATGCCCCCAATTCTGCCGCAGCCCTCACGCGGTCGATCAGGCGCAGGTTGGCGATCGAGTCCGCGACCGGCAGCGGGGCCTGCTTGCCTTCGATGACGGCGTCCGCGAACGCCTCGACCATCAGCTGATATGGATCGTCGGGATCCCGCCAGGCAGTGAACGGCTGCTCGATGCGAAGCGTGTGGTCGTCGAACACGATCTCGAGCGCCTGGTGCTCCGGCGACTCGAATGATCCCCAGGCGAAGGCGGTCTGACCGGCCGGAAACCCCAGTGCCACACCGACGGTCATGTCGACGCCCGTCGCGCCCATCCGCGCAACCGCCGCCACCTCGTCGGGCTCTCCAAGCAGCCAGCGGCAGGCGGAGAGGCAGTAGCTGCCGACGTCGAGAAGCGCGCCGCCACCCAGGTCGGGGCGCAGGCGATAGTTCCCGGGGGCGTCGAGGCGAAAGCCGAACCAGGCGGACAGGTGGCGGATCGATCGCTCGCGCGCCGATTCCATCTCTCCACGCAGTCGAGGATGGAACCGATACATCAGGCCCTCCATCAAGAGCCGGTCGGCGGCGGTGGCCGCGTTCGCCAGCCGCTCGCCCTCGGCCGCGGTCGTGGCCAGCGGCTTTTCACAGAGCACGTGCTTGCCGGCAGTCAGAGCTCTTTCCGACCACGTCGTGTGCAAGGTGTTGATCAGCGGGATGTAGACCGCGTCGACCTCGGGATCGGCGAGCACGTCCTCATATGAGACGTAAGCGCGGGCGATCCCGTGCTTGGCCGCAAGGCCCTCGGCGCGCTCGGGCTCGCGGCTCGCGATCGCAACCAGCCGCCCGTTGCCGGAGGCGGCGATGGCGGGGAGCATGGCCCGATCAGCGATCCAGGCCGCCCCGAGCACGCCCCATCCGAGGCGGTCTATTCAGAAACCTCCACTGGGGCCCCGGTTGCGATCGACCGGGCGGCGGCCTCCATGACGACCACGTTCCGGCGCGACTGCTGGGGCGTGACCGCCAGCGGTTCGCCGAGGACCAGGTGATCACCGAGATTGCGATAGAAACCGTTGGCCGGTCGCGGGAGCAGGGAGAGGATCTCGCGGTGCGCGTCACCGTTGCCGTCCGGCCGGTGGACGGTCACCACAGCCGGCGCTTCCGCCGGCGCCAGCCGCTCCTCCATCAAGTCCCCGGTCCAGGCCCGAGTCTTCACGTACTCCTGCCGCCAGTCGCCGGTGATCGCGCCCGCGGTGCCCAGCAGGTACCACTTCGGCTTGGCCGCGGCCGCGATGTCGCTCTGGAGGAAGGTCGCCTGGGCGCCGTCGTCGAACATGACGTCCACGCGCACGTGATCGGCGTTGGTCACGTCGTGCCAGACGCGCTTCTGGGCCTGAGCCATCACGCTCCGCACCGCTCCCGGGAAGAGCAGAAGCGTCCAGTCGAAGTAATGGGATCCCCAATCGAAGATGGTGCCGCCCGAGATCGGCTCGTGGCTGTGCCAGTACGAGCACGGGTGCGAGAAGCCTCCGATGAAGGACTCCATGTAGAAAAGGTCGCCGATCGCGCCCGAGGCGACAGCGCCCCGGAGGGCGGCGAAGTCCGGGTCCCAGCGGCGGCTCTGATAGACCGTCAGGGAGC
>CAZXGB010000080.1:0-12948 GCA_964640005.1 uncultured Actinomycetes bacterium | reverse complement strand
GCGGTCGGTGCCAGGCTGACCGTCGTCATGGTCGGTGTTCCCCCCACTGGAACCCGCGACTGGACGTTCTCCGGCCAGTCTAGAACACCTCGTCGCGGACCCCGTGCAGGTACTCCTCTGTGCGCCGAACCAGCTCCGCGTTGTCAACCAGCCCGTGCTCGGCGAGCAGGGCCTCGAAGGCGGCCAGCCAGCGCTCGTAGTAGCGCGTCCCGTCGTCGGCGGGTCCGGCCGCCGTGATCTCTCGCTCGAGATGGCGCTGGAATTCCGACCAGGCAAAGGGCTCACTCTGGCGGAGGGCGACCGTCATGCCAAAAGCCCGCCCTTCCCAGGGCGCCCGGAATACGAGCTCGCCGTTCTTCCGCGGCAGGCTCGGCTCGTCGGCGACTTCGCGATCGACGTCCACGCTCACGCCACCGGCTGCGGGACTCTCGGAACGGCCGTACCGATCATGCAGTCGCGTGTCACCAGGGCGGCCAGCTCATCCTCGCTCCAACCCTCCGTCCCGGCCGGCCGCTCGGGCAAAACCAGGTAGCGGAGATCGGCCGAGGAATCCCAGACCCGCACCTCGACGTCGTCGGGCAGCTCGAGACCGAACTCCCGCAATACGGCACGCGGCTCGATCACGACCCGTGAGCGGTAGGGAGCCGACTTGTACCAGGTCGGCGGCAGGCCGAGCAGGAACCAGGGGTAGCAGGAGCAGAGCGTGCAGACGATGACGTTGTGGACATCTCGCGTGTTCTCGACGACGGCCAGCTGCAGGCCGGAGCTGGTTATGCCGAGCTCGGCAATGGCGGCGCTGCCGCCGGCCAGCAGCCGGCTCTTGAAGTCCGGATCCACCCAGGCGCGCGCCACCACCTGGGCGCCCGTCATCGGGCCGATGTCATGCTCAAACCGGTAGACGATCTCGTCGACCGCCTGGCTCGTGATGAGGCCCCTCTCGATCAGCAGCGACTCCAGCGCGAGTGTCCTCGCCTCCAGAGGCGAGAGGTCGGCGTGAGTGTCGTGCTCGTGCTCACTCATCCTCGAGATATCCCTCCCAGAGATCCAGCGCGACGGATTCGTGCTCCCGGCCCTGCTCGCCCCAGAGCTCTCGCGAGCTGAAGGCCACGGTGTAAACGGGCTGCCAGACCTGAGCCTTGAGCTCGGCGTTGAGGTCGGGCAGGAGCCAGGGTCCGTTCACGCTCCGCACCACCCCCGCCTTGGCGCGCGCGTAGCGCGGGAGGCGGATGTGGCCCTTCGGGTTCAGGTTGCGGGTCCTGACCCTGTCTCCCGGCTTCCAGCGGGGAGCGGGCAGGTCGGGCGGCGGGCTCGGGCGCTCCCCCGTCTCCGTCGCGCCGGCGGCGAGCTTGGCTTCCACCAGCCGCTCGACCGCTGTCAGCCATCGCTCGTAGTAACCAGACTCCAGGTAGCTCGCGGGCGGCATCCGCTCGATCGTGTAGCGGAACTCGTCGAGGTTGAAGAGCCCGGCCCTCCGGCAGAGGTTCATCAGAGCGTGGACGCGCACCTCCCACTCGGCGTGGAACGGCTCGTCATCACGCTCGATCAGTGGCGGGCCGTGACCGTGGGTGCCGCCCAGGTCGTGGACGCCGTTCACAGTCCGATTATCCGCCGCCTCCACATGGCCTGCAGCGGCTGCATGTGAGGTGGGTAGATTGACAGATTCGGGGCCAGACAATAGGATCGCCGGATCGGAGGGAAATCCATTTCCGGAAAACGATTGCGGCCCTCCTCGCTCGCGGACGTCGCCGCTGCGGCGCAGGTCTCCCTGAGCACCGCATCCCGCGCCCTGGACCCCGACGCCACTCACCCGGTGCGCGCGGAAACGCGACAAAGGGTAGTCCACGCTGCTACTCAGCTCGACTACCGCCCCAACCCGATGGCCCAGGGCCTGCGCGCTCGACGCCTGCGCACGATCGCCGTCTTAGTGCACGACATCCTGGATCCCTACTTCGCGGAGATCGTGCGCGGCGCGACGTTGGAGGCGGCGACGCACGGCTATCTGACGTTCGTCTGCAGCAGCCAGCGGGACGCCCAGGCCGAGAGCCGCTACGTGGGGATGCTCCGGCGCAGCCGGGTGGCCGCAATTCTCTTCGCGGCCGGCGAGCTCGCGGATCGCAAGGCGCGCCGGGAGATCGCGACCGAGGTGGCCGCCATCCGGCGCTACGACGGCGCCGTCGTAGCCCTCGCGCCTCGGGACGAGAGGTGGCCGACGGAGGTGACCGACAACCAGGGCGGAGCGCGCCTGGCGGCTGAGCACCTGATCGAGCTGGGCCACCGGCAGATCGCGTTCATCGCCGGCCCCGAATGGGTGCGCACGAGCGTCGAGCGGGAGGCGGGCTACCTGCAGGCAATGAAGGCGGCCGGGCTGACGCCGATGATCGAGCGTGGCGACTTCACGATGGGCAGCGGTGGCACCGCGGCCGGGCGCCTTCTCGACAGCGGCCGCCCGGTGACTGCGATCGCGGTGGCCAGCGACACGATGGCAGTCAGCGTCCTGGCCGAGCTCGCCCGCCGCGGGATTCGCGTGCCGGCACAGATGTCGGTGGTCGGGTTCGGCGACATGCCAGGCTGGGAGTTCGCCCATCCGGCGCTGACCACGGTCCGGGTCAACCTGGCCGAGATCGGGGCCTCGGGCGTCAGGCGCGCTCTCGCGCAGATCGAAGGCCAGGACCGGTCGCCTCGGGTTCGGGTTCACCCGGTGAGCGTGGTGGTTCGGGAGTCAACTCAGCGCCTAAACGGCGGATCCGGCCTCTTTGGCTAGGCCGCGGCACGCGCTGAGGATCTTCAGGTAGCTGCCGCATCGGCAGAGGTTGCCCGCCAGCGCCTCCTTGAGCTCGGCCTCGCTGGGCGCCGGGTTCTCAGCCAGCAGGGCCTTGACCGTGAGGATGAAGCCGGGGCTGCAGTAGCCGCACTGGTAGGCGACGTTCCGAGCGAATGCCTGTGCCACCCGGTCCTCGGGTGCAACGCCCTCCATCGTGAGCACGTCTCGCCCCTGCGCCGCGGGCGCCAGGAGCAGGCAGCTCGACAGGACCTCGCCGTCGACCAGCACGCTGCAGGCTCCGCAGACACCGATCTCGCAGCTGCTGCGCACGCTGCGCAGCCCATAACGGCGCAGCGCCTTGAGCAGCGACTCATCGGCCCGCGCCTCGAGGACGGCCGGCTCCCCGTTGAGATGCAGCTCTATCCTCATGGCCTGCCCTCGGCCGCTTGAAGGAGCGACTCCGGTGTCATGGGAAGGTCGCGAACGGGGTAGCCGAGCCCCGCGACCGCGTTCCCGATCGCGGCCGGCACCACCGGCACCGCCATCTCGCCCAGTCCGTGCGACTGGTCGCCCGACTCGATGAACTCGTAGCCGAGCTCAGGCAGGTCGGCCAGGGACGGGATCTCATAGTCCGAGAAGTTGGCGTTGACCAGCTGACCCCCGTCCCAGACCAATCCTTCGAACAGGGCCGAGCCGAGGCCGCAGATCATCGAGCCCTCCTGCTGAAGCTCAGCTCCCACCCGATCGATCACGCGCCCGGAGTACACCGTGCTGTGCACGCGGCGCACATCGACGACACCCGTTTCGGGATCGACCTGCACCTCGGCGGCGGCCGCCGCCTGGTGCCACTCGGAGGACGCCACGCCCTGTCCCGTGTCCGGTTCCACGCCGCCTGGCGTGGCGAACCGGCCAACTCCTCGTATCCCGGCGAGCGTCGCCAGCTCGACGCCACGCTCAGGCGAGCCCGCGACCCAGACCCGGCCGGCCTCGAACACGAGGTCTTCCGGAGCGGCCTCCAGCTGGTCGGCGATGCGCGCCCGCAGGTCAAGGGCCGCCGCATGGATGGCGTGCGCCATCATGTGCGTCGACCGCGACGACGTGGTCCGGGTGTCGTAGGGCACCTCGTCGGTGTCGTTCTCGCTGCTCACCACCTGTTCCAGCTCGACGCCCAGCGCATTCGCGGCGAGGCGACGCTGGGTGGGCCCGGGCCGCTGCCCGATATCTGCCGTCGCCGAACGAACGACGATCTGCCCGGAGGCGTCCAGCTCGAGCCAGGCCTCGGTTCGGCTCGGCGTCTGCATCCCCTTCATCATCACGGCCAGACCCTTGCCGGCCCGGCTCTCCGCCCAGCCGATGGCGGTCGCAACCGAGCGCAGGCATTCCTCGAAGTGGACGTCGTGCATTACCTCGCCGGTCGCGAAGGCGTCCCCCTCGCGCAGCAGGTTGCGGATCCGGAGCTCGAGGGGATCCATCCCCAACCGCTCGGCCAGTACGTCCATCGCCCGCTCCGACGCCCACGCCGCCTGGGTGGCCGCGTAACCGCGGAAGGCGCCGGCGGGCGGGCGGTTGGTGTAGACGCAGTAGGAGTCGACGGCGACGTGGGGAATACGGTAGGGACCGACCGCTGCGTAACCACCCTTCGTGCAGACGCTCGGGCCGGCGTCGGCGTAGGCGCCGGTATCCCAGAACGCCTCGACTCGCTTGGCGACCAGCGCCCCATCGCGCCTGGCCCCGAGCCGTACGCGAAACCGCACCGGGTGCCGGTTGAGCGTCACGAACTCCTCGGCGCGGGTGAGCACGGCGCGCACCGGGCGGCCGGCCTTGAGGGCCAGGGCGGCGACCACCGGCTCCAGGCGCAGGAAGGTCTTGGCCCCGAAGGAGCCGCCCATCGGGGGCACGACGACGCGCACCGCCGCCTCGGGCAGGCGGAAGAGGTCAGCCAGGTCGTGCCGGACGTTGAAGGGCGTTTGGGTTCCGGTCACCACGACCAGCCGGCCGTCCTCCCAGTACGCGAGCGTGGCGTGTGGCTCCATCGCGGCGTGCGCCGCGCCCGCCACGCACAGCTCCTCCTCGATGATCTCGTCGGCCTCCTCGAAGCCGTCCTCGCCCCGGCCGCTCCGGAGGCGATACCGATGGCAGACGTTGCGGCCGATCGGGCGCAGGTCGCTCGAGAACTCGATGCCCGGTTGCACCAGCGGCGCATCGGGCGCCATCGCCTGGACCGGGTCGAAGACACCCGGCAGCTCTTCGTACTCGACCTGGATCAGATCCAGCGCTTCCTCTGCCTCGCGCTCGGTGGGCGCGGCCACCGCGGCGACGACATCGCCTATGTGGCGAACGACATCGGTGGCGACCACCTCCTGGTCTTTGACGATGAAGCCGCAGCGTGGCGCGAGAGCCGTCACGTCGTCGCGCGTCAGTGTCACGACACCCGGCGGGAGCTCCGGGACCTCGAGCCGGACGATCCGCGCGTGCGGATAGGGCGAACGCAGCAGGCGAGCGTGCAGCATTCCCGGCCGGTCCTGGTCCTGGGCGTACCGCAACTCGCCGTTCAGGCGGGGGTCGAGGATCACTCCAAAAACCTCAAGTGAAGATGCCTTCGAGGGTGCGGCGAACGACCACCGCGAGCACCCGGCGGCGGTAATCCGCCGAGCCGCGAACATCACTCAGAGTCTCGACGCCTTCGGCGTAAGCGCGGGCGATCCTATCCGCTACCTGGGCGTCGATCCGCCGGCCGCGAGCGAGCTCACAGGCATCGCGCAGAAGCCGCGGGCGGTCGGCGACGGCGCCCGCCACCACCCGCAGGTCGCGGCACGTCCCGTCCGGCTCGAGGTCGACGGTCATGGCGACCGAAACACATGGCCGGTCCTCGTGGGAGCGGCTGCGGAACTTCACATAAGACGCGCGTGCGCGCGTGCGAGGAACCACGACGTGGGTCAGCAGCTCGTCTTCTCGGAGCTGCGTTGAGTAATGGCCGGTTATGAAGTCCTCGACATCGAGCTCACGGGTGCCATTAAGGCTGGCGAGAACGACACGGGCGCCGAGCGCGACGAACATCGAGGGCGGATCGCTGGCGTAGTCGGCATCGCAGAGGACGCCGCCGACGGTCGCCTGGTTGCGGACGCGTGGACTGGCCACTACGGCGAAAGCGCGAGCCAGGGACTGCCAACCCACATTGACGGCCTGCGAACGCTCCACCGCGCGGTGCCGCACCATGGCGCCCAGCCGCAGATCCCCGCCATCTTCGATCCGGTCGAGCCCAGGGATGCGGCCGAGGTGGAGGAAGGCGTCAGGGCGGATCAGGCGCTGGCCGACCAGGATCCCGGTGAAAGTGCCGCCGGCCACGACGGCGGCCGAGTCCCCCAGCTGAGACCGCAGCCGCAGCGCCTCCTCGAGACTCTGCGGCTCGTACCACTCAGGCTCGGGCACGGGCGACTATGTCATCGACCTCGGCGAGCGCCGCGGGGAGCAGTCCCCGCGCAATCTCGCGCGCGTGGTCGTGGCGAATCCGCTCCACCGCGTGGCGCATCCGGTCGCGCGCATAGGCTTCGTCGGCAGTGCCGGCGGTGACCCAGCCGGCGACGACCGGCGCCATCGTTTCCAGGAAGCTCAGGGAGTCGGCGGCCTGCAGTATGTCGGCCTCGGGGAAGCCGCCGGTCTCGTGGAAGAGGATCAGGCGGACGACCTCGCGAACGAAAGGCTCCGCAGCCCCATGGTCGCGCATGAAGTCGCCGACGATCCGGGCCGAGCGCTCGCTGTGCGCGATCGTGTAGAGAGGGTCGTCCCAGCCCCGACCCGGTTCCCAGCGCGGGCTGCCCTCGGGGTAGGCGCGCTCCATGTCGTGCGTCAGGCCGGCCAGGCGAAGCGCCGGCGGCGCTTCGGGCGCCAGCTCGAGCACCCAATCCTCGGTGCGCTGCAGGTGCGCGACGTGCGGCGAAAGCTCGGCGACCCAGGCGCGGGCGGCCTCGATCATGCCGTCACCGGGCGTGACTGGAGCAGGTAGAGCTGGCCCTGCTGGAAGGCCCATTCCACGTCCTGAGGCGCGCCGAAGTGCTCCTGCAGCCGGTTGCCGAGGAGCGCCAGCTCCCGAAGCTCGGCGTCGTCCAGGACCCGGCTCGCACCCTGTTCGGGATCGAGCGGCTGCTCGTGCGTTCCACCGCCGGCCACCGGGAGGATCGCCAGCGGCTGGACGGCCACCCGGGCCTGCTTGACCCTGCCGTCGCGGGCGACGATGTAGTGGTCCGGCGTGACCTGGCCGGATACCAGCGCCTCACCCAGCCCCCAGACCGCCTCCACGATCATCTGGTCGCGGCGCTGGCGCACGGGATCGACCGTGAACATCACGCCTGCCTTCTCGGGCTGAAGCTGGCGCTGGACGACGACGGCCATACCGAGGTCGGCAAGCGATCCCTTGCGTGCGCGGTAGAAGAGGGCCCGCTCGCTGAAGAACGAGGCCCAGCACTCGCGCACCCGCTCCATCACCTCGCCCGCCCCCTGCACATTGAGGTAGGTCTCCTGCTGGCCGGCGAAGCTGGCCGCCTCCGAATCCTCGGCGCAGGCGCTGGAGCGCACGGCCACCGGCGTTCCCGGGCTGAACCGGGTCAGCGCAGCCGAGATCTCCTCACCGAGCCGCCCCGGGGGTTCGAGGCCGAGGACGATCTCGCGGATCGCGCCCGCGATCTCCGCCTCCGGCCTGCCGGACTCGAGCAGCACCGCCGCCTCGGAACGCCGGCCGGCGGAGTCGAGCGCCGCGGCCAGGGCGCCGGCGACGACGACAAAGCCTTCCGGCACGGGCAGGCCGGCGCGGGCCATGCGGGCGAGGCTGGACCCCTTGCCACCCGAGACCGCGACCGACTCGCAGCCCGGCTCGTCAAACCAGGTGAGAAGTCCCGCCGCTCAGTCCTCCACGATCGCCACCGCACGCACGGGCGCGGCGGTGGTGTTGACCCACTTGATGGGCAGCACCGAGAGCTTGAAGCCGTGGCTGCGGCCGATCTGGTCGAGGTTGCAGAGGTTTTCGAGGTGCCAGTACGGCTCCTCGTTCATGACTCGGTGCGCCTCCCAGAACTGCTTGCGTTCGAACATCGCCCAGACCGGGGGATCGAACGTGATGGCGTCGATACCCATCAGGCGTACACCCTGCCGGATCAGGTGCAGCGTGGCCTCACGCGTCATTCCGGGGTGGTCGGTTCGATAGCGCTCTTCCGTGTTGTAGGCGCCGGCGCCCGTGTGGAGGAGGACGATGTCGCGCTCCTTCACCCGGTAACCGATCTTGTCGAGCGCGTCGTCGACGTCCGCGGCCGTGATTCCGTAGCCCTTCGGCTTGTCTCTGAAGTCGAGGATCACGCCGTCCGAGAAGCAGTACTCGAGGGGGATCGTCTCTGGGCCGCCGGCGCTGGGCACGATGTGGCGGACGGCATCCATGTGGGTGCCGACGTGGTCGTTGGTCATCACCATGTAGCTCGCGGTCAGCGAGTCAGCTCCGTACTCAGCGGCGCCGATTCGCTGGGCGAACTCGGTCCAGCTCTCGTACATCACGAGGACCGGGGCCGGGACCCGCGGGAAGGTGAGCATGTCCATGTGGACGGGCATCGACAGGTCGACGATCCGTGTCAATCGGGTTCTCCTTCTTTGAGCCAGCGCGACGCCTCCATCAGGTGATCGCGCATGGCGATGGCGGCCGCCTCGGAGTCGCGGCGCTGCAGCGGCTCGAGGATCTTGCGGTGACGTTCCGCGAGCAGCACCAGGTCGACGTGGGCTGTGGTCGCGGTCAGGTAGGTGCGGGCGAACGGCTCCAGGAGGGCCCACTGGCGTTCCAGGATCAGGTTGCCCGCCGAGTGAACTATGAGCGCGTGAAATCGCGCGTTGGCCATCGATTGGGCGTGCGCGTCGCCCCGATGAGCGGCCTTGACCATCGCCGAGATCAGCGCCTCCAGCTCGGCCAGCTGAGCGGGCTCGATGCGCTGAGCGGCCCCGGCCGCGGCCAGCGACTCGAGCGCGGCGCGGACGGGGAAGGCCGCGATCAGCTCCTCCGAGCTCGGTAGGCGGACACGCGCGCCCCGGAAGGCGAACGACTCCACCACGCCCACGCTCTCGAGGTCGCGGAGCGCCTCCCGGACGGGCGCCTGGCTGACCCCCAACTCACGCGCGATCTTGGTCTCGACCAGGCGCGCGCCGGGCGGGTAGCGGCCCTCGATGATCCCCTGCATGATCATGTCCTTGACCTGCGTGCTCAGCGGGTCGCGGAGCAGGGGCGGGGCCGGGCGCTCCGCGGGGACGGCGGGGTCGAGCAGCGGGCTGCTCACCCCAGGATTTCCACCACGCCGGTGCTGCCGTTGACCCGCACACGATCGCCGGTCTTGATCCGCTCGGTGGCGTTCGAGGTCCCCACTACGGCCGGGATGCCGAACTCGCGCGACACCACCGCCGGGTGGGCGGCGACGCCGCCGGCGTCGGTGACCAGCCCGACGATCTTGGTGAAGAGCACCACCCAGGCCGGGTTGGTCATCTTGCAGACCAGGATGTCGCCCTCGCGCACCTGGTCGAACTCCTCGATCGACTTCACGTGGCGCGCGATCCCCTCGACCACACCGGGCGAGGCGGCCAGGCCGCGGACCTCGCCTGCCGGCACCTGCGGGCGCGTGAACTTCTCCGGGAATCCCCAGAGGCTGTTGTAGGGGAAGTCGAGCAGCGGCTGGGTCACCGTCCCGACCCAGTCGCGAGGCCGGACGTCGAATGCCGCCTCGCGCTCGTCTCGCCGCCGCGAGATCAGAGCTCGCGCATCGAACGCCTGGGGGTTGCCGAGCAGCTCGCGCAGCTCGTTGTAGAGGAGGAAGATCACGTCCTCTCGGTCGTCGATGACGCCTTCCTCGACCAGGCGGTCGCCGATGCCGACGAGCACCAGGCGCAGGCGCGCGTTGGTGCCCTGGTCGATGTAGAAGTGGTGGTCGGGGGTCAGCGGCGACATCCTGAGCGCGAGATCGAGAGCGGCTTCGAGCTCGGCCAGCTGCTCGCCCTGGAGACCTTCCTTCACCTCCTCGATGGCGGCGGCCAGGTCCTTGCGCACGGCGTCGATCGTGGCCGGGTAGTCGTAGTCCGACTCGAGATACCCGCGCACCGCCTCGATGATCGGCGCCGGGTTCTCCTTCCAGGTCGGGTAGACGAACTCATGGCTCCAGATCGACTTGTTGCCGAACTCCTGCCGGTAGGGCGCCAGGCGGCGCTCCAGGAATCGCCGGCCGGCGTCGGTCCGCTCGAGCCGGGTCAGCACGTCACGCGCCGATTCGCCGGTGAAGGCCTGGCGCAGTTCGGGATCGGCGGCGACCTCGTTCTTCATGCGCCAGAGCGCCTCAATCGAGTCCCAGTTGCGGTCCTCGACCGAGCTTTGCAGCCGCCCGAAGAGGTCCTCATCGATCGACCCCCGCAGCTTCTGGATGACGGCCCGTAGGTTCATCGTGGCGCTGAACTGCGAGAAGTTCAGCATCCAATGGATCTTCCAGTGGCGGTCGTGGATGTCGATCGCGTCCTCCAGGTGGATCGCCAGCTCGCCCAGGCTCTTGCCGGAGAAGTCGTAAGCGTCGAGGTAGGCGAAGTTGCGATCCATCTCGGGGCGAAAGCGCTCTCGCCACCACTGGAGGAAGTTCTGCGCGTAGACCGGCAGGACGGCGTTGAGGTAGGGCCCCATCTTGGCCGGGTAATCGGCGTCACGGGGGACCCGGCACCCGTAGCGCGCGTTGTACTCGGTGGAGTCGACGCGGAGGCGGCTGTCGGCGGGGACCGGCGCCGCGTACACGTAGCCGTTGATCTTCTTGGCGATCCAGTCGGCGCCGAACGGAGTCGCGAAGCGCCGGAACATGTGGTCGCAAGTGAGCCACCAGCCGCCGATGTCGAAGAACATCGGCGACACCGGCTGCGGGATGTGGAGGTCGTCGAAGATCCAGAGGAGCTCCTTCTCCTCCTCCGACTCCCACTCGATCGGGAAGCTGCCGTCGCCCAGGAACTGGCCCAGCACCTCTGTTTCAACCGCCATCAGATGCCCCCCTCGCTCTGTCGGAAGATCGTCCGGAACCATAGCCTAGCCGTTACCGTGCCATAATCGCTCATCGATTATCGAGTACCGGGGTCCCCGCGAAATCAAAGATTTCGTGGGGTGCAGCGGTTGGAGGGGCACTGGGATGAAGCTGGTCACATACCGCGACGGAGGCGCGCTTAGGGTTGGCGTCCAGCTGGCGGACGGCGTCCACGACGCCGGCTTCGACGGGGACATGGTCGCACTCATCGAGCGCTGGGATGAGCTGCGCGACTCCGTGGCGAGGCATGCCGAGTCATCGCCGGCTCTGCCCGGGGCGGTCCTCGAAGCTCCCCTGCGCCCGCGCTCTCTGCGTGACTTCCTCACCTTCGAGGGTCACCTCAAGAACGCCATGACCAATCTCGGGCGGCCGATCGCCCCTGAGTGGTACACCACGCCCGCCTACTACAAGGGCATGCCGGACACCGTGATCGGCCCCGACCAGGAGATCCCATGGCCGGCCTACACCGAGAAGCTCGACCACGAGCTGGAGCTCGCGATCGTGATTGGGAAGCGCGGTAAGGACATCCAGCGCGAGCAGGCCCTCGAGCACGTGTTCGGCTACACGATCTGGAACGACATGTCCGCGCGCGACGTGCAGACGCGGGAGCTCCCGGTCGGCATGGGGCCGGCCAAGGCCAAGGACTGGGACGGATCGAATGTGCTCGGCCCTTGCATCGTGACGGCGGACGAGCTGGACATCAGCGACATCCGCCTGGCGGTGAGGATCAACGGGGAGACGTGGGGTGGCGACACGACCGCCCGCATGCACCACCGCGTCGAGGACCTGATCGCCTACGCCAGCCAGGCGCAAACGCTCTACCCGGGCGAGGTGCTCGGCTCGGGTACGGCGACTGGCGGCTCCGGCGTCGAGCTGAATCGCTGGCTCAAGCCGGGCGACCTGATCGAGATGGAGGCCGACGGGATCGGCGTCCTACGCAACCGAGTCGGCAGACCAGGAGGAGATTGAACATGGCCTACATCGTCGCCGCGACCTACCGGTGCAAGCCGGGCGAGGAAGAGAAGGTCAGGGAGGTCCTGGAGACGATGGCGCCGCTCTCGCGCCAGGAGCCGGGATGCCTCTTCTACCAGGCACATCGCTCGCCGGATGACCCGCTCGTCTTTTTCCTTTATGAGCAGTACCGGGACGAGGCGGGGTACCAGGCGCACATGGCCACCGAGCACTTCGAGAAATACATCAAGGGCGAGGCGATCCCGCGGCTGGAGAGCCGGGAACGCGCCTTCTACGAATCGCTGGACTGAGCGATGCCTTCGCCGGATCCGGGCCGCTTCACGAAAGCGAACCGCGGCGGACGCAACTGGGGCTGGGATGGGCGGCGCTGCCGCCGGAAGGCCGGCGGCCCACACCATCCTCGCCATTTGACAGCGCGAAAGACCTCGCATAGCATCAGCCCGCCCTGGCAAACCTTTTCCGGAAAAGGGTTTCCAAGCTGGCTTGAAAGCCGTCGGGGGACCGTGGGGTGGAATTCGCCAAGTTCGTTTTCCCTCTCCCGCGCCACCTCGGCGAGACCCCGGACAGGGGTCTGAAGAACGGACGGAGGAGGAGGTGATCGAACACCGGGTGATCCCAATGCGACGCTCAGAGGTCCTATTTCAGGTTTCGGTCAGAAACCAATCCGCATCCAACGAGGGGAAAGGAGAAACGTGATAAGAGGCTGGTCAAAGGTGGTCGGCGTTCTGCTGGCCGCCGCAACCGTCTCCGTCGCCTGTGGAGGTTCGAACAACAACTCCGGCGGCGGCGGCAAGAAATACGTGGTCGGCATTTCCAACACGCTGACCGGAAACGGTTTCCGTGAGGAGATGATCTGCTCGATCAAGGCGCAGGCGAAAGCCTCCGGCGTCGTGTCGAAGATCATCGTCGCCAACCGCAACACCGACCCGAGCGGCCAGATTGCCGACATGCGCAGCCTGATCGCGGCCGGCGCCAACGTCATCGTCGTCAACCCGTCCGACCTGAGCGCGCTCGACGCCGTGATCAAGCAGGCGTCGGACAAGGGCATCGTCGTAGTGACGGTCGACCAGGGCGTGACCGCTCCCGAGGCCTACCAGGTCCACAACGACCAGGTGAAGTACGCCCAGCTCGGCGCCGAGTGGCTGT
>CAZXGB010000079.1:0-13137 GCA_964640005.1 uncultured Actinomycetes bacterium | reverse complement strand
GTCAGGACGTGGGTACGACAGCCTTGTACACGACGATTTGCCCGTTGAATCGCGCCGCCAGGAACTCACCGGGGGAGCGGCCATTCACCTGATAGATCGCTGTTCCCGGATCCAGAAACGCCGCGTCCCCATCCTTGACCCTGTAGTTGGGGTCGCAGACCGTGCCGCTCACCTTGAACTTCACATGCGAGTAGATGGGGCCTAGATCGCTTTCCTGAAGCGCGCTGGGTGATGGACCCAGTCCGGCAACGTACTGCGTCGAACCGACCTCAATGAAGTTGACCCAATCGATCTGGGCCGTGCATCTCGGCGAAGAGCCGGGCAGCTGGCACGCAGCAGCGACGAGCATCACGGCTAGGGCAATGACGGCTTTAGCTCCCATTGACTTTGACGGAACGCGGTCGGCCCAAAAGGGTAACGAGCAAGAGCTGAGAATTTCACTACGATCGGTTCAGTCGCCTCGCACACCTTCTAAGACGGACACCTTGAAATGGAACTTGGATTTGACGTCGACCGCTGGGCCTGAGCACCACGGAGTGGGTCGACTACCTAAACTGTCCACCGATGTCCACCGGTTTGCCAGTCAAATTAGCAGTAGAAATCGCGGCGGTGTGCAAGCGCCGCGAAGGCGAGAGCTGCGTGCTAGAGGCGCGCCTGGGCGACGACTTCTCGGGCCCACACCACGACTCTGCTCGCCCTTTCGACTCCGTCTCGTGCATCCTTGGTGGTCGCCTTCCGTGACTCGTATTCGACCGCGTTTTTTCTAGCCAGCAAACCCCTCAGCTGACGGGCGCGCTCCCGAACCTCGGAGCCGGCGCCTGCAATTTCTTCCAATAGATCCGCCGCCCGTTGATGGTCCGGGTCGGTTGACCTTACGCCCGCCAGCGCGATGGTCGCTGCGTCCGCAGCGCTGATCGCTGCGTGGATCGCGTCCAGAAGGGTTGCGTCGTTACGACCAGCTTCGAGGCCTGATCGGGCCTGCTCGAGAAACTGGAGGGCTTTGTCGAGGTAGAGCGTGGCCTCGGCGCGTCGAGTTTGAGCTGTCTTTCCTCTTGCCATCAGTTCCTGACCCTCGCAGGCGCCAGAACATCGATGCCTTCACGTTCAATCGCCTGCCAGACGGCTCGCCGGGCCTGACGGCTTCGGGTCAACCTCTCAAGCGATGGCGAACCGACGAGGACATTGATCCGCATGCCGAATCGTTCTCGGATCTTCTCAGCGATCGCTTCTCCGGCGGCTTGAACCACCTCGACTTTGTCTCGCGACGTGACCAAGGCGAGATCGGCATCACTCTGTGGGGTCATATCGCCTCGCGCCGCGCTGCCAAAGACTCGAGCCTGCTTCAACGGAAGGTGCCGCGACTTCAGTTCGTTTGTTAGTCGCGCCAGGAAATCGGATCTCAGCTTCGGCTCCACACGGAAGAGTTCGGCGAGCGGAGCGGCGAGCACGTGTTCACGATTCAGGCGGTAGAGATCGGCCCGCGGCATCCGCTCAACCCTGACAAGTGCTTGTTCGGTCAGATCGCCCAGCACCTGGCTGGCCCGCGGATGCGAAATCCCCGCGCGCCGGGCCAGGTCCCGCCCACTTCGACCCATGCCCACCGGCAGCCCGAACAGGGCCCGCAGGACCCTGACGTGGCTGGCACTTGAGAAGACATCGTCGAGCGGATGATCGAGCCGCACTGGCACGGAATCTTACCAGATGGCAAGGGCAATTACCAGATACCTCCTGTTGCGTGACTCGCCGGTTCGTCAGCCTGGGTAGACGTTCCCAACCTCGAGGACCTGCCAGCGCCCGCGCTGTCGCCCAAGCACGATATTGACCGACCAGCCCGGCTTAGCCAGCCGGCTTACGGCGTGGCCCACTTCGAGCGGACCGACCCCACCTTCGAACCACAGCTTCCCGGGCTCGACCTTGCTGATGGTGAGGTAGTCCTCGACGTAATCGTCGTCGGCGAGGTCACCGGCATCGAGGGTCGACGTTTCAGCGAGGTCGTAAAGAGCGTTCGCCAGGCGCTCTGCGTTGGGCAGATCTTTACCCGTAGTCGCGGTCCGCTCCTTCGCATCGAGAATGTCTGCTGGCTTCACCAGGTTCTTCTCGACCAGCCAGTCCAGCAGGTCAGACATCACTGGACCCGCAGCAGCGATCAGTTCCCGCGGACCAAGCACCTTGCGGATCATGAAGTCGCCCACAAACGATCCGACTTCACCGGGGATCTTCTCGGCGCCGAATAGTCTGGTGTAAGCCTCCTCCTCACCAGCGTCGAAGGCCTTCTCGAGGCGTTTCCGCTCGAAAGCCGAGAGGCTCTGGTAGGAGTAGCTGTTCAGGCT
The DNA here is from genome assembly GCA_964640005.1 of uncultured Actinomycetes bacterium. GTDB lineage: Bacteria > Chloroflexota > Dormibacteria > Dormibacterales > Dormibacteraceae > CAZHAC01. The sequence continues at coordinate 10,807 of CAZXGB010000079.1, read as the reverse complement.
GCGTCTGAAGAACTGGATGATCGCCTCGGTGTGGCGATACTCCTTGGGGGTTAGAGACTTGCGCACCTCCTCCAGGTAGTCCTGGAGCGCGTCGTCGATGCGATCACGCCGTTGTGTTGCCGTCGCAGCCGGCGCATCGGACATCGCGGCGACCGGCGAACTCGACAGGGCGCGGGTCAGCTCGATTGCCCGCGCGTACTTGACAGCGCTGAACGGAATTCGCCGCAGCGAGCGGTTCAGGGCTGCCAGGTCGAGTCGGTGCAGCGCGCCCGCCTGGTCAACGGCGGCTTCGATCTGGCGCCGCATGTCCGCCATCGTGCCGAGGACGCTGCGGCTGCAGGTGCGGCCAACCACCAACTCATCGGCGCTGATGGCGCCGAAGGTGTCGTTGGGCAATCCCTCAGCTCTGACTTCGCGTTCGATTACGGCGAAGCAAAAGGGGGCCAGCGGCGTCAGGTCGGCCTTCGAGACGTCGGGATGGAAGGCGGCGAAGAGCGTGGTCGAATGGACCAACAAGATGCACTTACGCCGATCGAGCCAGAGCAGGTTGGCATACCAGTCGGTGGCGCGCGGCTCCATGTCTTGCGTGCTCGGGGAACCAGCCACCAGCTTGAGCAGTTTCGCCGTGCAGCGGACGACGATCACAGCCGTCGATCTCTCGCGGACATGCTGCGCATAGCGTCGCAGAAGGCGGCGGCAACGAATCGCCCAGTGCGAGCCGCGATCTTGCCTGGAGGGTTCGAGGCGGCCCTCAGCGTCGCGACGCTATTTTGGTTACCTCGTCAATAGAGAACCAGTGGACAAAAGTGCACTCTCATGGACGTCCGTGGACATAGTGGAGAGCCGCGGCGGTTTTACAGCGGAGGGGTCGGGCATCCACCGACGTCTCAGATGGTCTATTTGAATACGAAGATTGTCAAGTTGGCGTAGACAGTTTCCATGGAAAATCCACTGATCTCCACCGGGTTGCCTGTCAATTGCCTGTCAAAAAGCTCCTTGGAAAACACATGCGGGCACCTGCCTTCAGAACCCGAGATGTCTACCGCCGCGGGGTGGCCTGTGGTCCCACGAGCCAGCGACATTCATTCTTGAGAGACGACGGTTGGCTCCGCAGAAATGCATGCAACGTCTTCACCCACAGCCCAATCGTTTGCTTCGAGCGCGGCAGGTTCCTGGACGACGCCAGCAGGATTCCAGCGTGGTCTTCGCCATCAGCGAGAAAGAGCTGCTGCAGGCGCATGAAATCGTCGACGTTGTCGGTGACAAGAACCCGATCTGACGCGGTGGCCAGTCTCAGCACCGCGACATCGTCCTGGCCCTCGAGCTCTACGTTGCCTTGTATGGCCTCAACGTCGTGTCCACGCTTGCGCAGCTCGCCGGCGATGCTGGCGTGCAGCATCTCGTCCAGCAAGAGCTTCACTTACGGCGTGCGGCTTGCTCCCGCTCCCATTGGGCGCGCCCACGGTCATATGCCTCCTGGTTCTGGCGAATCCAATCGTCGACTTCATCCGGGAACTCGGTGTAGTAGTTGATCGCGGCACGGACTTGATCTGGTCTGAGGTTTAGGTATTCGGCGGCGTCTTCGACGCTGCCATCCGACCCGCGGATGGTCTCCACGACGTGCCATACATCGATTCGCCGGCCCTCGATGCAGGCCCGGCGACCGGCCGCGCCCTCTCGGAATGAGATGCCTGGATGGCGTTCGCGGCGAAGGCCCTCGTCGAGTATGGTCCGCGCGAAGGTCAGCGGGTTCACCCTCCGATCCTTGGCGACCTGCTCGAGAGCCCGCCTTACGCGCCGAGGTACCCGCGTATTGATGCTTGCGTCAAGTTCCTCCGCCATACCCGTGGGCTACTGTATCACAGCGTTGTACGCCGTGATACGCACCGCCAGCGTCAGGCCAAATTCAGCGTGGCGCGAAGGTCTGCCGCGATCTCCCGGTTGATCTCGGCCTGTCCGCCTGGGCCTTCGCGTCGCTCGAGGTCGAGCAGCAAAGCCTGGACCATCTCGCGGCCGTCCCGGGTCTTCACTGCCTCTCGTGGCGTCTGGCCGCCCAGCGCCGGCACCCCGATGTCGAGCCAGTGGCGGTAATACACGCGCAGTTGATCGCGCAGCAACGCCTGAATTTCAGGCGGCTCGTTCAAGTTCTCGTCTTTGTCAGACGGGCGCGTGTGTTCGCGCGCACGCGCTTCGAGCGCCGCCTGGACCGACTCGATGACCGTGGACACGTGACTGCTCCCTTCAGGAAGCTTGGCATCGGCGATGCGCCGGAAACGTCTCGCGCGCGGTTCGGAGTTGACCTCGGCTACGACTCGCCTGCCATCTATCCTGATCACGCTCAGGGTGGTGTTTCGCCACGGTATTTGCTTGTTGCCTTTCTTGAGCCAAGGCAACTCGACCGATTGGAGCTCGCCGCCAGCGTCGAACGTGGCGCCTTCAAGCAGGTCAGAGTCCGATTGCTTGAGGGCCAGGTGACGCAACGCAGCGAAAGCAGCTCGCGCTGAGGGCACCTCATACGTGACGCGGCAGAACGCCAGCGGCTCGCCATCGGTGTTCGCGAGTTCAGGCATCTTGGCGTTGAGGAGACGCTCAGTCGTGGAGTGGTAGACCGCGAGGATTTCGCGACAGTGCTCACGCAGAACCTCGCTGGTAATCCTCCCCTTTCCCTTGAGCAGTTGGTTTCGCAGATCGATGACGTGACCCTTTTCAAGCGGAGGAAAGACGATCGGGGCGCAGCCATCAAGCACGGCCAGACCATCCAATCGCGTCACTCTGGCCAGGAAGATGTCGCCAGGGCGAGCCGTTTTCGAGGCCGTCTTCTCGGTGACGACAACCTCGTCACCGGTGAGCACATCACGCAACCCTATCGATTCGCCCTGCTCCACCTCGAGTACCTCGAAGAAACTCATTGCCGCGCGAAGGCCGGCCTCGACGTAGCGGGCGGCCAAGGGCTCGATATAGCGGCCTCTGCGTTTCAAGTAGGCGGCCGCCACCGGGAGATCTGCGACCGCGTCAAGCGATTGAGCGTCGAGCATCGGGCGCCACTCGTAGTAGAACCACGGCATGAAGATTGGCAACTGGGATGAGTCCGGATCGAACTCGTCCTGCCTGTCGACAATGAAGTCTCGCCAAGCCCGGCGAACGATCTCGACGCCGTACGTCTCTTTGACGAATCGGAGCAACTGGGTCGGCAGCCGCTGATTCAGCTCATGTTGCTGCCGCCAGAGCAAGTCGGTGGACACGTTCCCAGCCTCGGACCGGAGATGGCAGTTCTTGTACTTCAGGCCGCTGCCGCAGGGGCAGGGATCATTGCGACCGACCTTCATCGTCGGCCGTCATCGTACGGTCCCGCCGATGGTCAGGGAAGCGACGGCGACTGTCCAGGTTAAGAGGCGGCCGGCTCAGTTATCGGGCTGGATCCTTCGTCGTTCGAGCGACGCGTTGCCTTGACCAGCCCGCCACCCCGCTCGGATTGCCGCCGGGGCTGGATGTTGGTACCGGGCGCGTCCTTGCTCGGCGGTCCGGCGGTGCGCCCCGACACGGCAAGAATCCTCACCGATGACTGTCAATTGGCAGTCGTCGAGAGGTTTCGCTGGCAGAGCGACGCCGCGGGTAGCGTCGCATAGTCATGGGCCACAAAACGCCCCCCAAGCGGCGTTCCGTCTCGACCGTTGGGGCAGACCTTTGGCATCGCGGCGCTCTTTTGGTTACCTGGCCGATTGAGAGCCGGTGGACGTCAGTGGACTTCCATGGACGTCGGTGGACGTTGGTTCGACGTCGCGGCGTATTTACAGTTCGCCGAGAACGGCGGAGCCCAGGTGCGTCACCAGGTCCGATACCGCCACCCTTTCCTGCTGGGTTGAGTCGCGGTGGCGGATGGTGACCGCCTTGTCGTTCAGCGTCTCGAAGTCCACCGTCACGCAGAACGGCGTTCCGATCTCATCCTGCCGGCGGTAGCGACGGCCGATGTTGCCCCCCGTCTGGTCGTACTCCACGCGGAAGTGGCCGCGCAGTGACTGGACGATCGGGAGCGCCACGTCGATCAGCTCCTGCTTCTTCGACAGCGGAACCACCGCGACCTGCACCGGCGCCACGTTCGGGTGCAGTCGGAGCAAGACGCGAGGCTCGTTGTTGACCAGGTCCTCGTCGTAAGCATCAAGGAGCAGGGTGATGAAGATCCGGTCCACGGACACCGCCGGCTCGATCACCCACGGCAGGTAGCGCTCGTTGGTCTCGGGATCCAGATAGGTCAGATCCTGTTTCGACTTCTCCTGGTGGACGGCCAGGTCGTAGTCGGTCCGGTCGGCGATCCCCTCGAGCTCGCCCCAGCCGAACGGGAACTCGTACTCGATGTCGGTGGTCTGCTTCGAGTAATGAGAGAGCGAGGCCTTCGGGTGGTCGTACATGCGCAAGCGGTCGCGGTTGATGCCGAGCACGTCCGTGTACCAGCGCAGGCGTTCCTTGCGCCAGTAGTCAAAGGCCTCGTCGTCATGCTGCGGACGGACGAAGTACTCGAGCTCCATCAGCTCGAACTCGCGCACCCGAAAGACAAAATTGCCGGGCGTGATCTCGTTGCGGAACGCCTTGCCCTGCTGGGCGATGCCGAACGGCACGCGGACGCGCGTGGAGTTGATGACGTTCTTGAAGTCCACGAACATGCCCTGCGCGGTCTCGGGACGGAGATAGACCTCGGACGCGCGGTCCTCGATCGGGCCCACGTGGCTCTTGAACATCAGATTGAACATCCGCGCGTCGTCCAGCGGGCCGCCGCACTCGGGGCACCGCTCACCCGTCACGTGGTCGGCGCGCCATCGCTTCTTGCACTCGCCCAGGCACTGGCGCAGAGGGTCGACGAAGTTGGTCAGATGGCCGGACGCCTCCCACACCGCCTCCGGCATGATCAGCGTCGACTCCAGGCCGACCACGTCGTCGCGCAGGTCGACGATGTGGCGCCACCACAGATCACGTATGGCGCGCTTCAGCGCGACCCCGTACGGGCCGTAGTCGTAGAAGCCGGACAGGCCGCCGTAGATCTCACTGGACGGGTAGATGAAGCCGCGGCGCTTGGTCAGCGCCACGACCCTGTCCATCACCTGCTCGCGGGGGATGGCCGTCTCCCGGCTGACGCTGCTCACGCTCAGGCGCGCCCCGACACGGACAGGGAGCGGAGGAAGGCCAGGGACTTCAGGCGGCGGTCCAGGTGGTGCTCCAGCTGCACCTCCAGCACCATCTCGATCGACGTCATGAGGGAATCGTCGAGCTTCAGGCGGCGGTACGTGTCGTGGTCGCCCGACGCCATCAGGCGCAGCACCTTGATCGCAGTCAGCGGGACCGGCGACATGCCCGCCACCTCGCAGCGCTCGCACAGGAACCCGCCGGCCTCCGCGCTGAAGGGCGCGGGGCGCGCCGCGAGCGGCCGCTCGCACGAGGCGCAGCTCATGAGCTGCGGCCCGTAGCCCAGCAGGTCGAGCGCGGACATCAAGAACCACGCCGAGGCGCGGCGGGGATCGTCCTCCTCGCGCGCCAGCTCGTCCAGCGCCATCACCGCCAGCTCGTACACGCCGTCCATCGGGTGGCGGTCCTCGCACACGCGCTCCGCCAGCTCCGCGATGAGCGCCGCGTGGGCCATGCGCCGCATATCGCCCTCGATCCGGTACCCCGGCACGCGCTGCACCTGCGCCACCACGTCGAGCTCGCCCCGCCCCTTGGCCAGCAGCACGTCGACATGCCCGTACAGCTCGAGCGAGGGACCCAGCTTCGACTCCGGCCGGCGCACGCCCTTCGCGATCGCCCCGACCTTGCCGTGGGTGCGCGTCAGCAGCGTGAAGATGCGGTCCGCCTCGCCGTAGTCCAGCTTGCGCAGGACGACCGCACGGTCACGGTACGTGGCCAGTGTTCTTCTCCAATTGCACGACGGCCTGCCCCTCGGGATGCACGTCGGTCGGCCACGGCTCCTCCGACGTCACGCGGATCGTCTCGATCCTGCGCCCGGTCACCTTCTCCACCGAGAACCGGGCCCGTCCCGCCTGGAACGAATCGCCGGCCTCCGCGATCTTGCCGAGCATCGAGTGAACATACCCGCCCACCGAGTCGTAGTCGCCCGACTCCTCGATCCCGAGGTGCAGCCGCTCGTTGAGCTCCTCGAGCGGGAAGCCAGCGTCGACCCGCGCCTCGCGGTCGCTGATGATCACGAGCTGGTCCTCCTCGCTGGTGTCGTACTCGTCGCGGATCTCGCCCACGATCTCCTCGAGCAGGTCCTCGAGCGTCACGAGCCCCGCGGTGCCGCCGTACTCGTCGACCACGATCGCCATGTGCTGCTTCTTCACCCGCATCTCGTTGAGGAGCTCGTCGACCTTCTTCTGCTCGGGCGTGAACTGGATCGGCCGCAGCACGCGGTCCATGTCGAACTTCTGCGACGTGGACAGCGTGTAGAAGAGCAGCAGGTCCTTGGTGTGGATCAGCCCGATCACGTGGTCGATATCGCGCTCGTACACGGGCACGCGCGTGTGCCGGTGCTCCTTGAAGAGCTTGGCGATGTCGCGCAGCGAGGTGCCCCGCTCGACCGCGACGATGTCGGTGCGCGGGACCATCACCTCGCGCACCGTCTTGTCGCCGATCTCGATGATGCCGTGGATCATCTGGTGCTCCTGCTCCTCGATCACGCCCTGCTCCTCGGAGACGTGGAGGACGGTGAGCAGCTCCTCCTCAGTGAGGTAGGGCGCGCGGGCGGCGCGGCCGCCGGTGAGCCCGCGCGAGATGATCGTCACCGCCCACAGGATCGGGCTGAGGAACGTCGCGACCCGGTCGACCGGCCCCGCGGCGGCGAGCGCCCAGCGCTCGGCGTTGGCGATGGCCAGGGTCTTGGGCGTGACCTCGGCGATGATCAGCAGCACCACCGAGAGCACGAGCGAGATCAGGAGCGTGAGCCACAGCCTCCAGCCCGACGAGATGCCGATCCGGCTCAGGATGGAGTCGCTCATCAGCGCGCTGGCGGTCGAGGCGACGATCAGCGCCAGCGTGTTGGTGAACAGCACCGTGGAGAGGAAGCGGTTGGGGTCGGCGCGCAGGCGCTGCAGGATCTGCGCCGCCGCGCTGCCCTGCTCGGCCAGGAAGCGCACACGCAGGCGGCCGACCGACGTGAGCGCCGTCTCCGTGCCGCTGGCGAGCGCAGCCACGAAGAAGCAGATGATCAGGACGATGAGCTCGACCGATTCCTGTCCGGTCATGACGACCTAGCGGAAGAGCTCGCTGACGCTTCGGTTCTCGTGCACGCGAATGATGGCCTCGGCCAGCAGCGGCGCGACGGACAGAATCTTGAGCGGGGAGCCCATCTTCTCCGGGGCGATCGGGATGGTGTCCGTCACGATCACCTCCTCCACGTCGGCCTTCTTCAGCCGCTCCACCGCGTCGCCGGTGAGCACCGGGTGCGTCGCGGCGATGAGCACGCGCTTGGCGCCCTGCGCGCGCAGCGCGGCGGCCAACTTGCTGATGGTGCTGCCCGTGGTGATGATGTCCTCGACGACCACGCAGTCGCGGTCCTTCACGTCACCTGAGACGGCGATCACCTCGACCGAGTTTTCGTCCGGGCGGCGCTTGTAGCCGAACGCGATCGGCGCCCCGAGGTCGTTGGCCACGGCCTCGGCGCGGCGGCCGCCGCCCGCGTCGGGCGCGACGATGGTCAGGTGCTTGAGGCCGAGGCTCTTCAGGTGCTCGGCGAAGATGCGGTGCGGCGAGAGGTGGTCGGTCGGCACGTCGAAGAACCCCTCGATGGCCTCGGCGTGGAGGTCGAACAGGAGCAGGCGGTCGGCGCCCGCCAGGGTTATGAAGTTGGCGATCAGCTTGGCCGAGATCGGCTCGCGCGGCTGCGTCTTGCGCTCCTTGCGGGCGTAGCCGTAGTACGGGATGACCGCCGTCACGCGGCCGGCCGAGGCGCGGCGCAGCGCGTCGAGGATGATGAACAGCTCCATCAGGTGCTCGTTCACGGGCGGGCTCGTGGGCTGGATCACGAACACGTCGTGCCCGCGCATCGAGTCCTCGATCTTGACGTTGATCTCGCCGTCGGGGAAATGGCGCAGGCGGGGGTCGGTGAGCTCGACGCCCAGGATCTCGGCGATCCTGGCCGCCAGGTCGGGGTTGGCGCCGCCCGAGATCAGCTTCAGCTCGCCCCAGGGCGAGGTCTCGGCGCCCGTGAACTCGACCGCCGTCTGCAGCCTGCCGATCATCTGGCGTCCTCCGGCTCGCGCACTGGCTTTCTCCGTACCACCCTAGCGGGAACCCCGACGGCTGTCGCGCCGTCCGGCACGTCCCGCGTCACCACCGAGCCGGCGCCGGTGCGCGCGCCCCGGCCCATTTTCACGGGCGCGACGAACATCGTGTCCACGCCGACGAAGGCGCCGTCGCCGATCTGGGTCCGGTTCTTGTTCGTGCCGTCGAAGTTGGCCGTAATCGTACCCGCGCCGATGTTCGCGTCCTCGCCCAGGTCGGTGTCGCCCAGGTAGGAGACGTGCGGCACCTTGCTGCCGCGGCCGACGTTGGTGCGTACGAGCTCGGCGAAGCTGCCGACGTGGACGTCGTCGCCCAGCACCGTGCCCGGGCGCAGCTTGGCGAAGGGCCCGCAGTCGGAGCGGTCGCCGATCCTCGCGTCCTCTATGTAGACGTGCGGGCCGATGCGGCACTCGGCGCCGACGTGGGTGTCGCCTTTCAGCACGGTGAAGGGCTCGATCACGGTGTCCTGGCCGATGGTCACGCCGGCGTCGACGAAGGTGGTGCGGGGGTCGACGATGGTGACGCCGCCGAGCATGTGCTGCTCGAGCAGGCGCCCGCGCAGGACCTCGGTCGCCTGCGCCAGGCGGACGCGATCCTTCACCCCCATCGCCTCGCGCGGGTCGTCGAGCCTGACCACCTCCACCGGCTTGAGGTGCAGGAACACGTCGGTGAGGTAGAACTCACCGGCCTTGTTGTGGTCGGTGATCTTGTCCAGCTCCTCCACCAGGCGCGAGCCGTCGAAGGCGTAGACGCCGACGTTGAACTCGTGGACGGTGCGGCGGAGCTCGGGCGTGGCGTCCTTGCGCTCGACGATGCGTTCGAGCGAGCCGTCGGCGGCGCGGACGATGCGGCCGTCGTCGCGGCGCGGATCCTCGACGCTGGCGATGGCGGCCGGAGCCTCCGACTCCTGCCGGCCGTGGATGACCTTGAGGATGCTGCCCGCCGTGAGGAGCGGCGAATCGCCGTTGATCACCAGGACCTGGCGGCCGCGCAGCTCCGACTCGGGGATCTGGCGCAGGGCGTGGGCGGTGCCGCGGGGGTCGCGCTGGTAGATCAGCTCCACCCGCCCGTCTTTCTGAAGGACGCCGCCCTCTCGGGCGGCGATGTGGGCCGCGAGCTCGGGGTGGTGCGGGTTGGCGACGACCTTGACGTCCCGGGCGCCGGCTTCGCCGACGGCGGTCAGAACCCAGTCGACCATGGCGCGCCCGCAGATGGGATGTAGCACCTTGGGGGTCTTCGACCGCATTCGCGTGCCGAGGCCGGCGGCGAGGATGACGGCTACTAGGGGTGCGCTCAGATCCGTTCGATTATGCCATGCGCCTGCGCGGCGCCCCTGCTCCCTGGCCGCCTTCTTGATGCGCTTTTGGCTCGGGGGAGCGGGACGCCCGGGGGCGTAGGATCACGTTCTTATGAGCGAGATGCCAGGGACCGGGGGCGAGGGGCCCCTCCCCTCCCACCTGCCGGTGCTGCCGCTGAAGTCGACGGTGGTGTATCCGCGCATCTTCATCCCGCTCTCGGTCGGGCGGAAGCGATCGCTCGACCTGCTCGAAGACCTGAGCGGCGTCGAGCGCCACATCGCGGTGGCGACGCAGCTCGACGAGACGGCCGAGGAGGTGGGGTTCGGCGACCTGCACCACGTCGGCACGGTGGTGCGGGTGCAGCACCTGCTGAAGCTGCCGGACGGGACGGTGCAGCTGGCGGTGCTGGGGCTGCGCCGGATCCGGCTGGTGGAGGCGACGGCCTCCGATCCCTACCTGACGTGCGCGATCGAGATGCTGCCGGAGGTCGCGGACGACGTGCCGTCGATCGAGCGCGAGGCGCTGATGCGGCGCGCGATCGCGTCGTTCCAGCAGCTCGTGAGCCTCGCCTCCCACCTCCCCGCCGAGCTGGCGGGCGCGGCGGCGGCGATCGACGAGCCGGTGCACCTGGCGTACTACATCGCCAACCACATCCGGCTCACCACCGAGCAGCGGCAGGAGATCCTGGAGCTCGACTCGGCGCGGGTCAAGCTGGAGCGGCTGCTCGGGCACATGTCGCACGAGCTGGAGGTGCTGGAGCTCGGGCGCAAGATCCAGTCGCAGGCCGAGGAGCAGATGGGCAAGGCCCAGCGGGAGTACTTCCTGCGCGAGCAGCTGAAGGCGATCCAGCGCGAGCTGGGGGAGCTGGACGCGGAGCACGCGGAGATCGGCGAGCTGCGCGAGCGGATCGAGAAGGCGGGGCTGCCGCCGGAGGCGCGGCGCGAGACGGACCGCGAGCTGGCCCGCCTGGAGCGCATCCCCTCGGCGTCGCCCGAGTCGTCGGTGATCCGCACGTACCTCGAGCTCATCGTGTCGCTGCCGTGGAACACGTCGACGGGCGGCGAGGTCGACGTGAAGAAGGCGCGGCAGATCCTCGACGCCGACCACTACGACCTGGACAAGGTGAAGCAGCGCATCGTCGAGCACCTGGCGGTGCGGCGGCTGAAGCAAGAGCGCGGGTCCGCGGACCGCGCCCGCGAGCCGATCCTGTGCTTCGTGGGGCCGCCGGGCGTCGGGAAGACGTC
>CAZXGB010000078.1:0-13225 GCA_964640005.1 uncultured Actinomycetes bacterium | reverse complement strand
CCCGCGTCGGCGCTCGAACGCTGAGCCGGTCGTCAACGCTGACCTGGCCGTCCGGGCCGGCCTCGATCACGACTCCGCCACTGTTCAGCTCGACGTCGACCGCACCCCCGGCGGCGAGCGCGGCTGTGAGGTGCGTCGTGCGGTCGGCGGTGAGGCCGTCGATGAAGGCGGCCGCGCCGGCGGCGGCCAGCAGCGCGAAGAGGATCGTAGGGATGGCGACCAGAACGGCTATGACCTTGACCCACAGAGGGGCCGGACGTGGCGGGGGCGCGGGGCGGTCCTCGCGCCAGACAGGCGGAGCGGCAGATGTGATGGTCATTGGGCAGGCCTCACAAAGCGGTAGCCGACGCCCCATACGGTCTGGATGGCGTCGCCGAGTGGACCGAGCTTGCGCCGGAGCCGGGTGACATGGGTATCGACCGCGCGGTCATAGCCCTCGAAGTCGCCCTGCCACACGCGCTCGATCAGGAAGTCGCGCGAGAACGCCCGACCGGGATTGCTCACAAAGAGGTGGAGCAGCTGGAACTCCTTCGGCGTCAGGGGCAGCTCCTCGCCGGCCAGGAGCGCCGTATGCGCTTCCAGGTCGACGACCAGGGACCCCGCGGTGATCGAGCGCTCGTCCGGAGCAGCGGCGGCGGGGCGCCTGCGCTCGTCGAGCTCGACGCGGCGCAGCATGGCGCGAACGCGCGCCAGCAGCTCGCGCATCGAGAAGGGCTTGGTCACGTAGTCGTCGGCGCCCACCTCCAGCCCGAGAACGCGGTCGATCTCCTCGCCGCGGGCCGTGAGCATGATGATCGGCATCACGTGGTCCTGCCGGAGGCGCCGGCAGACGGCCAGGCCGTCGAGGTCCGGCAGCATCCAGTCGAGCACGACCACGTCGGGTACCGCGTGTGCGACCGCCTCGACCGCCGCCTGACCCGTGAACGCTTGGTCGACCGAATAGCCCTCGGCGACCAGCTGATCGCGGATCAGGTTGTTGAGGTCGACCTCGTCCTCGACCACCAAGACGAGCGCCATCAGACCGCCCTCTGGAGCCTGACCGTGAAGCGGCTGCCGGTGCCGGGTTCGCTTCTGACCTCGATGGTGCCGCCCATGGCCTGCACGAGGTCGCGGCTGATCGAGAGACCGAGGCCGAAGCCGCCGGTGGCGCGGGAGCGCGAGGCGTCGGTGCGGTAGAAGCGGTCGAAGATCCTCTCCAACTCCTCCCGCGACATGCCGACGCCAGTGTCCTCCACTGATACGTCCACGTGCTGCGGGCCGTCCGGGCTCACCGCGAGCGCGACCAATCCACCTTCCGGCGTGTAAGCGATCGCGTTGCGCACGAGGTTCATGAGCACCTGACCCAGGCGGTCGGAGTCCGCCAGCGCGAGCGGCAGCCCGTCGCTGAACCGGGTCACCAGCTTGACCTTGCGATCACGCTCGGCGATCGGCGCCAGCGCGCCCGCGACGTGCTCGGCGACCGCACGCACATCGGTCGGCCGGACGTCGATCCGGAGCTCGCCGGCGTCGGCGCGGGCGACCGCGAGCAGGTCGTCGACGAGCGCCGAGAGCCGCTCCGTCTCGCGATGGACGATCTCCAGGTAGCGCCGCGTGTCGGCCGTGGTCGGTTTGCCGGCCGGATCGAGCAGCGCCTCGACGTGGCCGCGGATGGACGCGATCGGCGTTCGCAGCTCGTGCGATGCGTTGACGATCAGCTCCTGGCGCGATTGCTCGGAACGCTCGGCGCGCGCGTGCTCGCTGGCGGCCTCGGCGCGGGCCGCATCGAGCTCGATCTCGGCCTGGCTGTACCCGCTGAGGCTGGTTACGACCGCACCATGAACCCGCACCAGCGCTTTGGATACGTGGAGCACGGCGGCAGCCAGCAGGAGTCCGACCAGGCCGGTCACCACCTGCACGCCAGCCGCGGGGAAGGCTAAGCCGAGCCACTCGAGCGCGCCGCCGATGCCGAAGGCGGCGTTGGGATCGCCAGGCCGGAAGGAAGCGATGTCCACTGCCGCGATCAGCGGCGAAAGCATCAGCGCGGCGGCGATGGCGGCGCCCCCGAGGACGACCCCGGGCAGCACCAGGCCGGCCACCATGTCGATGTGGTACAGCGCGACGGCCTTCCAGGTGATGCGGTTGGTGAGGGCGTTGCGGAGCCGGTTCCACAGGCCAGCCGGCGGCGGCCCGGACGTCATCGGGCGTAGTTCGAAGCCGAACCACCACCTACCGAACTCGCGGTCGAAGATGGCGTTGACCCGCGCGACCCAGATGAACAGGAGCAGGAGGACGACGCCGAAACCGGTGAGCAGCGTCGCCAGCCCGAATCCGACCAGGAACGCGTACGGCATCAACAGGAAGACCGCCATCGGCAACCGCATCAGGACGTAGAGGAGCGCCAGGTAAGCGCGGGGCTCGACGAGCGGCCGGACGGCGGTCGCGAACGTGCTCACGGCAGCGGAGTCTAGGGAGCGCCTGTGGCCGATCTGTGCCGAGAGTATGGCGGTTGAGGCTCGGCGTCCTGTCGAGCGTTACCTATCGGGTCGTCCCTGCGTTGTAGGAGTCGAGAGTTCCACGGTCTCTCGCCTGGGCGCCGACCAGCTACCCCCTGTCGGCGCCCTCTCTATGTGAAGAGCCGCGCTGAGTCAGTCGGAAGGCTGTTCGGCGCGGTCCGCAATGACATACACGCTGGTGTGGAGGTGGTGAGCCAGCGCCGCCAAAGCCTCCTCTTCGTTGCGAGCCTCGATCGCGTCCACCAGCCGGATGTGCTCTTCCAGGACCTGAAACAGATGTCCCGGATCACGACGCGCCTTCATCTGCATCAGGCGCACGAACCCGCGCAGCTGGTTCAGGAATTGGGGTACCAGATGCAGCCCCGACCGCTCCGCGATGGCGATGTGCATCTCCTCGTCGCAGTCGACAAAGGCGTCGTGATCACCGGCCTCCGCGAACCGGCGCTGGCGTCGGAGTAGGGTCCGGAGGTGGTCGAAGTCGTCGTCGCCCATGTACACGCACGCATGACTGACCGCGACACGTTCGAGTGCCTCTCGCACCGCCACCAACTCTGCGCGCTGAACCGGGGACAAGCTGCGTACAACCAGCTGGCGACGAGGGCCGACTTCCAACAGCCCCTCCTGGCGCAGGGCGTGGAGTGCGTGCCGGACCGGCGTCTTGGAAATGCCCAACAAGCCGGCGATGTACCCCTCGTTGATGATCGTGCCCGCCTGCAGCCGCTGCCGCAGTATCTCCTGGCGCACATGTTGATATGCGAGCGCTGCCAGCCGTCCGGATCCGGCCGGCTGAACCCGGGCCGTCACAGCGGCACCTCAGCAGTATCAGCTGTCCGCGCAGCAAACTCCGGTTCCTCGTGCAGCCAGCATGCAACCCTGCCGCCTCCCTCTCTCGGCGCCAGTCGGGGAACCTCTGTCCGGCAGCGATCCATGACGTGAGGGCATCGAGGATGGAAGCGGCAGCCCGGCGGGGGCTGAGCCGGGTCGGGGATTTCGCCGGCGAGCGCCACCGGTAGCACGCCGGCGCCGTCGGCATGCGGGATGGCGTTGATCAACGCCTGAGTGTAGGGGTGCCTCGGCGCCCGCCACAGATCGCCGGTGGGCGCCGTCTCGACCACCACGCCGAGGTACATGACCGCCGTCCGATGAGCGACGTGACGGACGATGGCGAGGTCGTGCGAGATCAGCAGCATCCCGACCCGGAGGTCGCGAGCGAGGTCCACGAGAAGATTTGCGACCTGGGCCTGCACCGATGCGTCGAGAGCCGACAAGGGTTCGTCGAGGACGATCATCGTCGGGTCGGCCGCGAGGGCGCGAGCGATTGCGATTCTCTGCCTCTGGCCGCCGCTCAGCTGATGCGGAAACCGTTGCGCAATGCTCGCCGACAGCCCCACACGTTGGAGCAGCTCCCTGACCCTTCCTTGCCAGCTCGAGCGCGGCAGCGTCTTGCTGATGGCGAACGAGTCGGCGACCTGGGCGCCGACAGTCCGCCGGGGATTGATCGATTCATACGGGTTCTGGAACACGAGCTGAAGGCGCCGCTCGGCGCTCGGGCGTGCTCGACGGCCGAGAACATGGACCGGGCGGCCACCGAAGGTGACGGTTCCCGCCCTGACGGGTACCAGGCCGACGGCTGCTCTGGCGAGCGAGGACTTGCCGCAACCGGTTTCGCCGACGAGGCCGACGATTTCGCCGGCGTTGACGTCCAGGCTGGCGCCCGCGACAGCGGGCACGGGCGTACCGTCACGACGCTGATAAACGACCTCCACGTCGCGCAGCTCGAGGAGGCTCATCGCGTCAAACCCGCAACCAGAGGATCGACAGAACACGCCATGTCGCGCCCGTCCTCGAGGCGGATAAGAGGCGGGACATCGATCGAGCAGCTCGGCACCGAATAGCGGCAGCGAGGGTGGAAGGCGCATCCCGAAGGCCGTGATTCAGGTCCGGCGGGATCACCGGCGATGGGCACCAGGGGCCGGTCCGCCGCTTCGGGATGCGGTAGGGAGTCGACCAGGCCTCGGGTGTAGGGGTGTCGCGAACGTCCCATCACCTGGGCGGTGACACCCGACTCGACGACCCGCCCCGCATACATGACGGTGACGGTGTCGGCAATCGAAGACATAACGCCGAGATCGTGCGTGATCAGCATGACGGCGAGGTGTTTCTCCTGGCAGAGGCGGTGAAGCAAGCGCAGAATGCCCGCTTGAACGGTCACATCGAGGGCTGTGGTCGGCTCGTCGGCGATCAATAGACGCGGTTCGCAAGCGAGGGCCATCGCTATCTGGATTCGCTGCCGCATGCCGCCACTGAACTGGTGCGGATATCCGCGCAAGGCCGCCTCGGGATCGGGAATCCTCACGTCTGTCAGCAGGGCGAGCGCTCGCCCGCGCGCCTCCTTGCCGCTCAAGCCAAGCTGGTAGCGCACGTGCTCCGTCAGCTGACTCTCGATAGTCAGCATCGGGTGCAGAGAGGACATCGGATCTTGAAAGACCATGGCGACTTCGCGGCCCCGCGTCCGGCGTCGCTGAGACGCTCGCATTGTCAGAAGGTCACGGCCGCCCAGGATCGCAGTGCCGCCCGTCCGCGTGCCCGGAGGCAGCAGCCCCAGCAGCGCCAGCGCGGTTATCGTCTTGCCGCTGCCGCTTTCGCCTGCGAGTCCGTAGACCTGGCCCTCGCCGATGTCGAAGCTGACGCAGTCGACGATGGTGAGCGGGCCATGGGCCGTGTCCAGCCAGACACTAAGATCCCGGACGCTGAGCAGCGCTATCATGCGCCGCGCGCCTTGATGATCGTCTTCGGGTCGAACGCGTCCCGGAGGCTGTCCCCGAGGAAGTTGAACGCCAAAACGACTGTCACGATCGCGAGTCCCGGAAAGACGCCGATCCACCAAGCCTCGAAATGCTGCGCGCCGGTCGACACCATCGCGCCCCATTCGGGCGCCGGCGGACGCGCGCCCAGACCGAGGAACGACAGCGCGCTGAGGAGCAGGATCGCGTTGCCCGTCTCGAGCGCGGCCAGGACGATCACCGGACCCGCGACGTTCGGCAGCACATCAACGGCGAGGGCCCGATGCGTCGGCGATCCAAGCAAGCGGCTGACGGCGACGTACTCCGACTGCATGGTCGTCCGGACCAACCCACGCACCACCCGCGCGTGCCCGGGCCAGGAGACCAGCACCACCGCCAGCACGGCGTGGAACAGCCCGGGCCCGAGCGCTGCGACAACGGCCATGGCGAGCAATATGGTCGGCACCGCGAAGACGAAGTCGGCGCCTCGCATCACCAGCTCGTCGACCCAGCCTCCGAGGTAACCGGCGAGGCCGCCGAGCGTGCCGCCGATGGTGAATGCGAGGCCGACCAGCAACATCGCCAGCGGGATCGAAATGCGTGCGCCCCAGAGCAGGCGCGAGAAGACGTCCCGCCCCAATTCGTCGGTGCCAAGAAGGTGCGCAGCGGACGGGCCCTCATACAGGTGAGATCCCTGCGCGAGAGGGTCATACGGAGCGATCCACGGCGCCAGCAGGGCGATCAGCAGCCAGGAGGCCGCGAGCACGAAGCCGATCACGGTCAGCGGCTGTCTCCAGGCGCCTGGGATCCGGCGCCAGGCTAAGGGCAGGGGATTCCTGACGGCGACCGCGGCGCTCATGCCAAACGCACCCGAGGGTCGATCACGCCGTAGAGGATGTCGACGACCATGTTCACGAGGATGTAGACGATCGCCACGAAGAGCATCACGCCGACGATTGCCGGGAGGTCGAGCGCCGTCGCGCTCCGGTAGGAGTACTGGCCGATACCGGGCCAGGAGAAGATGTTTTCCACTAGAACCGTGCCAGTCATGACGTTGCCGAAGGCGAGCCCGACAACCGTCAGGATCGGCGGTGAGGCGGCTCGCAAAACGTGCCGGACCACAACTGTCAGCTCAGGTAGGCCCTTGGCGCGCGCTGTCCGCACATAGTCGTTCTCCAGCACCTCGAGCACAGCCGAACGGGTGAAGCGCGTGAAGAGGCCCGCGTTGAAGGCGGCCAGGACACAGGCGGGCAGGATCAGGTGCTGGACGGCGTTGACGAAGACGTCGAACTGGCCGGCCGCCAGTGCGTCGATGGTGAACAACCCGGTCACGTGTGGTGGCGGCAGTGTGGCGGCGTCAAGGCGGCCGCTGCCAGGCACCCAACTGAGTCTGTAGAAGAAGACGTAGAGAGCCACTAAGGCCAGCCAGAACTGCGGCGTCGACATGCCGCCGAGCGAGACGACCCGCAGAGCCTGGTCGGTGACCCGGTTGCGCTGAAGGGCGGCGATGACTCCCAGTGCTATCCCGATGAGGCACGCAAGCACCATCGAGGTGATGGCGAGCTCGGCGGTCGCCGGAATGTACTCGGCGAGGTCGATACGGACAGCACGTCGACTTTGCTCGGACTCTCCCATGTCGCCGTGGAGAAGGTTCCCGAGATACACCGCGTACTGGACCGGCAGTGGCTTGTCCAGTCCGAAATGCTCCCTGTAGAGGCGCACCGCGACCGGATCAGATGCGGCTCGGTCGCCCAGGTTCGCCACCGCCACGTCGCCTGGAATGACATGTGTCAGGACGAACGCCATCACGCTCACACCGAGGCACAGAAAGACAAGCGCGATCAACCGCTGGCCGATGAAAAACGCAAGTGGATGCTGGGAGCGGCGCCTAGCGAGCGCCGCTCCCAGTCGCTCAGTTCGCCCCGATAGCTGCGAGATCGAGGTACCAGACTGGACTGTAGATGACATTGGTGAGGTTGCTGGTGGCTACGACGGATTGTCCGGGCTGAATGAGCGGAAGCATTGGGCTCTGTTGGTTGAGCAGCGTCTGCAGCTGCTGGAAGAGCTGGCCACGCGTGGCATTGTCGGCTGTGGAACCCGCTTTGGCGGCGAGGTCCTCGATGTTGGGGGCAGCCCCTTTGAGCCACCCTGCGCGCTTGCCGACCAGTTGGTCCGGCATGAACGCCAGGTAGTCGTTCGGGTCGGGGTAGTCGGGCGCCCAGCCGGCCAGGCCGAGCTGGTACTTCCCGCCGCGGTAGTTCGGTGTCGCTATCGAACTGGGCTGACCGTTGAGATTCGCGGTGATGCCGACCTCGGCCAGGTTGGACTTGATCCGGGCCGCCAATGACTCGTTCAGTCCGGTGCTGTTGATCGTGTAATCCAATTGAATCGTGGGATTGGCGATGCCAGAGGCCTGGAGCTCACTCTTGGCCTTGGCCACGTCCCGCTTGACCGCCTGCGACTGCGGCAGGGCGCCGAGGAACTGAGACGGAACCACACCTGCGGCCTGAGCGGCACCGGCACCGGCGACGCTCACCAATCCCGGGTAGTCGATGCCGTATCGAATGGCGTTGACGAAATGCTGGTTAGAGCATGCCTGCACCGCCTTGATGTTGCAGAACGCGAACAAGACGTTCGGCGAAGTGAAGCTCTTCACGGTCAGCTTGCTGTTGTTCTTGAGGCTGGTCGCCTGATCGCCGGACAGGCTCAGCTCGATCTGGTTGCTCGCTTTCTGGATCTCGACCAGCTGCGTGGCGGCGGCCACGTTGCGGAAGATCACCTGACCGAAGTGGGGCTTGTCTGGGCCCCAATACTTCGGGTTCGCCTTCATGACCACCTGCGAGGTGCTGACCGAGGCCATCACGTAAGGCCCGCTGCCCACCGAAGTCGTACCCAGGAAGTCGTGAGCGGTGTCGCTCTTGGCCGCGTCGGGGGCATCGGTGCCGCCGTGTGCCTTCAACAGCTTGGAGTTGATGATCCCGAGGGCGGGGTTGGTGACGATGAAGGGGATCGCCGGGTTGGGCGATGACGTCGTGAGGACAAAGGTGTAGTCATCGGTCGCCTTCATCGACGTCACGCCATCCAAGAGGTAGACCGGGTTGTCGTGAATGTTCAGCAGCCGGTTGTAAGTGAACTCCACGTCGTGGGCCGTCAGCGGAGTGCCGTCGGCAAACTTCACATCCTTCCGGATCTTGAAGGTGAAGGTCTTCGCATCCGGAGAAGCTGTGTAGGACTCGGCGACCAGTGGAATCGGGGTCGAGGAGTCGCCCAGCTTGAACGTCAGCAGGCTGTCGTAGATGGCGTGGAAGAATGGATCGGCGTCGAAGTCGACGCCGCCACGGCTGGGGTCGGTGTCCTTGCTGAAATCCCAGGTGTAGGCGTCGTCGACGACCAGCGTTTTGGACGCCAGATCGGAACTCGAGCTCGAATTGCCATTGTTGCCGCAAGCGACCCCAACCAGGATCGACAGGGCGCTCAGGCTGGCTATGACAGACGCTCGGCGTGGGTGCATGTGCAGGTAGACACCTCCCCAAAACGGCCTCGAAACGATAGATCTCGGGGGCCGAGAAATATCTAAACCGGGCGAATATACATCTTTGGGTCGGCGTGTCCAAGGGCCAATTTCGGGCGCGACCACCCGAAAACGACCGGTTCGTTAACGCGGCCTTGGTGCGGTTAAACTCCCTGCAGCCTCAAGGGAATCTATATGTCGAATAGAAGTTTTTTTGATGAGCGAAGGCAGTAGGGTCCGCGTCGCCCTGGCCTCGACCGCCTCGGCAGAGGGGGCCCCGACGGACGTACTGGCCGTCCCCGTGATGGCAGGTGCCGCGCCCGAGTCGGCGCTCTCGGCGCTCGATCCGGTTGTGGCGGCCTTCGCCGGCTCTGGAGAGCATTCAGGACGGCTCCACGAGCACCTACTGCTGCCTGCCGGCCCCGGTCTTGCCAGCCGGCGGATCCTGCTCTATGGGCTGGGCTCGCCGGACGACCTCGATGGCGCGCGCCTCCGATTCGCGCACCAGGAGATGGTGCGAGCCGCCCGCGGGTTCGGCCATGGCCGCATCGCGGTCCTGCGCGCCGGTGCCCTGCGGGAGGAGGACTTCGGAGCCGTGATCGAAGGCTGTGTGTCAGGCGGCTGGGATCGGCGAGGCCGGAGCACCGGGCGTCACCCGGCGCCGCTCTCGGAGCTCATCCTCGTCGGCTTCGGCATCCCTGACCAGGCCGCCGTCGACCTCGCGCGGAGCCTCGGCGAGTCCACAGCCCGCGCACGCGAATGGCAGAACACACCGGGCAACGAGATGGGGCCGGCACGTGTGGAGGCGATTGCCCGCGACCTTGGCGGGCGGTTTGGCCTGGAGTTCCAGGCACTCGGTTCACAGGCGCTGGCGGCCGCCGGCTACAACCTGATTGCGGCCGTCGGCGCCGCCTCTGACGATGAGCCACGGCTGATCAAGCTGCAGCACCGCGGCGGCGCCTCAGACGGCCCCAACCTGGCCCTGATCGGCAAGGGAATCACCTTCGACAGCGGCGGCCTCTCCCTCAAATCAGACGACGCCATGGTCAAGATGCGTGGCGACATGGGTGGGGCGGCGGCGGTCCTGTCAGCGATTCAGGTCATCGCGGAAAGCCGGCTCCCGATCAACGTCATGGCTGTGGTGGCGGCGGCAGAGAACCTGCCCGGCCGTGGCGCCCAGCGACCGGGAGACGTCTGGACGAGCGCTTCCGGCAAGACCGTCGAGGTGCTGAACACCGATGCCGAGGGACGCCTGGTGCTGGCTGACGCGATCACCTTTGCCCTCCGGTCGGGCGCCACTCACATCGTCGATCTAGCGACACTCACCGGCGACGCTCGAGCCGCGCTTGGTCACGCCGCGACGGCGGCTATCAGCAATGACGATCGCCTCTGGCGGCTGACCGCCGCCGCCGGCGAGCTGGCGGGCGAGCGGGTTTGGCGACTTCCGATCTACCCGGAATTTCGCGAGCTCATTCAGAGCCAGAGCGCTGATCTCAAGAATGCGTACTACGGCGAGGCAGGCGTCATCACGGCCGGAATGTTCATCGGCGAGTTTGTCGAGGGACGGCCGTGGGTCCACCTCGACATTGCCGGCAGTCATTGGAATGAGAACCAGTTCCACCGCGATATCCCGCGCGGGCCACTGGGGGCGGGAGCGAGGTTGTGCTACCGGCTGGCCGAACTGATGGCCGGCCAGGCTAATGGAGCCGCTGAGCATGCCGTCAACTGATGGCCGCGTACCCGTCCTGATCGCCTCCTGGCTCGATCCTGCTCATGCGGAACGGATTGCCGCGGCGGAACCGGACCGGATCGAGTTGATCTATGAGCCCGAGCTCCTCCCGACGACACGCTACGAAGCCGACCATCACGGACCCCCGCGTCCATTGACGGAAGAGCAGCGCCGCCGCTGGCAGGAGCATCTCGGCCGGGCGGAGGTCGCGTTCGAGTTCGATTGGGAACGTCCGCAGGAGCTGCTCCGCCGGGCGCCCCGATTGCGTTGGGTGCAGGCAACCAGTTCCGGGATCGGTCCGTTGGTGGAGAAGCTCAGCCTGGCCTCGTCGTCGCTGCTCATCACCAATGCGGCCGGTATCCACGCCCAGCCGCTGGCGGAGTTCGTCCTGCTGGCCGCGCTGTACTTCGCCAAGGAGATGCCGCAGATCGCCGAATGGAAGGCACAGCGGCACTGGGAGCGCTTCTGCGGACACGAGGTGGCCGGGTCGCGAATGACGCTGATCGGCCTGGGTAGGGTTGGCTCCAGGATCGCTGAATTGAGCTCAGCGATCGGTATCCGCGTGACCGGTCACCGTCGGTCGCCAGGGGGCGAGGTTCCGCCTGGAGTGGAGAGGGTCGTCGATGCTGATGGACTGGACGGTGTGCTGCCGGAGACCGACCTTTTGGTCATCGCCGCGCCGGATACCCCGGAGACGGCAAACCTGTTTAATCGCCGGCGTCTGGAACTCCTGCCGCCCAGGGCGGTGGTCGTGAATGTCGGCCGCGGCTCGATAGTCGACGAGCCGGCGCTGATCGAGCTGCTCCAGGCAGGGCGCCTCCGTGGAGCCGCGCTCGACGTCTTCGCCGAGGAGCCGCTCCCCGTCGACAGCCCTCTGTGGGCCATGCCCAACGTGATCATCTCGCCACACTCGGCAAGCACGGTGGTCCAGGAGAACGATCGCTTGGTCGACCTGTTCATCGAGAATCTGCATCGGTATCTCGACGGGCGTCCGCTACTCAACGTCTTCGACCACGGAAGGAGGTACTGAAGCCTTCACAAGGGGCAGGACCGCTACTCAGTGACTCACGCCGCGCCGGGCTCGATCAGCTGAGCGATAGCGGGGGTTCACTTGCGGAATGCCGCTCCGCTTCCCCCGGAAGGACGTTAAGAGAAGCAGCGGTAGGCGCTCTATCGCGGTTCCGACCACGTCATTTTCCGGTCATTCGCCGGATTCCCAGGGCCAGACCAGCTCTGACACTGGTCGATCTGAGCTTGACCAGATGACTAATGCCAGTAATCGCGCCGGCTCCTCAGTCTCCGGCGGACCAAACCATCCTCGTTACTGCCGGCGCGTCGCGCTGACCTGAACACGGAAGGGAATCCCAGCATGAGCGACGAGCAGTCCCCCGGCCGAGACGACTGGCGAAACGCTCCGATCGGTGGGCAACGCCTCATGAAGCGGCGGTCGTTTCTCCGCGGGGTTGGCGGTGCCGTGGCTGGTGCGGTCGCTGCCTCGGTGGGCCCCGTCGCGGTCGAGGCTGCGAGCAAGCAGAAGGACGAGTACAACATGGAGGCCACCCAAGAAGGGGTGCGGGCCGTCCCGTTTTACGGTCAATACCAAGCCGGTATCGCCACCCCGCCGCAGACGGCTGCCAGCTTCCTCGCTTTCGACGTGACCGCCGCCAACCTTGGCGAGCTCACCAACCTGTTCCGCACGCTCACCGCGCGCGCCGCGATTCTGACGGCGGGCGGCACTCCGCCATCGGTCCCTTCGAGCTCGGCGCCGTCTGACGATCGTCTGCTCGGTCCCACGGTGCTGCCCGACGATCTCACCGTCACCGTCGGTCTCGGAGCGTCCCTATTCGACGATCGCTATGGGCTGGCGCCACGCAAGCCTGCTCAACTCGAGACGATGCGCGCATTCGCACACGACAACCTCGATTCAACGATCTCCGACGGTGACCTGCTGGTTCAGTTGTGCGCCTCGCACCGCGACACCGTTGGCCACGCGATGCTCGACATCCTCGGCAGCACCGCCGGCGGGATGCGCCCGCGATGGCGCATCGATGGGTTCCGCTTCCCGCCGCGCCCGGTCGGCATTCCGCGCGACTGGATGGGCTTCAAGGACGGAATCACGAATCCCGACACCACCGACGCCACGCAGATGAACCAACAAGTCTGGGTGCAGCCGGGCCCGCCCGAACCGGCATGGACCGCGGGTGGCACCTACCAGGTGGTGCGCGTCATCCGGATGCTGCTGGACAAATGGAACGCGGTGCCCGTTGACGACCAGGAGCGGATTTTCGGACGGCGAAAGGTCAGCGGCGCACCGCTCTACGCGACCTCGACGAACGCCTCCGACAATCTTGACCCCGTATACACGAACGATCCTCAGGGCCTGCTCACGCCGCTCAATTGCCACATCCGCCTGGCCAACCCACAGACGCCGCAAACCGCGGCCACCAGCAACATCCTGCGTCGCAGCTTCCAGTACGACCGCAGTCCGGACGCGCAGGGGAACCCTGACATGGGGCATGCCTTCTGCTGCTTCCAGCAACAACTGAACACCTACGTTGCGATGCAGACCCGGCTGGAGAACGAGATGCTGGTGCAGTACATCAGCCCCATCGGTGGGGGCTACTTCTTCGCGCTTCCGGGAATTGCAAATGCGAAGGACTTCTACGCCCGGGGGCTACTGACTTGACATCCTCAGGCCGGACGATGGCCG
>CAZXGB010000077.1:0-13423 GCA_964640005.1 uncultured Actinomycetes bacterium | reverse complement strand
CAGCCCGATCCCCAGCCAGGCCACCACCACCGCCCAGTACGCAACGGGCTCGACCGAGCTGGCCTGGAAGGCGGCGTGAAGGCCGAGCAGGCCCAGCCCGAGCATGGTGAAGGCGACCATGGCGAGCATGTGAGCGGCGAGCCAGCGGCCAGACGCGAACGCCGCCGCGCCCTGCAGGGAGGTCTCGTCCGAGAAGGGCCGGAGAGCTGGGTACAGGACGAAGAGCACGCCGGCCAGCGTCAGGGCGGCGGCACCAAAACGAACTCGCCGGATCGCGGCTGCGCCAACGGCCAATTCGAGAAGGAGGGTACGACGCCGGTGGCGCCGCTGCTACGGGTCCTCAGCTCACGGAGCACCCGCTTCGCCAGTTGCCGTTTGCAGTCCCGCCAGCGGCCGGAGAGACGGCTGCGGCTCGTTGAAAGTCACGCTCAGTCCGAGGCCGTGGGCGAGGGATGAGATCAAGCGGCAGGCCGTGGGCGGCCGCGCCGCGGGGTCGCGCTCGAGCCCATCGGCGATCGCCTGCGAGAACCTCCAGGGCAGGTTCTCGAGCCTGGGCGCCGGCTCAGCCAGTCGCTTGGTCGCGATCTCGACCCAGCTGCCGCCCGTGAAAGGCGGCTGGCCGGAAACCAGCTCGTAGGCGATCGCCGCCAGCGAGTAGACGTCGGCCCGGCCATCCACGTCGCCACCGCTCACCTGCTCGGGGGCTATGTACTCGGGCGTGCCGATGACGGATCCGGGCTCGGTCGACAGCGAAAAACCCGCGAAAAGGGCCAGACCGAAGTCCATGACCAGCGTGCGCCCGTCGTCCGCGAGCAGGATGTTTTCCGGCTTCACGTCCCGATGGACGACGCCGTGCGAGTGCGCGTAGTCGAGGGCCACGGCGACCGGGAGCAGGGCCTCCAGAGCGATTCGCGGCGTTACGGGCGAGTCCATCAGCTCCGCGAGCTCCCGCCCCGGCACCAGCTCCATGACCATGTAGGGCATATCTCCGTCGAACGCGAAGTCGTAGAGGCGGACGATCGAGGGGTGGTCGAGGGCGGCCACGGCCCGCGCCTCGAGCATGAAGCGCCGTTCCATGGCAGGATCGGTCACGAGTTCAGGGCGGATCGTCTTGATCGCCGCCCGGCGCGAGAGCAGGACGTGCTCGGCCTCGAGCACGATGCCCATTCCACCGCGACCCAACTCGCCGACCACTCGATAGCTGCCGAGCTCGCGCCCGACCCACTGGGACCCGGCAGCCTTGACCCGTTCCCCAGGCATGCCACATGGTCCGACGCGCACGGGCCGCAAACCTTGCAGCTGCCGCCGGTCTCTGGTCAGTCCAGGAGGCGATCGAGCGAGTAGCGCAGCGAGGCCTGCTGGTCGGCGCTCAACCGCGATAGGAAGTGCTGGCGGATACCGCGCAGGTGCGTCGGCGCCGCGCGCCGGAAACGCGCCAGGCCGGCGTCGGTGAGCACCGCATACATCGCGCGGCCGTCGGACTCGCAGGGGATGCGCGCCACCATCCCGTCCCGCACGAGGCGGTCGACCAGGCGGGTCAAGCCGCTCGGGCTCAGGAGGACCGAGCGCGCGAGGTCGGTCATTCGAAGGCGTCGCTCTGGTGCCCGAGCCAGGTGGAGGAGCACCTCGTAATAGGGCAGCGATATCCCATGCTCTCGTTCCAGTTCGCTTTCCAGCTTGCTGGTGACGCCGTGGTGGGCTTTCAGGAATGAGGACCAAGCGCCGAACTCGGCGTCGTTCAGCTTGGTCGACACGGTGAGCACAGGGTAGCCGGGTAGGTAGCCCTTTGGGGGTTAAGGCTTAGGCCCACGAGCCGGCGGGAATATGTCGGCGAGAGGACTCGAACCTCCACGGGTTGCCCCACCAGATCCTAAGTCTGGCGCGTCTGCCAGTTCCGCCACGCCGACGGCTCGGGGGTTAGATTCTGCCTCAT
Organism: uncultured Actinomycetes bacterium; assembly: GCA_964640005.1. Lineage (GTDB taxonomy): Bacteria > Chloroflexota > Dormibacteria > Dormibacterales > Dormibacteraceae > CAZHAC01. The sequence continues at coordinate 11,490 of CAZXGB010000077.1, read as the reverse complement.
GGCGCCCGAACCCCGAGTCGAGCTTTTCACGGCCGCGGAGCTCGGAAACACCACTTACTTGGTGGCCGATCCGGACAGCGGCGAGGCGGTGTGCGTCGACCCGGTGCGAGACGTCGATCAGTACCTGGCAAAGGCTGATGAGCTGGGCGTCAAGGTTATCGGCGCGCTGGAGACGCATGTCCACAACGACTTCATCTCCGGGACGCGGGAACTGAAGGCGGAGGTCGGCTCTCGGATCTTCGCGGCGCATGACTCGCAGCTCGAGTTCCCATTTGAGCCACTGCGTGACGGCGGGGAGGTGTCGGTCGGTCGGTTCCGGCTGCGCGTCCGGCACACGCCGGGACACACGCCTCAGCACCTCAGCTACCTGCTCGTCGACGCTGATGGACACACGCGGGCGCTCTTCAGCGGAGGCGCTTTGATGGTTGGCGCGATCGCGCGCACCGACCTCTTCGGCCCCCACCTCGCCACTCACCTCGCCCTGCAAGCGTTCAACACCGTTCACGTCCGGCTGCGCGATCTGCCGGATGACGCGGCGCTCTATCCGACTCACGGCGGCGGCTCGTTCTGTGCCGCGGTCGGTGGCGACAAGCGGACGAGCTCGATGGCCCAGGAGCGGAGCACGAATCCCTTTCTGCGCACCACTGAGCTCATGCCCTTCATCGCGCGAGCTCTCCATCAGGGGCCGTACCCCGCCTACTACAAGCTGATGGCCCCCCTCAACCGGCGCGGCATGCCCTTGATCGGGCGCCACTTCGATCCTCCCGAGGCGTTGACCGCGGACGAGGTGGATGCCCTTCGGGCGCAGGGAGGCGCGGTCGTGGACATGCGCAGGGCGCGCGAATATGACGCTGGGCACATTCCGGGCAGCTACTGCATCAGTTTCGATGGGCCTTTCAGCGCCTGGGTGGGCTGGGTCATAGCGTCCGACCGCCGGTTGATCCTGGTCGGGGAGCCGGAGGATGTTCGCCAGGCGCACCGGCAGCTGCTCCGGATCGGGTATGACAACGTGGCTGGCCATCTCGACGGTGGGATAGACGCCTGGACCGCCAGCGGACGCTCGCTGGCCACCTTTCAGACGGCCGAGGTCCAGGACCTGGCGAGCTGGATCCTGTCGGCGGAGCCGATGACGGTGCTCGACGTACGCAACGAGGACGAGTGGGTGCACGGGTACGTACCGGGCGCCGTGCGCATCCCCGTCGCGGCGGTCGAGCACCATGCCCACGAACTGCCCGCGGGCGCCCCGGTCGCCGTCCACTGCGGCGTCGGCTACCGCGCCGGCATCGCGGCGAGCATCCTCGAGCAGGCCGGCTTCGGACGGATCATCCATGTGATCGGCCCCTACTCCGAGTGGGACCGGCTCCACCTGGCGGAGACGATACCCGGCTAAACGGGCGCCACCTCGACTCGCGTCGAGTAGAAGTCGCCGCCGCCACCGGCGTCGGCCAGCCCGTCGCTGGTGAGCGCGTTCGCCTGCTCGCCCCAGTAGCCGTGGGGAACGGCGACCACACCCGGACGGACACCGCCCACCCGCGCCACCAGCTCGAGCTGTCCGCGCTCGTTGAAGACTCGGACCCGGTCGCCGTGAGTGATGCCGCGGATCTCGGCGTCGGCGGGGTCGATGGCGACCCAGGGATCGCCCTCCGGCCGCCGGTGCCTTGGCAGGTGTGCATAGCTCGAGTTGAGGAAGTGGAGCGCGTACTTGGCGGAGACCATCGTCAGCGGATGCCGCCCATCCTTGCGCGTAGGCGGCGACCAGCCGGAGGGGTTCCAGAGCCGGCAGCGTCCGTTCTCGGTCGGGAACCCCCCGGCCGCGAAGCGGGCGCCTTCCGGGACGTCGAGCTTCAACCATCCCCGCTCGGCGAGCGGCTCCCACATCCCGTCCGGCACGGCCGTGCGGATCAGCTCCTCGTCGGAGGCGGTGAAGGCAGGTTCGTCGAAGCCCATCGCAGCCGCCAGACGCCGGAAGAGCTCGCAGTTCGATACCGACTCGCCGACCGGCGCAATCGCGGGCCGGTTCAGAACCGCGTACGTGTGGCCCCAAGGGAAGAGCAGGTCCCAGTGCTCGATGAACGAGGTGGCCGGCAGGACGTAGTCCGCGTAGCGTGCGGTGTCGGTCATGAAGAGCTCGCTGACGACTGAGAAGAGGTCCTCGCGGGCCAGGCCACGCCGCACCAGGTTGGAGTTGGGCGCGATGACGGCGGGGTTGGCGTTGTAGACGATCAGCGCCTTGATCGGAGGTTCGAGCCCGGGATCGGTCAGTGCCTGCCCGACCTGCACCATGTTGATGACGCGCGTGCGCGCGCGTGCGAGATCGGGCATCGCCAACCTGCGAGTGTCGAAGGCGCTCGAGAAGAAACGCCGCGTCCAGTGGAGCAGGCCACCTCCCGGGTGGCGCCAGGCGCCGACGACCGCCGGCAGCGAGGCGATGGCGCGGAACGTCGCGGCGCCGTCTGGGTGCTTCTCAGGGCCCACGATGGTCCGGATGCAGGCGGGGCGGATGGTCGCGTACTCGCGGGCGAGGCGGACGACATCCGGTGTCGCCACGCCGGTGATGGCCTGCACGCGGTCCGGCGGATAAGCGGCGGCCGCTTTCTCCAGCTCCGGCCAGCCGTCGCTGTGCTTCGCCAGCCACTCCTGGTCATGAAGGCGTTCGGCAGCGATGACATTGATCAGGCCAAGCGCCAGCACGGCGTCGGTACCCGGGAGCGGGCGGATGTGCCAGTCCGCCTCGCGCGTGGTGCGCGTTTCCACGGGATCGATCACCACCACGCGCGCGCCCTGCGACCGGGCCCTGCGGACCAGCGGCCAGAGATGGACGTTTGTGACGACCGGGTTGGCGCCCCAGACGACGATGTACCGGCTGTGGACGATGTCCTCGGGGAGCATTCCGCTGTCGGACCCGAGCACGTCGCCCACCCCAACGTTGGCGGTGTTCCCGCAGATCGTGCGCGCCAGCGTGCTGGCGCCCAGCCGCGCGAAGAAGCGGCGGTCCATGCCGGCGTACTGGACGAGACCCATGTTGCCCGCGAAGCTGTAGGGGAGGATCGCCTCAGCGCCGTGCTCCGCCACGATGGCGCGCAGGCGCTCTGCGATGTCCGCGAGCGCCTCGTCCCAACTGACGGGCGCAAACTCCCCGGACCCCTTGGCGCCCGTGCGCCGCAGCGGATGGAGCACTCGGTCAGGGCTGTATACGCGGTCGAGGTAGCGGTTGACCTTGGCGCAGAGAGCGCCCCGCGTATAGGGATGGTCGGGGTCGCCGGCCAGGCGGATGGCTCTGCCGTCCTCGACCGTCACCTGCCATGCGCACGTGTCCGGGCAGTCGTGCGCGCAGCCACCCTGAACGACGTTCAACTGCTGCATCGCGCCGGGGACGGCCATCACCCAAACTCTTTCACAAACGCCCCTTAGTCCTTGGTTTCGGCTCGGCGCCGGAGGGACCACATCTGGATCGCCCGCTCGGCCTCCAGGGCAGCCGGCCAGGGCAGTGCGGGCGGACCCGTCTCCAAGCGCAGCGAGCGCACCGCAGCGCGCGATAGCTCGGGGTCGGCGGCCACCCGCCGCGCCAGCTCGAGCGCACGCGGCTCGACCTCGGCCTCAGGCAGCGCCTGCCAGGCGAGACCGAGCTCGGCGGCTCGGCGCCCGTCGATTTCCTCGCCGAAGATGCTCATCGCCGCCGCCGCCTCGCGACCCGCCAGACGGGAGAGGAGCAGGAAGTGCCCGCCGCCGGGGTGGAGGCCGATGCGCAGAAAGCCGGCGATGATCCGGGCCGCCTCCGCGATGATCCGGAGGTCGGTCGCCAGCATCAGGTTGACCCCCGCGCCGACGGCGTGGCCGCGGACTGCGGCGATTGTCGGCGCCTGCAGCTCGCCCACGCGGACGAACGCCCTGTAGGTCAGCCCGAGCTCGTTGAAACGCTCCGGCTCCGCCGGGTCACGTCCGGCCGCGGCGAGCACGCCCCGATGCGCGCCCGCGCAGAAGGACTCGCCGCTGGCCTTGATCACGACGGCGCCCACGGAAGAGTCGGCATCGACCTGGTCGCAAATAGCCAGCAGCTCGTGAACCATCGCTGGCACGAACGCGTTCCGGCGCTCGGGAGCATTGAGGGTGATGACCGCGACGCCGTCCGCGACTTCGATCTCGACCTCAGCCATCCGTGGTCACCTCCCACACGCGGTCGCCGCCCACACGCGCCAAAAGATCGCCCAGCCCCTCCGACCAGACCGCTTCCGTCCCGAACTCGTCCCGCCACCGCCAGAGCCGCGTGGTGAACCGGTGGAGCTCGTGCTCATGTGTGAACCCGATCGCGCCATGAACCTGGTGGGCGATGGCGGCGCCGCGGCCGGCCGCCGCGCCCACCACCACCTTGGCGACCGCAATCCGCTTGCCGGTCGGCTCCGCCACCGCCTCCTCGACAGCGGCGGCCGCCAGCGCGACCAGGCCGGCCAGTTCGGCGAGCTGCTGCTGGACGGCCTGGAAGCGATTCAGCGGTTGTCCGAACTGTTCACGCTCCCTGGCATAGCGGACGCTGAGGTCGCGCACCCGTTCGAGCGCGCCCACCATCTGGACCGAACGAAGGAGAGCCCCCCGCCGGCGGTCGTTATCAAGGACCGGCATCACCCGATCCGCGAAGTCCGACTCCGTGCCGTGATAGGCGGAGACCCGGATGACGGCCGCGACATCGCCGAGGTCGCCTTCCTCCCCGACCCCCGCCAGGCCCGACTTCTGGATCTCGGCTTCGACGTCTCCGCCCTCGCGCCCGAACACCTCGTGCGCAGTGGCAACCAGCAGGTCGCGGACGTCGCTCACTTGAGGGCTCTCGCCACGATTCCGCGCAGGATCTCGTTGGTCCCACCCCGAAGGGTGAAGCCAGGAGCATGGGCGACCGCCTCCCAGTAGAGCCGGCGCCACCGCTCCCCCGCCGCTTCCGGCGCGATGACCGACCGCGCGACCTCGATCACGTCCTTCTCAAACCCCGTCCCGAGGTCTTTGACCATCGCCGCCTCGACCGCCGGCGACTCACCGGCCTGGAGCCGGCGGGCGACCGCGATCGACATTGCCCGCAGGCCGCGCAGGCGCGCGAAGAGCTCCCCGATCCCGCGTGCGCCGGCCTCTCCCGGATCGTCGCCCAGCTCACTGACTGTCTCCGCCAGGAGCGGAAAAGTCGAGAGAAAGCGCTCGGGTCCGCTTCGCTCAAACGCAAGCTCGGACGTGACCTGCCGCCAGCCCTCGCCCTCCTCCCCCACCAGCATCTCCGCCGGGATAAAGGCGTCGCGGAAGGCAACCTCGTTGAAGTGCTCGGCGCCGGAAAGGATGCGAATGGGCCGCACTTCGACCCCCTCGCCGCGGAGGTCGACGATCAGCTGGCTCAGCCCCTGGTGGCGGTCGCCGTTCGCCGGCGACGTCCGGACAAGAGTGATCATGAAGTGGTTGTTCTGTGCCTGGCTGGTCCAGATCTTCGCGCCGTTGACGCGGTATCCGCCCGCAACCGGAGTCGCCGTGGTGCGGACTGAGGCCAGGTCCGAACCGGCATCGGGTTCTGACATTCCGATCGAGAAGTAGATCTCGCCCCGGGCGATGCCGGGCAGGAACCGCTTGCGCTGTTCCTCGTTGCCGAAGCGGAGGAGAAGCTGGCCGGACTGCCGGTCGGCGATCCAGTGCGCGGCTACAGGGGCTCCCGCCGCCAGCAGCTCCTCCAGGACCGCGTAACGATCGAGAAATGACTGCTCATGGCCACCGTACCGCTGTGGGAAGGTCATTCCCACCCAGCCGCGCTCGGCCAACCGGCGGGAGAAGGCGGGGTCGTGGCCGGACAGCCAGGAGTCGCAGCGCGGTTCGAAGGCGCCCGCGGCTAGCTCCTCGGCGAGAAACGCCCGAACCTCAGCGCGGAGCGACTCCACGGCGCTGAATCTAAAGGGTTCTCCACGAGAGGGTGGAGTCGGCTAGCTCCAAACCGGCGCGGCGGAGGAGTCGAATCCGAGGTTCTGGGTGACCTGCCGAGGTGCCGCGGGGGTCGCTGCCGCAGCCGGCGAGCCGGCGGTCGATGCGGCCGGGGAGGTACCGGCGGCACTCGAGCCGGCCACTGCGACTGTCCAGAGCTGGAACGGCCCGGCACCGCTGCTGGGGGCGAAGTAAGCGATGCTCCGGCCGTCCGGCGAAAAGGCGGGGGCCGAGTTGAGCCCGGGCGGCACCACGACCAGAGAACTGCCGATCGAGAAGTGGCTGGCGTCCAGCGTCGCCACCTCGATGTCCGCAATGTCCTGGCCGTGCCGGCAGACCATCGCCAGCATTCCGCCATCCGGGGAGACGGCGGGCTGACCGCAGTCGTCGTTGGCCTGGGTCAGCCCAAGTCCGGCGCTGCCCGCTCGGGCCTGGATCCAGACCTGCGAGTGCGCCTTGCCGGAGCCGTCAATCGAGTTCTTGGCATAGAGGAGGGCTCCGCTCTTGAGCGGAATCGGCGTCACATCGCCCCCGGTGTACTCGTTCGGATACGTCCACTGTCTCGGTGCGGCGCGGGAGCCGGGCACGATCGCGTAGATCGCGAGGTCGACGTGATAGTTGTTGTATGGGTCCTTGGGGTCGTAGCTGTAGTAGATCGTCTGGCCGTCGGCGCTGAAGCGCGGATAGAAGGCCCAGTGGTTGTGCTCGACGACGTTCGACGCGTTGTGCGTCAACTGCTGCTGAACGTGACCACCAGTGTCGAGCAGGTAGATGTCCGAAAAGTTGAACGCTCGCTTGACCGCGACCAGGTGGGTTCCGTCGGGAGACAGCGCTGGCTGCACCCAGCCTTCGGCATTTGTCAGCTTCGTAAAGCTGCCGCCGTGGAAGCGATAGAGGGCGCCCCCTTGAGCCAGGTACATAGTTCCGGGGAGCGCCATTGCCGACGCGTGGTCGGTCGGCTGGTCGACTCCCGTGTGCAGGCGCTTCTGGGAATCGAGCACGTGGTAGACCCCAATCCCGAAGCCCAGCATGAGAATCACCAGGCCGGCGATGACGAGCCGGCGTCTCAAGGAAACGTCTGATGTACCAGCGGGAGGATCAGGCTCCAGTTGGGGATGATGACGTCCTGGCCACCGATGGTCGACGCCGACGTGTAGGGCGGCAGGAGCACGACCTGTTTGATACCCGGGCCGCCGAATTGGTTGGCGATGGCGAGCAGCTGACGGATCCGGTCGAGAGAGATGCTGGTCTTGATCTCGCCATTGAACGCCGCCGCCAGCGCGGGCAGGTCGGCGACGCCGATGTTCTTGGATTGCGACTTGAGCGAGAGCAGTACCTGCTGCTGGCGCTCCGAGCGCGCGAAGTCACCGCGGAGATCCCCATGTCGTGAGCGCACGTACTGGAGCGCCTGGATCCCGTTCATGTGGACAGCCCCGGGCAGTACGGCCACGCGATAGTAGCCATAGGGGTTGCTCGTGTTGATGTCGCTCGGGTAGAAGTCGTCCATCACCGGGTTGATGACGTTCACGTCGACGCCACCCAGCCGGTCGATCACTTTGACCAGCCCCTGGAGGCCTATCCATACGTAATCGTCGACGTGGACCTGGAAGTTCGACTCCACAGCGGCGATCGCGCCCTGCGCCCCGCCCTGTTCGTAGGCGGTGTCGATTTTGGCCTTGCCGTTGTGGCCCGGAATGGTCACCCAGAGGTCGCGCGGGATCGACAGCATGGTCGCCTGCTTTTTCGCTGGATCGACCCGGACCAGAATCATCGACTGGGTCAGCACACGGTCGGCCGGGAACTTGGAGTCGTCGTCGGAGCCGAGCAGGAGAACGGTGAAGGGCCTGGTGTCTCCCGGGTTCACGACCGGGTTCGGGATGTTCCCCGAGGTGAGCGCGGTGGTCGCGGTCGTTTGCAAAAGCGGCAGGAAGTAGGCGCCTGCACCGACCAGTCCCGAGAGGACGAAGCCGAGCACGACGAGCGCGATCTGCGGAAGGAGGCGGTTGCGAGCCGAGGCACGGCGGCGCACGGCCGCGCGGCGCGAGTATTCGCGCGGGTCGATCGATGACATTGGCGAAGGGTGCTTCGACCATAGCAGCCACAGCTGGGAGGAGGCTGGGAAGCCGATCCGCGCCTACCGGTTGCCGGTAAGGGCAAGACCCTCGATGATCTCGTCCCAGTAGGCCGTGTCGTTGGGCACCGGCGCGGGAATGTCGAGCGCGGCTGGCGGTTCCGACTTGAAGCCGGCGCCGGTGTCGAAAACGACCACCCGCTCGCCGCGGCTCAGCTTGCCCTGCTCGAGCAGCGCAGGGATGGCGCTCACCGCGGCGGCGGTCTCCAGGCTCAGGTAGCCCCCGCCACGAGACGCGATGAAGGCCTGCATGGACACGATCTCCGCCTCCGGCACCGCGAGCGCGGCGCCGCCCGAGGCCCTAATGGCATCGAGGATGAGGAAGTCGCCGACGGCGCCCGGGACGCGGATCCCCGCCGCCCGAGTGCGTGCGTCCACGACCGGAGCGGCGAAGCGCTGGTTGCCGATGAACGCGTTGACGATCGGCGCGCAGCCCTCGGCCTGCACCGCGTACATCCGCGGGCGCGCGGGGCCGATGAGGCCGAGCGCCTCCAGCTCCGCGAATGCTTTCCACATACCGACCAGGCCCGTTCCGCCGCCGGTGGGATAGATGACCGCGTCCGGCAGCTCCCAGTCAAAGTCCTCGGCCAGCTCGAGTCCCATCGTCTTCTTGCCCTCGACGCGATAGGGCTCCTTGAGGGTGCTCAGGTCGAAGGCGCCGGTGACCTGCGAATAGCGCTGGGCGAACTTCCCGCAGTCCGAGATGAGGCCGTCGAGCAGGACCAGCTTGGCCCCAGCCACCAGCACCTCGACCTGGTTGGCGCGAGGCGCGTCGGCGGGCATGATCAGGGTCGCCGTGGCCCCCGCGGCGGCGGCGTAGGCGGCGAGCGCACCCGCGGCGTTCCCGGCGCTCGGCGCGACGAGCTGGCGCGCGCCGAGCTCGACTGCGCGACTGACGGCGACCGCCATCCCGCGCGCCTTGAAAGAGCCCGTCGGGTTCAGGCTTTCGGCCTTGAAGGCGAGCCGGTCGAGTCCCAGCGCGCGGCCCAACCGGCCCGGCTCGAGAAGCGGTGTCGATCCCTCCCCGAGGGTTGCCACATTCTCCCAGCGCCTGACGGGCAGGATCTCGTGCCAACGCCAGAGTCCGCCGGTGCGGCGCTCGGCCAGCGCCTGCCGGGTCAGGGCCCTGCCTGCCGTGGTCAGGTCATAGCGCGGCAGGTACGGCCGGCCCTCGCTGTCCAAGCCGGCGAGCCGATCCGCGTCGGCGGTCGCCCCCGAGAGAGAGCCTTCGAGGTGGGTCAGGGTCGAGCCGGTGTCACCGGCGAGGGGGATCCAGGAGGCCATGCCCTGGAACGCTAGCTGCTCGTCTGGTTTCGCGGCCCGGGTCTCAGCCCCAGAAGATGGCTGTCGGGTCTCGTTCGACCTCGGCTAGCAGGTCCGGCAGGGCGGGTGAATCTGTGCGACGGATGGCCGATCCTTGCGCGTATACGAGGCGATGGAAGACCCGGCACCGCCGCCCTGGACCTCATCAACTCTAGAGTCCCGACTGGCGGACCTGGCGCCTCCGGGATTCCGTCTCGCGTGCGCTCTCCTCCACGATCCGAGCGCCGCTGAGGACGCCGTCCAGGAAGCAGCACTGAAAGCCTGGCGCAAAGCCGACCGGCTGCGCCCAGGCTCGGACCCGCTGCCCTGGTTCCTGGGAATCGTCGCCAACGAGTGCCGATCGACCTTGCGCGGACGTTGGTGGACCCTCCGCGCCAGCGGTGCCGTTATCGCGGAGGTCGTCCGAGGACCCGAAGACGAGGTGCTGCGCGGCGCCGACCTCAGGCGCGAGATTCGCCGCCTTCCGGAGCGAGACCGGCTCGTCGTGGTTCTCTTCTTCTACCTCGATCTCACGCTGGAGCAGGTTGCCGAGGCCTCCGGCCTGTCCGTTTCGGCGACCCGCAGCCGGCTCTACCGATCGATTCGACGGCTCCGGCCGGGGCTCGATCCCAAGGAGGCGATGTCATGAATCTTCGCCGAGACATCCATACCGCTCTCGACGCTGTAATCCCGCCCGTCCCGCCGCATCTTTCAGCGGTCGTCCTACGCGACCTCCAGGGGGAGCGGCGCCGGCCGTCGCATTTGAAGCCATTCTTGGCAACAGGCGTCGCCATTTTCGGCGTCGTGCTGCTCGCGGCGGCAGCTCTGCTGGCCCACCGCACGCCAATCGCCCCGCCGGTTCCAGCCCCGGCCTCGGCGCCTGTCCACCTCATGGTCACCCGCTGGGTGGTCGACCCGACCGCCACCTCTGGTCCCCACGCTGGATATCGCCCGGAACCGATCGGCATGAATGAGTCGATGGTCAGCAGAGCCGCCGCTCGGCGCGCGGACAGTGGATGGGTTGTCGACGTCACCGTCGACCAACGAGGCACCGTGGCGCTTACGCAGGCTACTGCAGCGGCAGCGTCGGCATGCCCGGCGGATTGCCCAGAACGGCATCTGGCCGTGTGGTCGAATCTGACGTCGGCGGACATCGCAAGCTGGAGTCAAACCGCGGGCGCACTCTCTCGGCCGTACGCGGCCGGCGGCAAGCTCCTCACCGACCCTCTCGTCAACGAGCCGATCCGAAGCGGACAGCTCGAGATCACCGGCTTCACCAGCGAGCACCAGGCGGAGATGTTCGCCGCTGCGATTGTGATCACGGAGGAAGCGACACCGGCTCCAACCGCAGCATCGACCCCATCAGCAGCCGCCGCCTTCGCAGGCGTGGACTGGTCGAGCTTGAGCTACCCAGTCTCGTGCGGAGGTAAGGCCACGGCCTCACCGGCCGTCTTTATGAGGCCCGACGCCGCCAACGCGCTCGCGGTGGTCCTCGTTTCGTGCGGCGCCGGCGCCGGGAGCCCGCCAAGCGCCGTCCTCGTCTTTGACAACTTCGGCCCTGGGGGCGGCCCGCACCTCAGGCAGACGTTGCTGAATTATCAGGACAACTGGTTGGTCTCAAGGACCGTGGTTTCTGCGCTTGGCACCGAACTGATGATCTCGCCATATGGGTACTCGGCCTCCAACGTGCCGCGCTGCTGTCCAGATCTGCATCCCACCCTGACATGGAGCTGGTCGGGCGAGCGGTACATTCCGGCCGCTCCTGAACCGGCTCACTACCAGCTTCCTCCTGGCTGAGAGAGCTCGAGGCTCGGCGGAAGTCACTTTCAGGAGCGGCTGACAGGCTTGGAGTCCCGGGTGCCAGGACACGCGGTCCTCGAGTGGTGCCGCAGCCAGCTCCTCGACTTGGTCGCCGCCTGGGACGCCGCGGACGCCGAGCAGCGCTCGAGGATCTCGGCAGGCATGTTCGAGCGGCTGGAGTCGGAGAGCCTGGAGGCCGGTCGAACCAGGGCCGTCGCGGTCCCCAAGGGAGCCTGGCGACGATTTTGTGAATACGTAGTACTGGAGCGGGAGACGGGCTTCGAACCCGCTACCTCAACCTTGGCAAGGTTGCGCTC
>CAZXGB010000076.1:0-13521 GCA_964640005.1 uncultured Actinomycetes bacterium | reverse complement strand
CGGCGAGCGTCTTGTCGCTTCGCTCGTGACTTCGCGCATCCGCGATGATCGCGGCGCGCCGATCGCTCATCACCTGGCCGGCGATGGACGCGCTCACGGCCATCTCCGTGCCCACCAAGCCCTTGACGTCACCCGCGCCAACGGTTACCCGCAGCCGATCGACGGAGACGGGCACGGCAACGATCGCGAGGTCTGCCGCCGCCAGCTCTCGGGCCCTGTCCGCGACCAGCTGGAGCACGCTTTCCGGCTCGCCACCCCTGAGGATGGCCTCCGAGACCTCCCTCAGGGCCTCCAGGCGATCGTTGGCGTGCTGTCGCTCGGTGATGTCCCGGATCGAAGCTACGATGCGTGTCTTATCACCCGACCGCAGCGTGCTGAGCGCGATGTCGGCCGGAAATTCAGTCCCGTCCTTGCGACGGAAGCGGATGTCGAGACCAGTGCCCATCGCCCGGCTTACCGGAGCGTGCGCGAGGTAAGACGAACGCTTCGCCTCATGTCCGGGCCGCAGCCGATCAGGGACCAGCATCTCGATGTGACTGCCGGTCAGCTCCTCGCGCGAGTAGCCAGACATCTGCTCCGCCTGTCCGTTGGCAAAGAGAATCCGACCCCCGTCGTCACAGACGATGATCCCGTCCGACATCGCCTCCAGGAGGTCAGCCGGCAGATCGAACTCGACCGTCGCGGCCACGGTTCTCCGATCTTAGCTACCCACTGCCGCGCGGAAGGGCGGGAAACGCTGCGAGTTCCTCCCGGAGCTCGTTCGCGACTCGCTCGAGGAAGTCCTTCATCGTGCTGTCCGCCAGCTTTCTTAGAAGGGTGCGGTCGAGGAGACGGCCGAGCGCGCCGAGCGGCGGATCGTAGTTGGCGCTGAGCGTGATCCGCGTTCGCTCCGGTGTCTCCGCCTCGACTTCGAGGGTGCCCTCCATCCGGGGGAAGAGCGGCACGCCGCCCATCGCCTGCCAGCCGACTGGCAGGACGGTTCGCCCAGGCCGGATCGTCAGCGCGTTGGCCCCGATCGTCAGCTGCACGCGCTTGTAGAGCGGGATGCCGATCACCCGGACGCCGACACTGGCAAGAAGATCCGTTCCTTCGCCGTCGAGCGCAACCGTCCACCGCCGATTCTGGTCGCTCAGCGCAGAGGCGACGGCGTCGTGCGGATGGTCGATCGTGACGACCTGCTGGCTCAGCATGCCTGCGACGACGATCGAGCATTTTGGCCGGGTAGACACGGGCCGTTCGCCCCAGGTTTCTCGGGCGGCCGGCCCCTACGCTTGGCGCTAACGCAATGCGCGCAGCAGACGTGATGACGTCACCTGCCGTCACGGTGACGCCGGACACCCCGATCAAGGTCGCGGCTCGGCTGATGGCAGAGCGCCACGTGAGCGGGCTGCCGGTTGTCGATAGCCGTGGTCGCTTGGTGGGAATCGTGTCCGAGGCGAACCTGCTGCCCTTCGAGAGAGAGACGGATGCGCGCACCCTGAGCACGCCATCGCATACGGCTACTGTCCCGCGACTGATCGAGGACGTAATGAAGCGCGAGGTGGTCACCGTTGATGAGAGCACCGACCTCGGGCTGTGCGTGCAGCGGATGCTGGAGGCCGGCGTCAAGCGCGTGCCCGTGATGAGGGGCGACTCGGTCGCCGGGGTGCTGTCGCGCCATGACCTGATGGGGGTCCTCGCCCGCGAAGATGCGGAAATTCAGGCCGACGTCGAGAGGCGGCTGCGCTCAGAGGAAGGCATGGGCGGTTTCGTGGTGAGCGTGAGCCTGGGCATCGTCAGGCTCGAGGGTCATGCCGACCCGGTCGCCATCCGGCTTGCTGAGTCCCTCGCTCGCGGAGTCGCCGGCGTGCTCGCGGTCCACGCAGCCGTCAACTGATCGGCGTCCCCCTCGGATCGGGCCCTTCGGCCCTGTCTCGCCGGGTTGGCAATGCGCATGCTGGAACTGGAATCGAGGAGGTCGGTAGGAGTGCCCACAACGGGACAAGCAGAGCTGAGAGCACCGTCTGATGCGAGCACCAACCGTTCCTCCCCGATTCCAGTCCGCGCGGTACTGAGCGTGCCTTTCGAGCAGGTCGACTACCTGCTTCGCAAGGGGCCGGAGGAGTGGCTGCCGGGATACGATTCCGGACATTCGCGCACGGTTCTGCGTGCGATCCGTTTCGGCCATCCGTTCGAGATGCACGCTGACGTTGCTGTCGGTGCTGCTTTGCGGCATGACGGAAGGTCGAGGGTGCCGCTGGTCCTCCAGCCCGTCGAGCACGCCGGCCGGTACCCGACGTTCGGTGGCTGGCTGGAGGCGACGGCCCTACCACGCGGCCGCACACGGCTCACGGTTCACGTGACGTACACGCCGCCCGGGGGCGAGCTGGGCGAGATCATCGATCACTCGCTGATGGCCGGCGTCGCTCGCCAGCTCGTCCGGGATTTCCTCGCCGCGGTGTCCGCCGTCCTGCTGCGCGCGGTCCGCTCCCGGCAGCTCGCCGCCGCCGGGTAGACACCGAGTACACGCTGGCTCGGGAAGGCCAGCTTGACGATGGGGTCGAGAGTCCTGATGCCAGTAATCCGAACGGTCCTGGAAGCTCGGCCAGTGCGCACGCACGCTGTGTACATGATGTTCAAACGAATCCTTCTCGCAATCGACGATGAGGGACTGGCCGAGGGGACGATTCCCGTCGTTGCCGCTCTCGCCACGCGATCGCGGGCGCCGGTCGTCGTCCTTCATGTTCTCGACTCTGGCGAGCGCGACGAGGCCTCAGGCTCGGTGGACAGCGCGGTCCGGCAGCTGCGAAAGCTGGGTGTGGAGGCGGACGGCCAGGTACGCCAGGCAGCCGGCCGTCCGGGGCGTGCCATCGCAGCGGCCGTCGACGAGGTGGAGGCCGACCTGGTCGCGGTCGGCTCCCACGGCCGCGGCGGCCTCGCCGCGCTGCTCCTGGGCAGCGTCGGCCACGAGGTTGCCGCCGGCGTGGCCGCCCCGGTTCTGGTCGTGCGGCCACCGGTCGGGCCGGAATCCGACGAGCGGCCGCATGAGGTGGCCATGTCGCGCATCCTGGTCGCCGCCGGCGTCAACGAGCCAGAGTCGACCGCGCGGCTTGCCGGTCAGATCGCCGTGGAGACGGATGCTCGAGTTCTCGTGCTCCACATCAAGGAAACGGTGGCGCTGGCCGAGGGTGCGGCCTACATCGAGCCCGATGAGGATGCGCAGAAAGCGGTGGAGGCCGCCCAAGCGAGTCTGACCTCGATGAACGTGCCATTTGAAACCGAGGTAGTCACCGGCATCGGGTCGGTCGCGCACGGCATCGTGGAGACGGCCGACCGGTGGGACGCCGACCTCGTCGTGCTCGGCTCGCGGCGGCCATCAGGCGTTAGCGGGCTCCTGCTCGGAAGCGTTGGCCACCAGGTCATTCATCTCACTCGCCGGCCGGTCCTCCTTGCTCAGCCCGCCGAGGCAAGGGTCAAGGAGAAGGCGCGATGAGACTCCTCGTGCGCGATGTGATGACTCCCAGCCCGATCTCAGTCGCGCTGGACGCCGGGTTCAAGCAAATGGTCGAGCTTCTCGAAACCAACCGGATTTCGGCTCTGCCCGTGGTCGACCGCAGCAGGATCGTCATGGGCGTGGTTTCCGAGGCCGACCTGCTCCTGAAGGAGGAGCGCGACGAGCTCGGAACAGCACATTGGTTCGAATCGCGGGAAACGCGGGCGGCACGGCGAAGGAAGCGCGGGGAGACCGCGCGAGATTTCATGTCGTCGCCAGCGGTCACCGCGACGCCGGAAATGCCGGTCGTCATGGCGGCCCGACTGATGCATCAGCGTGGCGTCAAGCGGCTGCCCGTGGTGGATGGAGAAGGCCGGCTGATCGGCATTCTCACGCGGTCCGACGCCTTGAAAGTTTTCCTCCGCTCCGACGCCGAACTACGCCAGGAAGTGGTCGACGGTGTGATCGTCCACAGCCTCTGGATGGATCCCGAACCAATCAGGGTCAGCGTAAGCGAGGGGGTCGTCGAGCTGAGCGGCCAGGTCGACCGCAGGAGCGATATGAAGGTGCTCTCCGAGTTGGTGGGCGCGCTGGACGGCGTGGTCGCCGTCCATGCGGACCAGCTGACCTACCGATACGAGGACAACTGAGCGGGTCCAGTCCCCGCATCCGGGCAGGCATGGACCCCTCGGGTTAGGGGCTAACGGCAGGTGCCAGAGCCGCCGGCGGACGAGAGCATGAAGCGGTGGAGAACCGCGCATGGCTCTCAGACGCTCGCCAGCTCATCCCTGTACTGACGCTCCTCGGGCTGCTCAGCGGCGCAGGACTCTGGATCGCGGGCCTGCACGACGCCGCCGGCATGGCCTTCGCGGCCGCCGTGGCGGTTGCGCTGGTACCGCTCGCGATCTCGGTCGGCCGTGACCTTCTCCACCGTGAGACCGGCGTCGACCTGATCGCGCTGCTCGCCATGGGCGGGTCGTTGATCCTCGGCCAGTACCTGGCCGGTGCGGTTGTGGCACTGATGCTGTCTGGGGGCCAGGCGCTCGAGCAATATGCGGCCACGCGAGCGCGCCGCGAGCTGAGCGCCTTGCTGGCTCGAGTGCCCCGGACGGTCAACCTCTATACCGAGGGCGGGCTGACGGCGGCTGACGTGACCGCCGTTCGCGCCGGGGACCGGCTGCTCGTAAAGCCGGGCGAGGTGGTTCCCGTCGACGGCCTGGTGGAGGGGGAAGGAGCGGTCCTTGACGAGTCGGCGCTGACCGGCGAGTCGCGGCCGGTTGAGCACCTGAAGGGGGATCGAATCGCCAGCGGTGTGGTCAACGCAGGGCCGCCGTTCGACCTGCGAGCGCAGGCGACCGCGGAACAGAGCACTTACGCCGCCATCGTGCGCCTGGTCCAGAGTGCGCAATCCGCCAAAGCCCCGTTCGTTCGCCTGGCCGACCGCTACGCGCTTTGGTTTCTGCCGCTGACGCTGGGCGTGGCAGCCATCGCTTGGGCAATTTCCGGCAGCGCTGTCCGCGCGCTGGCCGTCCTGGTCGTCGCGACGCCCTGCCCGCTGATCCTGGCCGCTCCGGTCGCGATCGTGGCCGGGATCTCGAGGGCCGCCAGCCGCGGCGTCATCGTCAAGGGTGGCGGCGCCCTGGAGACGCTGGGGCGGGCTCGCACGCTGGTGTTCGACAAGACGGGCACGCTGACCACGGGAGAGCCACGGGTTGCCGCCGTGATCTCGTTCGGGCCGACAACGTCGGACGAGGTTCTCCGGCTGGCCGCGTCGCTCGACCAGGTCTCCTCCCACGTGTTCGCCGGCGCCATCGTCGCCGCCGCTCGTCAGCGCAGCCTCGCGCTCGCGTTACCTACCGAAGTCAGAGAACGCGCCGGCCTCGGTATCCAAGGCGTCGTTGCCGGTCGCCAGGTAGCCCTCGGACGGGCGCGATGGCTGGCGGGAGATCGACCCCTGCCAGAACCAGTCGCCGGCCTCCGGCGGCGCACGGAGCGGGAGGGCTCCTCGAGCGTTTTCGTCGCCGTCGACGGCGCGGTCGTAGGTGCCCTGATGGTTGAGGACTCCCTTCGCGCGGAGACGCCGCGCGCCATCCAGGTTCTCCGGAGGGGCGGGATCCGGCGCATCGTCGTCCTCACCGGCGATCGCGAAGAGGTGGCCCGCCCGCTGGCGCGAGCGCTTGGAACCGACGCCGTGCTCTGGGAGCGGACTCCCCAACAGAAGGTTGCCGCCGTCCTGGACGAGTGCCGGGCCGCGGTGACAGTCATGGTCGGCGATGGCATCAACGACGCGCCGGCGCTGGCGGCTGCCGACGTCGGGATCGCGATGGGAGCGCGCGGGGCGACGGCATCGTCGGAAGCGGCGGACGCCGTCGTGATGGTCGATCGGCTGGACCGGGTCGCGGAGGCGATCGCCATCGCGAGGCGTGCACGCGCTGTAGCGCTGCAGAGCGTCCTGGCCGGAATGGCACTGTCGGGCGCCGGCATGGTGCTGGCCACTCTGGGCTGGTTGCCGCCAGTCGCCGGGGCGATCTTTCAGGAGGCGATCGACGTGGCCGTGATCCTGAACGCCCTCCGAGCCCTGGGCGGTGGCGAAGGGCGCCGGCCGGAGCCGGGCGAGGCGGTGGTCCAACACCGGATCACGGTCGAGCACATCACGCCGCCCGACGCGCAGACGAGGCCTGCCTGAGAGCGGCGGCCTCGGCTGTCGCCGAGGCGCTTCGGCCTACCAGGGCTCGACGACCGGGAGCTCCTTTGGCCAGGGTTCCAGCGCCAGCACGTTGCGGGCCGACAGGAAGCCGACCGGCTTGCTGTCCTCCGTCACGGGCAGATGACGGATGTCGTGGCGAACCATGATCGCTGCCGCCTCCGCGGCGGGGCGGCCGGCTTCGATTGTCCTTACGATCAGCGTCATGTAGCTCGCCACGGGCACGTCACTCGGGTCGTAGCCGTCGGCGACCGCCCGCATCAGATCGCGCTCCGTGAGGAGTCCCACCATCTTGTCTCCACTCACGACCAGGAGCGACCCGATCCGGTGTTCGCGCATCAGGCTGGCCGCGGCCCGGAGAGTTGAGTCGGGGCCGATGCTGACGATGTCGTGCGACATCAGGTCGCCAACTTCGACGGGCTTCTGTGCCGTGCTCCCGCGACGGCGAACGATCCTCATGGCAGTGCGACTCCCAAGCGGTTAGGGGGTGCCTGGAGGTGCCCCCAATCGAATTCCCATGCAGCGATCATCGACCTGCTGGCCAGGCATATGGAGGGGCCTTTGGCCCGCCCCCGCAGTCCGCCTGGCCCTCGTTTTGGATCGGCTTTCGCTGCTTGTCAAAAGGCCCGCAAGTGCCGGGCCGCTTGGCTCCTGCATCGCGGCCGGTCCGGCGCTACCGTCCGGATGGAGGTGTGCAATGAGGCTTTCCATTCGAGACGGGGTGGCTACGGTTCTTGCCGCAGCCGCGGTCCTGATTGCATTCGCGACCGTCCAGGCTTGGAACTGGCCGCTGC
The DNA here is from genome assembly GCA_964640005.1 of uncultured Actinomycetes bacterium. Classification (GTDB taxonomy): domain Bacteria; phylum Chloroflexota; class Dormibacteria; order Dormibacterales; family Dormibacteraceae; genus CAZHAC01. The sequence continues at coordinate 6,551 of CAZXGB010000076.1, read as the reverse complement.
TGACGAGCAATCGCTGGGGCATGGCGGCACTGCTCGTCGTCGGGGCTTTGATGTGTGCCACCGGTTCGTCGGCGGAGACCTACAGACGACCCGACGGCTTTACCGTGCTCTCGGGCGTACTGGGCGTCGGGGCGCTCGGCTTCGTGGTTTACGGCTTCATCGCCGGGACCGCATTTGGTGTGATCGGACTCGCCGCCACGATCCTCGCGCTGTGGCTGGTGACGACCCTTCATCACGTGGTGCAGGCGGCGGGCGGCCGGACGACGTTCGCCTAGACGGTATGGAGGTGGGCCGCTCCCGCCAGGGCGGCCCACCTTTGAGGGTAGACCCGCCGACGCTGGTCGGGGAACCGGCGAGGATCGATGCGCTTGCCAGATGAAGTCAGGCCAGCGGACGCGGCGACGGCGCGTCCCGCCCCGGACGGCAGCGCGTTTCCGTCGCTGGCGCAGGTGGCATCGCTTGATCCCACTACGGCACTTCGAGACCTTGGATCAGGAGAGGGCGGCCTCACAAACGCGGAGGCCGAACGCCGGCTCCGGCTCTATGGCCTGAACGAGGTCAGCGCCGAGACGCGCTCGATTTGGACGATCGCTCGGGGCCAGCTTCGCAGCGGCATCAACATCCTGCTCGCGGCCGCCGCCGTGCTGACGATCATCACCGGCGACCTGGTCGACGGCGTGATCATCCTGACCCTGATCGCCATCAACGTCGGGCTGAGCATCGTCCAGGAATACCGAGCTGAGCTGGCACTGAAGGCGCTCCGGGGGATGCTCCCCTTGCAAGCGCGGGTGCGGCGAGAGGGAGGGGAGGTGCCCGTCGAGGTCGCTCGAGTCGTCCCCGGCGACGTGGTCCTGCTGCGCATTGGCGACGTCGTCCCCGCCGACCTCAGGCTCCTCGAGGGCGATGGCCTCGAAATCAACCAGGCCACTCTGACCGGCGAATCGGTGCCGCAGCAGAAGTCGACCGCCGCCGTCGCGGCCGAGAAGGTCACCGAATGGCGAGACATCGCGTTCGCGGGAACCACGGTCGCGGGCGGCCAGGGCTCCGGTGTGGTCGCGGCGACGGGCGCTCGGACGCAGTTCGGCGAGACCGCATCGCTGGTCAAAGGCATGCGAGCGCCGGGAGATTTCGAGGTCAACCTCAACCACTTCGGCGCCTTCCTGCTCCGATTCGGACTGCTGCTGGCGGCCGTCGTCGTGCTCAGCAACACACTGCTTGGGCGCGGCCTCCTCGTCTCGCTGACGTTGGCGCTGGCGGTGGCTCTCGGCATCGTGCCCGAGGCCCTACCGGCTGTCACCGCCACCAGCCTGGCACTGGGCGCTTCGCACCTGGCCCGGAAGAAGGTCCTCGTCCGGCGGCTCGCCGCCGTCGAGGACCTGAGCGCAATCGACACGTTGTGCATCGACAAGACAGGGACCATCACCGAGAACCGGACCGCCCTTACTGAGGTCTGGAGCCTGGTTGCACGCCGGGACGTCCTGGCGGCTGCGGTACTCGCCTCGAGCTATCCGGCGCAAGGGTCCAGCCTGATCGACGACGCCATCATCGCGGCCGCCCGCGCCGAGCTCGACCTCGGCCAGCTCGCGTTGAGCAAGCGGCAGATGGTGACTCAGTTCAGCGGGGACACCAAGCGCATGACGGTGCTCGTCGACACGGAGGGCATGTGCGAAGTCGCGTGCAAGGGAGCCGCGGCCGTCGTCCTCGGTCTGTGCTCCAGCGTCCGAACTCCTGATGGGGTAGAGCCACTGGACGCCCATCGAGCGGAGGTGGAAGAGGCGGTCGGGCGACTGCAGGCGGCCGGCTCTCGGGTGCTCGCGGTTGCGGTGAGACCAGCTCCGGATGGACCGTCCGGGGTGCAGGAGTCGGGGATGACCCTGCTCGGTCTGCTCGGTCTGTCCGACCCGCCGCGGCCGGCCGCCGCCGCCGCCCTGCGCGGAGCCGCGCGCCTGGGCCTGCAAGTCAAAATCGTCACCGGCGATGCACTCGCCCGGGCGGCTGCTCTCGCGAGCCAGATCCACCTGGACATCTCGCCCGGCCAGGTCTTTCCGGCCTCTGCACTCCACGGTCGGGGTCTTCGGGAAATCGCCGAACGCGGCCGGATCTTCGCGGAAGTCGTCCCGGCGGACAAACACCACCTGGTCACCGTGCTGCAGGGTCTCGGCCATCACGTCGCGGTGACCGGCGACGGTGTCAACGACGCGCCCGCGCTCCAGGCGGCTGAGGTCGGGATCGCGCTCGCCAGCGGTACCGACGCCACCAAGGGCGCCGCCGATCTGATCCTGGTCGAGGACGACCTCGCCGTGATCGTCGACGGTATTCAGGAGGGGCGGCGCACCTTCACCAACATCAATCGCTACCTGCTCTACACGATGGTCAGCAACTTCGCGAACGTGATCATCGTCGCCATCGCGTCGCTCTTCCTGAGCTACCTGCCTTTACTGCCGGCGCAGGTGCTCCTGCTCAACGTCCTGGCCGACCTGCCGATGCTGGGCATCGTCACCGACCAGGTCAGCGGCGACGATGAGGCAACGCCTCGACACTGGAACATCCTTCGGCTGGGCGAGGTCTCACTGGTTCTCGGATTGGTCAACGCGGTGTTCGCGTTTGCCCTTCTCAGGCTGCTCCGGGAGCAGGAGCCGGTTGTCGTCCACACTTCCTGGTTTCTCTTTCTGGGCACGACGGCTCTGCTGATCCTGTTTGCGGTCCGCTCTTCGCGCTGGTTCTGGAGCCCGCCCTGGCCGAGCCGGCCTCTGCTCGCGGCGCTGGCCGGCGCGCTGATCGTCACGGTGGGCCTGATCAACGTCCCGATCACGCAGCGCCTGCTCGGCTTCACACAGATTGATTGGCGGGCTCAGCTCGCGATCGGGGCTTACTGCCTCGTCTATTTATTGGTTGCCAGCGTGCTCGTCCGCGCCTTCAGCCGCTGGCACTGGCATTCGCAGCTCGCTATTTGACCTTTCGCATTCAGCCCTGTTTGGCGTCGCTATTTCGACGATTCGTCCTTTTCGAGGAGGGTCGAACGGCCCCTGTGCAGCGCCGGTTCACGCCTCAGCATCTCGCGCATGTTGCTTTCAGGAGAAGTCGCGACCGCGCCGCTCGCAATGGCGGCCGCCCTTGGTGTTGCCTTCATCGGTTCCCTCTCGATCGGGGCCTTCGTCGTCTCGAGGACGCTGCGGGCGGGCGATGGCAGTGGCACCGTGCACGCAGACACTGCCGAGCGCTCCGGCTCGACCCAGGAAGAGGCAGCCTGAGCAGAGGCGCCGGGCGCGTCATCATCTCTAGCGGGATGGACGAAGTCTGGCGCCTCCTCCACCTGCTCGCCGCGGCGTACTGGCTTGGGGGCCTGATCGTTCTCGCGGTGCTGGCGGTCGTCGCCCATCGCCAGCTCGACCAGTTCGCCTTTCGAACGCTCATGGCGAGCGCCGGCCGCGCCTTTCTGCTCGGATCCCTGATCGCCTGGGCGGTGATCGCGGTGTCCGGGCTGGCGATGGCGTCAACGCGGCTGCACGGCTTCGGCGACCTGCTTGGCACGGGCTGGGGTCGCACGCTGGGGGGCAAGACGGTCCTGGCGTTTGTGGCCGTGCTCCTCGCCGCCGCCCACACCCTGGCCGGGCGGAGAACCTCCTCGGCGCGCTGGGTCGCTGCATCGCGGCTTTTCTCGCCGCTGATTCTCCTGGTTACGGTCGGGATCTTCTACCTGGCGGTGCGGCTGACCGAGGGCTGACCGACCCGTCACGGCGGCAGCACCCGGGACCAATGGCCGCTCATAGTCCGGGCCGTGCGGCACTGGCCGGCCAGGGATCCCAGCAGGATCCTTAGCGCGGAGGTGAATGGCATGACGAAGTCCACGATCACCAGGACCTGGATCGGCGGTCTGGTGGCCTTCGCCGCGGGCATTCTGCTCGCGATCGTTGGCGTCTTTCTGATGCTCGCTTACGGCGGAACGTTCACGGAGATCGCCGGGAGCAGCAATTACAACTTCACGCCGAACATGAACGGGTTCTTCTGGACCGCCGTCGGGGTCATCGTCGCCGGCGGGCTGGTTGCTCTGACAGGCAGCATCGTGCAGCTTGTGGCCTGGGTGGGAGCTCTCGTCAACAGTTACATGCTGGCTGACAAGACCTGGTTCTTGATCGTGCTGCTGGGCGGCCTGCTCAGTATCGCGTTCGCTCCGGTCGGATTTGCCGTGATGGTCGCCTACGTGATCATGGCCCCGGACGGCGTGCTCTATCGGCAGACACAGGCTCCGGCGGTCCAGGCAGCAACGCCCCTCGCGCCGACGACCTGACTCCTCGTGATGGCGGGGCGGACTTGAGCGTCCGCCCCGCCAATTGGCAGACGGCGAGGGAAACGGTCAGCGGCCGGCCGCCACCTTGACCTTGGTCCAGCGCGGGTCGAGCCTGACGCGAAGCGATCTCTCGGCAGTCTCGAGAAACGTTCTGCCGCCCAGGGCTCCGATGCTGCGGAACTTCAGCCGTGCGGACCTCGATCGCAGATGCCGCCGCGACGGGTAGCAGCTGATGGTGATCGCGAGCAGCGTGTTCCTGCCAGCTGACACCAACTCGAATTGACCCTGGACTTCATCGAATACGTGGTCGGCTCCGCGTGGCCGCCAGCTCAGAGAGACCGCACAGCCGTCGGTTCTGTCCTCGATCTCGCCGATCTGCATGAACGAGTGCTCAGCCGGCTCGCTCGTTTCAAGATGGTCGAGGTCCAGCTGTCTCATCAGCTCCTGGCGAGTATGGGAAGCGTCGAACAAAGCCGCCGGCACCCAGGCGTCGAGGTTCGAGATGAGAGCGCGGCGAACGTCGCGCAAGGGATATGGAACTACCGCAAAGCAACGCTCCAGCATCAGGTCTTTCTCCTTAGCCCAGACGGCCGCGCACAATCTAATACGAGCTCGAGCGGCGTGGAGCGTCGGGGCCAACCTCGCGCAGCCGGATCTTAAGCAAGTCACTTGCGCAATCTACTTGCCTTGCTCTAGGCTGTACCGCTCATGAGTGCTCCAGCGCTCCGCTCCATGCGGGCCTTCGCCGGCACCGGCGACGGCCGCCGGCTGGCCAGGTTCCTGGTCGCCGTGGTCGTGCTCCACGGTCTTGGCTTCACAAGCCTGCTGGTCTTTGGAGCGCAGCGGCCGGCCTTTCTCTGGGTGGGAATCGTGGCCTACACCCTCGGGCTCCGGCACGCCTTCGACGCCGACCATATCGCGGCGATCGACAACGCCACCCGCAAGCTGATGCAGCAGGGTCGCCGCCCGATGGGCGCCGGCTTCTTCTTCGCGGTCGGGCACTCTGCGGTCGTCCTCGCGATCGCCGTGCTGCTGGGCGTGGCGACGCGGGCGGCCGTGGCCAGCGTGATCGGCGAGAACGGTCAGCTGCGGACTCTGGGGGGCCTGATCGGCACTTCCGTAGGTGGTTGTTTCCTGATCCTCCTCGGACTGTTCAACCTCGCGGTCCTGATCGACATCGTCAGGGGCTACCGGGAGGTGCGCCGGCAGAACGCTTCCTGGGACGACCTCGAGCGCCGCCTCGTCTCCGGCGGGCTGATGTCGCGCATGTTCGGCAAGCTCTTTCGACTGGTGTCGGCGAGCTGGCAGATGATCCCGATAGGCATCATCTTCGGCCTCGGCTTCGACACCGCGTCCGAGGTGGCGCTGCTCGCCATCTCAGCCGGCGCAGCCGCGCAGGGACTGCCCTGGATCGCGGTCGTCTCACTGCCCCTGGTGTTCGCGGCGGCGATGACCCTGATGGACACCGTGGACGGCGCCTTCATGTCCCGGGCGTACGCCTGGGCCTTCTCCAATCCCGCCCGGAAGGTCTTCTACAACATGACGATGACGGGCCTCTCGGTGTTCGTCGCCCTCCTCCTGGGCCTGGTCGAGGTGTCGCAGATCCTGATCGCCGTCTTCGGCCTTCGGGGCGGGATCTTCGACTTCGTCGCCGCGCTGAGTTTCGGATACCTCGGCCTTTTCGTGGCCGCCACATTCGTGATCACGTGGCTCCTGGCGATCGCCCTTTACCGCTGGCTTGGCCTCGACGACCGCCTATCCGCAACTGAAGCGCGGGAAACGGGGGGCTTGGCTGGATGAGCGACTTCCTGGCGATGCGGCGCGGCACCTCGGTCGGCACAACCTCGCGAATCAAGGAATGGGTCCGCCGCGAGTTCGGGCTGGACGCCAGCGTGCCACTCCTGGTTAGCGAGCTCACCTGCAGCAAGCCTGGCTGCCCCCCTCTGGAGACCTCGATCGCGATTCTCGAGAGTGATCGCGAGCCGGAGGAGTTCAAGGTCCACAAAGCCCTGGCTGACGTCACCCTGGCGGACGTCGCTGAGATGGCCGAGAGGCGCCGTCAGGTACCGACCATCAAAACCAAGGAGACGGGACGATGACAACCGCCGAAGACACTCAGACCGCAACCCGCGGGGCGATCGACACGCGGGTCCCTGTCACAGTGCTGACCGGCTTCCTGGGCGCGGGGAAGACGACCCTCCTGAATCGCATCCTGACCGAGAACCACGGCAAGCGGATCGCCGTGATCGAGAACGAATTCGGC
>CAZXGB010000075.1:0-13638 GCA_964640005.1 uncultured Actinomycetes bacterium | reverse complement strand
CGAAACCGGCGCGTAACGCCCAGTACTGGATGATCGTCAGCTCGCCTGAGAACTTTCGGAAGACGCGCGAGCACGGCTTCGCCGCCCAGGGCGTCAAAACGCGTCATCGCCGGCGCGCGGAGACGATCCGCGTTGGCGACCGCGTTCTCTGGTACGTGACCGGGCGAATGGCCTTCGCCGCGACGGCGACCGTGACCTCTTCTATGTACGAGGACCACAGCGTCATGTGGCGCTCTCTGCGCCGCGACGAGGACTACCCCTGGCGCTTCCACATCAAGCCTGACGTGGTCCTCGACGAGGTCGAGTGGGTACCGGCCAAGCAGCTGGCCTACCGCCTCGACTACGTCCGCAAGTGGCCGCCCGAGAGCTGGACACTGGCCTTCCAGGGCCACCTGCACCAGCTAGCCCAGAAGGATTTCAAGCTGGTCGAGGACGAGCTCAAGAGGACTCGCAAGGCGCGCGCCGCCGCGGGCGACAAGGCGACTCGGATTGACAGCTCGGTGCAGGGGTGATCATCTGATCCTGGTTGGGGAAGCCGGCGGGCCGATGGATTCCTTCGGAGGGCGAGATGCGGTTGCTCCGAGTCGCGGCCTCGATCGGGGGCGCGCTGATCTTGGCGACCACCGTTGGTAGTGCGGCGTACGCATCAAGCGCCGGCTCCCACTTCATGCCGGTTCGCACCGCGGCCTTGTCACCACAGCCGACCGGGAATGTCTATTCGCACGGGGGGCGGGTTCTGACCAAACCGGCGGCCTACATCGTTTTCTGGGGCTCGGAGTGGGTGAACGGGTTCTCCGGCGGGGGCTACACGAGCCAGCAAGCCCAGACCTACAACGTCGACTTCATGCGGAACCTGGGCGGAAGCAGCTGGCTGCGGACGACCAGCCAGTACTGCCAGGGCGTGGCATCGGGCACGACGACCTGCCCGGCGAGCGCTCAGGCGCAGGCCGTCGCCAACCCAGCCGGACAGCTCAGGGGCAGCTGGGTCGACGGCAGCCGTCTGCCCTCGTTCATCGACAAGGCGGCGGTCGCGTCCGAAGCGACCCGCGCCGCGCAGCACTTCGGCTACGACCCGAATGCGACCTACCTCGTGTACACGCCAAGCGGGCACTCCATGCTCGGTTTCGGATTGCTCTGGTGCGCGTGGCACGACTCGACCCCGACCAGCGGCGGCAGCGTCACCTACGCTTACATGCCCTATCAACCAGACGCCGGCACTCTCTGCGGGACGAACCTGGTCAATGACAGCAACGACTATGGCAATGGCTACTTCGACGGTTTCTCGATCGTTGGCGGGCATGAGTACGCCGAAGCCCAGACCGACCCCACGCCAAGCACCGGCTGGCTGGACAGCGGTGGCCAGGAGATCGCGGACAAGTGCAGCTGGCAAACGTCCTCGACGAATCTCACGCTGGGTGAGCACTCCTATGCGGTGCAGCCGCTCTGGAGCAACGCCAGCGGCGGGTGTGTGGTGACGTACCAACCCTGAGGCTGCTCGAGAACTACCTACGCCACATCGGCTCGGATCCGCGTCGGGAACGGGTTTTCCTGGCCTGGCTGTCCTTCCTGGTCACCTTCGCCACCGTCCGGACGATCACTCACGCGATCCGCGCCCACGTCGGTCCGTTCCACGACCTGACCCGCGGCACCACGCACATCCACCACCTGGTCTGGGGGATTCTTCTCCTCCTCCTCGTCGGCTGCCTGTGGCTCTACCAGGTGGGCACCGGCGTCCGGGACAGGCAATCAAAAAGCTCCCAGAAGGCGTCCCAGTTGACCTCGCTGCTCTTCGGCGTGGGAGCCGCGCTGACGCTTGACGAGTTCGCGCTCTGGGTGCTCTTCCAGGACGTGTACTGGGAGCCGCAAGGGCGCGCCTCGATCGACGCCGTCATCCTCTTCTCGTCCGTGCTTGCGGTCGCCTGGACTGGCTTCCCGTTCTTCCGCGGCGTTTGGCGAGACCTGAGGCGGTTTTGACAAGCACCTGCGAGATGTCACATTGCGTGTGGCGACGGTGCTGAAAAGTCGGATGAAGGCGAAATCCCTTGAACCGAGCGACGAGGTGACCGAAGCGCGAAGACACGCGGCGCCCAGCCCAGCAGACCCATTCGAGGAACTCTTCATGCGCGAGTACGGTCGGGTGGTCGCGATAGCGAACCGCGTGCTGGCCGATCGCGGCGAGTCCGAAGATGTCGCCCAGGAGGTCTTCCTGGACCTCCACCGCCGGCATGGACCAAACCCAAGCTTCGCGTCGCCCTGGCTGTACGCCGCGGCGGCGCACACCGCGCTCAACCGCCTGCGCGGACGGCGTCGCCGGGAGCGCCGGGAGTCGATAGACGCGCAGGAACGCCTCAACCAGGCGGCCGGCGATCCCGCGGACGAGGTCGAGATTCGCGAGCAGCGGCTCGAAGTCCGCAAAGCGCTGGCACGCCTCCGTCCGAAGGCCGCCTCCATCCTCGTCCTCCGCTACAGCGGACTCAGCTACGCCGAAATCGGCGCCGCGCTTCACGTCGGGACCGGTCAGGTCGGGACGCTGCTGCGCCGGGCCGAGCAAGCACTCAAGAAGGAGTTGGAATCCCGTGGCTCATCTCTCTGACGGCGTTCTCCGCCGCATGTACGACGAGCCGCACGCGGTCACCGAGGTCGCGCGCGGCCACTTCAACCAGTGCGACCACTGCCAGCAGCGGTTCGCCCGGATCGCGGAAACCTCCCGCTCGGCACAGGCGGCGCTGGCCGCGCCGGCCGTCACTGTCGACCCCGGGGCCGCTTTCCGATCGGTCTCCGACCGGCTCGAGCAGCCGCGCCTGGCCTGGCTGCCGCGGTTCGGCGGCAGCCGGCGCTTTCGCGCGGCCGGCGTCGCGGCCTTGCTCGCGGCATCGCTCGCGGCGCTGGCCTTCAGCTCGCCGCTGGCCGACGTGATGAACAGGATCTTCTCGCCCACACAGGTTCAGACCGTGTCGATTCAGCCGTCCGCCTTCCAGGGCATGCCCGACCTCTCCAACTGGGGCACGGTGAAGGTCGTCTCACAGCCTGAGCTGCAGCAGGTCGCCAGCGCAACGCAGGCGGCGGGGACCGACCTGCCGGCCCTCGACAAGGCCAAGGCGCCGGCCGGTCTGCCGATTCCCCAGTACGGCCGTGTTGGACAGGCCTCCGGGACCTTTACGTTCGACGCCGCCAAGGCGCAGGCCGCGGCCACGCGCGACGGCAAGAAGTCACCTCCCCTGCCTTCCAATCTGAACGGCAGCGTTCTCCAGCTGACCGCCGGCCCAGCCGAGTTCGCGGTCTACGGAACGCTCGATCCCAAGCAGGTCCAGAACGGTCAGGTTCCGCAGCTGGTGATCGCGGCCGCCCACAAGCCGGTGCTGAGCTCGAACGGCGCCACCGTCAAGCAGATCGAGGACGCGGTGCTGGCCCAGCCGGGTGTGTCGCCTGAGCTCGCGGCTCAGGTGCGGGCGATCGGCGACGCCACAACTACCCTGCCGATTCCGATCCCGGCCGACAAGGCCAGCTCCCATTCGGTGACCCTCAAGGACGGGACCAAGGCGACCTATGTCGGCGACAACACCGGCATCGCCGCCGGGCTGATCTGGATCAAGGGCAACTACGTCTACGGCGTCGCCGGCTCGCTGCACGAGGCGGACCTGGAGGCTGTCGCCAACAGCCTTCTCGCCAGCTAGTCTCAGCAACACTGGTAGACCTACGCGAACGGGAGGCGGCGGCCAGCGCGGCCGCCGCCTCACCCGCGCTTCACACGTCCGACCTCGCCAAGCGCTTCGGCGACAAAGTCGCCCTGGCCGGCCTGACCATGACCGTGCCTCGCGGCGAGGTTTTCGGTTTCCTCGGGCCCAACGGCGCCGGGAAGACGACGGCCGTCAAGCTGCTGCTCGGCTTGCTGCCGCCGACGTCCGGCGAGGGCTTCGTCCTCGGCCGGCCACTCGGCGATCGCGAGGCGCGCCGGCGGGTCGGCTACCTGCCGGAGCTCTTCCGCTATCAACCCTGGCTGTCCGCGCGTGAGGTGCTCGCCCTCCACTGTGAGCTGGCCGGCCTGCCGCGGGCGTCGTGGCGCGACGAGATCCAGACCGCCCTCGAGGTCGTCGACCTGGCCGGCCGCGCCGGCGACCGGGTGGGGACCTACAGCAAGGGGATGCAGCAGCGCTTGGGGCTCGGCGTGGCCCTCCTCGGCCGGCCCGAGCTCGTGCTGCTCGACGAGCCGACCTCGGCGCTCGATCCGGTGGGCCGGCACGACATCCGCCAGATCATCAACTCCTTGCGCAGCCGCGGCACCGCGGTCTTCCTGAACTCTCACCTTCTGAGCGAGGTGGAGATGGTGTGCGACCGGGTGGCCGTGGTCGACCATGGCCGCGTCGTGGCGAGCGGCCGGCTCGACGAGCTGCTGCGCGGCCAGGCGGTGCGGGTTCGGGTCAGTGGACTGACGGTCCGGCAGCGGGCGTCGCTGTCCTCTTTCGGATCTCTCGACGACGACGGCGAGTGGCTGACGGTTCGGGGCCTGGAGCCAGAGCGGGTGCCCGAGCTTGTGGATGAGCTCGTCCGGCTGGGCGGGCGGATCTACCAGGTCGAGCCACGCCGGCAAACGCTCGAGGATCGCTTCCTGGAGCTGTTGGGCGAATGAGGCCGCTCCCCCCGATCCTGGTGGTCGCGCGCCTGACGCTGATCGAAGCCTCGCGCCGCAAGCTGCTCCTGGCGCTGCTCGTGCTCACGCTGGCCGTGATCGCTGCCAGCGCCTGGGGGTTCAGCAAGCTCTGGGACGCACCCATCGGCGGCCATGGCCAGTCGCCCACCCCGGCCGTCGTCCGCAGCGTGGCCTCCCAGCTGCTGATCCTGGTCGCCTTCATGTTCGAAGCGGTGCTCGCTCTCTCGGCCGCCGTGGTGGCCGCTCCCACCATTGCGGCGGACGTCGAGTCCGGGCTCGTGCTGGCCGTCCTGGCCCGGCCGGTGCGGCGCGCCGATTTCCTGCTCGGCAAGTGGCTTGGCCTGGGCCTGCTGCTCGTCGGCTATACCGTTTTCGCCGCCTGGGGCGAGATCGCGGCGGTCGACCTGGCGACCGGCTACATGCCCCCGCACCCGTTCTTGCTCACCGCCTACATATCGGGCGTCGGCCTCGTCCTGCTCACGCTGAGCCTCGCCCTCAGCACACGGCTCTCCGGGATCACCGGCGCCGTGATCGCGCTGGCGGGCTACTTCGTGGCCTGGGTGGGCGGCATCGTGGGAGGTGTCGGCCAGGCTCTCAACAACCAGGCGCTGACCGTGGCGGGCACCGCGACCAAGCTGCTCCTGCCGACTGACGGGCTCTGGCACGGCGCCGTGTGGGCGATGGAGCCCGCCGCAATCATCGCCGGATACCGGAGTGCGGGCCCCGCCGCGGCGGGCAACCCTTTCGGCGCCACCGAGGCGCCGCCGTTGGCGTTCGACGCCTGGGCTGTGCTCTGGGTGCTCGCGATGCTGGCGATCGCTGTCTGGAGCTTCCGACACCGGGAGATCTAGGCCGTTCGGGTCCCCTGACCCCTCGGTCGCCGCTCTGCGGCGACACCTCCCATCAAGTGGGGAGGAGGCACGCAGCCTCGGCTGCGCCGAGGCGCTTCGCGACACCTCCCCGCCAGGCGGCGAGGAGACTTAGTATCCCGACTCGTAAGCGAGACGGACGCGGCCGCAGGGGTCACCCGGGAAAGCGGCGCCCACCTGCCCCGCGCCCTCCGGCTGGGTTCGGTGGCGAGCGCCCGGCTGCGCGGCCAGGCCGCCGCCTTCCTTCCGCTGTGGGTCGCGATGGTGATCGGCAGCACGCTCCTCTTCGCGCTCCCCATCACCTCCTACCTGTCCGACGCCGGCGGTCTCCAGCTCACGATTGCGGGCCTCGACCCCAGAGAGCGCGACGTCCAGGTCCACAACGTGACGCAGGCTGACGCCCAGCAAGCGCACGTCTTCGACGAGGAGATCAAGGCCCGGGCGGCGAACGACCTGCACGGGTACCTCGCCATCGCCTCCCTGAGTGTGTCCTCGGGCTTTCTGGACGTCACCAGCCGCAACGGCAGCCGCGTTCCGTCCGCAGATTGCTGCCAGACCATCCAGTTCGTCAGCCATGACCAGCTGGCCGCACACGTCGTGCTCACCGCCGGAACCCTCTCCGGAAGCGGCGCCGGCTCCGCCATCCCCGCCACTCTCTCGGAGGCGGCGGCTCGCAACTTCAACGTCACGACCGGCGACCGGCTCTGCACAAGCGACCGAGCCAAGCCGGATGCGATCTGCCTGGTCGTTACCGGGATCTGGCGGCAGCGCGATCCAGCAGAGCCCTTCTGGGCCGCCGACAGCGCTCTCGCTTCCGCCGTCTACGTGTCCCAGAGCGACCTCTTCGGAAGCGTCAAGTACTCACCCGCCGCCTACGACCTGACCGCCGTGCTGACGCCCGACATGCAGGCGATCCGGCGCGCCGACCCCGGAGAGGTGGTGGATGCGCTGGCCGGGCTGGGGCCCATCCTGGGCGGCAACACGGCGGGCTGGCAGGTCAATCAGTTCCTCGACGGCATGGTCTCGTCCTATCGCGCCCGCTCGCGCGCGGCCGCGTTCGTGCTCCAGATGCTCACCGCCCAGATCTGGCTGCTCGCGCTGGGCGCCATCCTCTTTCTGGCCGCGCTGCGCCTGAGCCAGGACCGGCTGACGATCGCCGTCTGGCGCACCCGAGGCTGGCCGCGTCGCCTGATCGCCACGCTCCTCGCCGGCGAGATCGGCGCCCTGGCGCTGCTGGCGTTGGTACCGGGAGCCGCCACCGGCACGGCGGTCGCCTGGATCGTCACCGCTCGCTCCTATCCCAACATCGCGGTGCCACTGGCCGCCGTCCTGCGCGGCGTCGGCCCCACCGTCGCAGCCGCCTGGCTGGTGGGTGCGGCCTCACTCGGGGTTCTCGTCGCCACCGCCTCGCGTTCCGCGGTGCTCAGCGCTCGGGCCGCCGCCACCCGCCCACGCCCGGCCTGGTGGCAGCGACCCGCGGTCACCGCCGCCGCCGCTCTGCTGGCGGGTTGGGCGCTCTTCGAAGCCCGGACACTGGGCGACGCCCGTCTCCGTGAGGCGGGCGCTGGACAGCCGTATGACCTTCTGCTGCCCGGCGTCGGGATCGCCCTGGCCGGCGTGGCCGCGATGCCTCTGGTCCGCCTGGCCGGCACGCTAACACTGAGGGTCTCGGGTGCGGTCGAGGTCCGGCTGGCCTCGATCCAGCTGACGCGCTCGCCGGCGGCTCAGCAGTCGCTGGCCCTGCTCCTGGCCGGCACGACCGCCCTCGGCGTCCTCGCCGCCGCCTATTCGGGCACGGCTTCGCGGAATGCCGCCGACCGCGCCGCCTACGCGGTCGGAGCCGACCTCAACGCCGCCGCCCGGCCGGCTCAGCCCGTCGACCTGGACGCGATCGCGCTGCCCCACGCTCAGTCCCGGACCGACGTCTTTCGAAGCTACATGCGGCCAGGATCCTCGAGCACCGACATCCAGGCGCTCGGTGTGGATCCCTGGAGCTTCGCCCGGACCGCCTGGACCCGGCCCGGCCTCCTACCTGCCGGCGTCGACGTGCTGATGAACCGGCTCGCCCGAGCCGAGCCACCAACAGTGATGCTCCCGGGTAAAGCGGATGCGCTCTCGGTCTGGATCCACGGCGAGCACACCGGCGGCCGGCTCGTCGCCCACCTGACGGATGCCGCCGGCCAGCCCGTCATCGCCGACTTCGGGGCGCTCGACTTCGACGGCTGGAAGCAGCTCACAGCGTCGATATCGCCGTCCGCGGTCGTGCAGCCCCTGCGCCTGCGCCGCCTGACCTTCAGCCCTGTGAGTCAGGCGGGGACGATCGCGATCTCGCAACTGGCAGCGGTTGCTGGCGGCACCGAGAGCTCGGTAATCGCCGACTTCAGCTCGGGCGCCGGCGTCCCGCAGTTCTCGGGACCGGGCCCCTTCGCCAGCCGTTCCTGGTGGCTCAGCGACGGCAAGACCGGGAGCTTTCTGCAGACCCTCCTCCCCGACTCGCGTTATCCGCGGAACGGCCAGCCGACGGCGCACGTCTACCTCGATCCGAGCTACCTCCCGGTCTCCTTGCACGCCCCGACCGCCGGGCGTGGGGCCCTCGGCCCCGGATTCTTCGTCGCGGCCGAGTCCGTCCCGGCGCTGGTGACGCCGTCGATACTCGCCCGGCAGCGGGTCAAGGTCGGCGACCGGCTCAACTTCACCATCGACCACTACTCCGTCACGGCGATCATCGTGGGCACCTTCGACAGCTTCCCGACCCTTTACGGCGACGCGGTGGTCTTCTCGCTCGAGCCTCTTCTCGAGGTCCTCGGCGCCTACGGATATCCGCACCCCTGGCCGGGCGAGCTCTGGGTCAAGACGGCCTCTCCGGACGCGACCGCCGCCACCCTGCGAGCCGATCCCACAATCGACACCGTCACCGAGGCCGGGGCCGTCCGCCGCCAGAAGGAGTCCGATCCCCTGGTCCTGGCCGGGCGCGTCAACCTTGCGCTCGGCTTTCTCGCTGCGCTCGTCCTCGCAGTCGCCGCCTTCGGCGTCCACTTCCTGCTTGTAGGACGGTCGCGCAGCTCCGAGTACGCGGTGCTGGAAGCCAATGGGATGGACCCATCGCAGGTCTCCCGATCGATCCGGATCGAGCAGTTCCTGCTGATCGTCGTATCGCTTCTGATCGGGGCCGGCATCGGCGCCATCCTGTCGCTGGTGCTGCTGCCCGCGCTCCAGGTCTCCGCCTCGCGTGAAGATCTGATCCCGCCGACGGTTCTCGGGCTTGACCCGGTCCTGCTCGCTGCCGCGCTGATCGTCGTCGCCGCCGGCTCCGCCGCCGCCGGCGCTCTCGGAATCCGCGCCACCCGCGTGCGCGAGCTGATGCCTGAGCTGCGAGCGCTCGAATGAGCGAGCCGCTCGCTCAAATGAGCGCGCCACGGACGGCTATCCGGTGCAGTGGGCTGGTCCACATCTACAAGAGCGCCGACGTCGAGGTGGTCGCCCTCCAGGGACTAGACATGACCGTCTATGCCGGCGAGATCGTGGCCATCGTGGGGGCCAGTGGGAGCGGCAAGACGACGCTGATGAACGTCCTCAGCGCTGTCGACCAGCCGTCGGCGGGGCAGGCCGAGGTCGAGGGCGTCGACCTGACCGCACTCCGCGAGGGGCAGCGCGACAGCTATCGCCAGCAGGTTGTCGGCTACGTGTGGCAGCAGGCCCGTCTCAACGTGATGGCCGACCTGACGGTCGAGGAGAACCTGCAGATGCCTCTCATCGCGGCTCGCCGGCCGCTGATCGAGCGCCGGCGGCGGGCGGCCGAGCTGATGGGCGGCTTCGGACTCGAGCGGCGGGGGGACCACCGGCCACGCGCTCTCTCGGGGGGCGAACAACAGCTGCTGGCGGTGGCGGTCGCGCTCGCCAACCGGCCCAAGGTGCTGCTCGCCGACGAGCCCACCGCGGGCCTCGACCGAGCCTCCGCTCGCCACGTCCTGGGCCGCTTGCGGGACGTACGCGCGAGCGAGGGCACGACCGTGGTCATGGTCACGCACGACCAGGCGGTGACGCCCTTCGTCGACCGCGTGCTGCGCATCCGCGACGGCCGCGTCTCCACCGAGACCAGCGCCGCGCGGGGCGAGCGTGTCGTCCTCGACCGGGCCGGCCGGCTCCAGCTCCCGCGCCACCTCGTCGAGGAGCTCGGCCTCCGCGGCCTGGTCTCCGTCCGCCGGGTGGGCGACGGCATCCTCATCGAGCCCGCGCACGACGAGGACGCCGGTGGCTGAAGGAATCCGCTGCCAGGGCGTGAGCCGCTCCTTCGCCACCGCGTCCGGCGCGGTGCCGGCCGTCCGCGACGTGACACTGGCCGTCGAACCGGGATCCCTCGTTGCGCTGGTCGGTCCATCCGGTTCGGGCAAGACGACGCTGCTGAGTCTGGCGGGCGGGCTCGACTTGCCGGATGGGGGGACGGTTGTTGTCGCCGGGCGGGAGCTGGGCCGGCTCTCAGCGACCGAGCTGGTTCGGTTCCGCCGGGAGTCGGTTGGGTTTGTGTTCCAATCGCCCGGCCTGATCCCGCTCATGACCGCCTTCGAGAACGTATCCCTGACGCTTCAGCTGCTGGGACGTCCGGAGCGAGAGGTCCGCGAGCTGGCGCTGGACGCGCTCGAGCTGGTCGGACTGGCGGAACGGGCGCGTCACCGTGCCTACGAGCTATCGGGCGGCGAGCGGCAGCGGGTCGCGCTCGCCCGCGCGCTCGCCAAGGCGCCGCCGGTCCTGCTCGCCGACGAGCCGACCGGCGAGCTGGACAGCGAGACCGGCCAGGCCATCGTGTCCCTCCTGCGCGAGGTCAGCCGGAACGGGGCCGCGGTCCTGGTCGCGACGCACGATGAGGCGCTCGCCGCCAGCGCCGACCGCGTCTGCCGGATCGAGGACGGCGTCCTAGTAGTTTGATCTGCGGGCTTGTACGCTCGCGTACTCCGCTGCTAGAACCTGTACGTGAGAAAGCGCCTCCTCGCGTCCGCCGCCGCCGCTGCCCTGGGACTCCTCGCTTCGCTCTCCTCCGCGTCCGCATCGACCCTTCAACTGACCGGCCACATCGGTCAGAAGCACGTGTTCAAGACTGTGGCTCAGTTCGCCGGCATCAGCATCAGTCCGCTCAACCTCTACTCGAGCGGCGGCCCGGTCCAGACCAACGCCAAGATCTACCTCGTCTACTGGGGCCCGGAGTGGGGCGCCGGCTTCAGCACCGGCGGCTACACGAGCGGCCAGGCCCAAACCTACCTTCAGGACTTCTTCGGCAACGTCGGCGGCAGCGGCTGGAACACGGTCGATACTCAGTACTGCCAGAACGTGCCCAATCTGACGTTCGACTGCAGCGGCCAGGCGGGTGCCCAGTACATCGGCAACGCCTCCGGCCAGCTGGCGGGCACCTGGAACGACACTACGGCCGTACCCGCCACGCCGGCCGACGCTGACATCGCTGCCGCCGCCGGCCGCGCCGCGCAGCACTTCGGCTACAGCCCGCAGGCGAACTACGTCATCCTGACCCCGACCGGGAAGAACGAGACTGGCTTCAACAGCGTGTGGTGCGCCTGGCACAACGTGACCACCACGGCTCAGGGCCCAACCTACTTCACCTACCTGCCCTGGCAGCCCGACGCCGGCGCCAACTGCGGTCAGAACTTCGTCAACGCCGGCAACGACAGCTTCGGGCACGGCTACTTCGACGGCTTCTCTATCGTGGGCGGCCACGAGTACGCGGAGACCAACACCGACCCGGGCGCCGGCAGCGGGTGGACCGACCTGACCGGGCAGGAGAACGGCGACAAGTGCGCATGGAGCTCGATGTCGACCAACAAGCCGTTCGGCTCGTTCAGCTTCGCCGTCCAGCCCATCTGGTCGAACCAGATCCAGGGCTGCTCTTTGGGGACGTAACCGCGCCGATCGCTCCCCAATCAGTCGGGGTATTCGTCGTGGCGACGCACCCAGTGCACTTCCAAGCCCTCCTCGTCACGTCCCTTGGGAACGAGATCCATGTAGTGGTAGGCCACGTTCAGCATGTCCAGGCCTCTCTCGTACGTTGAGTACGTGTGGAAGATCGAGCCTGACTCGTCCTTCAGGAACACGCTGATGCCGGGCGCTTCCGACCCCGACCAGGGAGTGATCCGGTAGTTATAGTCGACCTTTCCGGCCTTCAGTTCGTCTTCGGTGAACGACACGCGATAGTCGAAGTTGAAGTCGCTGCCAGCGGACGACAGCCACGGAAAGGTCCAGCCCATGCGCTTCTTGTAGGCGGCGAGCTTTGGGTAAGGCGCTCTCGAGACCGCCACCATCGTGATGTCGCGGTGGTTGAGGTGGACCGTGATGCCGTTGAAGTTATCCATCCAGAATGAGCAGTTGAAGCAGGCGGCGTCCTGGGTCCAGGGCGTCGTCGGCCCCGCTGTATCCGGATTGAACATCGCGTGGTACACGACCAACTGCCTGCGCCCGTCGAAAATGTCGGCGAGAGTCTGGCGTCCGGCCTCGCCCTCGAAGACGTACTCCGTCTCGACCAGCTCCCATGGCAGCTCGCGCCGCTCCTGGCTCAGCTGGTCGCGCAGGCGCGTGAATTCCTTTTCCTTCGCCAGGTGCTTCTTGCGGGCCGCCAACCACGCCTCGTGGCTGACGACCGGGTGACTATTCATTTAAACCCTCCTTACTCAGTTCGGGCTCTTGTCGAAGCGTGATGGCGACGCTACCAAAGCGAAATTCGGTTCGAGCGGGTCCACATTCACCCGACAGTCCCGCCAGTGGATCGCGCTCCTTCCGGACTGATATACGCACCTGGCGGCCGCCGGGCGTAAGGGCCTCCGACGGCAACGCCGCGCGGATTGGGAGACAGACTGCTTCAGGGGTTCATGCGCCCGCCTACTTCAACATTCCCGTTGGAACGGTGTCCGTCTGCAACCCGATGATTGAGCGTTGGCAAGGCGAGTTCCTGCTCATGCTCTGAACGCGGAGTGGTCAGCGGCCCTCAATCGCGCCACGTAGGTGCCAGCTCAAAACCTCTGTTGGAGGGGTCTGTACGTCAGGGCCTCTCCGCATTACCTTCTCGGTCCAGCCAGCGTTATGACCAAACACATGACAGCGTCCAGCGGCCGGCGCCTGGGCGCTCGGCTTGCCATTGCTCTTTTTTCGACGGGCTGGATCACCGCCCTCGCTGGGGTACCGGCCCAGGCCGCTGACAACCCGATCTTGATCAGCGCGAGGGTTGGCTACTCCGACGTCATCAAGTCGCAGCAGTGGATGCCTGTCTCAATTGCGATCACCAACAACGGTGCCGATGTCGTCGGAACCCTGGAGATCCAGAGCGGCTCCAGCTTCGGCAAGGGCGCTCCCGCGGCGCCCGCCATCTACTCGGTCCCGGTAGCGATCGCCAGCGGCAGCAGCAAGCGGGTCCGCACCTACGTGATGGGCGATGCGTCCACCGCCAGCGTCCGGATCGTCAAGAACGGACGGATCCTGGCGGCTGCGGACGCCGCCAGCAATCGCACCGCCAACACTCTTGTCGGCGTCCTCTCGGACAACGGCACCGCGCTCGACGGCGCCGCGGCCGTCCGACCAGGCCGCTCAAGCGTGGACGTCGTTCACCTCCACCTCGAGGACATCCCCGATTCCGCGCTCGCGCTGCGCGCCTTCGACCTCCTCGTCATCGACGGCTTCGCCAGCGACGGCCTGAGCCAGAGCCAGCAAACCGTCATCAGCGACTACGTGCGCACCGGGGGCGCCCTTCTCATCGGCACCGGGGCAAGCTGGCGCAGGGCCATCGCCGGTCTGCCTGCCGACATCCTTCCGATGAAGCTCGACGCCGTGACCACGCTCGGTGCGAGCACTGCTCTGGGCGGCCTTGCCGGAGTCGAGATCGCAACCGGCTCGCTGACCTCGGGGACTGCCTGGCTGTCCGAGGGCGGCCAGCCTCTGCTGGCCGAGAGGAGCGTTGGAAGCGGTTCCGTAACCCTGGCCACCTTCGATTGGATCCAGGACCCCATCTCTGACTGGGCCGGCACCCAGGCGCTTCTCCGGCAAGTGCTGGCCCGGGCCCTCTACGGGGGCCATACCGAACCGGCCACCCTGCCGAACCAGTTCGGCGGACCGGGTGGCAACTCAACC
>CAZXGB010000074.1:0-13707 GCA_964640005.1 uncultured Actinomycetes bacterium | reverse complement strand
TCGCTCGACCGCTGGTCGATCATGCGCACCCTGCGCGAGGAGCTCTCGCGCCACCTTCACTTCGACAGCTTCGCCCTGGCCACGATCAAGGAGAGCCCGGATGGCCCGATGGCCGAGGGTTACAGCTACATCTCCGGCCAGGAGGAGGAGGTGTACACGGTGCCGCTCGCCGCCGCCGGTCCCTCGCGGGAGGCTTACGAGACCGGGCGGCCGGTTCTCGTGCGCCGATCACGGTGGGCGAAGGAGGTGGAGGCGCAGCGGCCCACGCCGGAACGGCTGATCCGCGGCGAGGGCGCCATCCACTACGTCGGCCGGGCCACAGGCGACTCCAGCCGGGTCGTGTCGCGGTCGCTGGTTTGGGTTCCGGTCCGCCACGGGGACCGGATCAGCGCCCTTCTCTCGCTGCAGTCGTATCGGGCGGACGCCTTCACCGACTGGCACGTTCAGCTGCTGCAGGACGTCGCCGCGCACGTCAGCCTCGCCCTCGCCAACGCCGAGCACTTCGCGGCCGCCCAGAATGAGCGGCGCCGGCTGGAGGCACTGCACGTGCTCGAGCTGGGCGTCGCCGGTTCCGGCGACGAGCGCGAGATCGCGGAGGCGGTGTTCAAGGGCGCGCGCGCCTACATAGAGAACGCCAACTTCGTGCTCGCCTTCCTGGACGCCGAGGGCCGGCTGACCGGTTTCGGCTCGGAGGGCGAGTCGACCCTTGCCCTGGAGCCCAAGCCGCCGGAGCGCAGCACCTACTTCAAGCGTGTGCAGGAGACCGGGCAGACCGTGGTCGACAAGGTGCCAGAGGAGATCCGGCAGGCGCCCAGCTACGGCTGGCGTGGCCGGCTCGAAGAAGAGATGCCGCGGCACGTGATCTGGGTCCCGATCGCGCAGGACAATCGCGTCATCGCCGCCCTCTCGGTCCAGCGAGTCGCCGATCAGCCGTTCCGAGCCGAAGACGTGACACTGATGGAGAGCGCGGCACCGGTCGTCGGTATCGCGCTGCGCACGGTGCGCCTGCATCGGGCCAACGAGATGGCCCTCGCACACTCGGTGCGCATGCAGGAGGTCGCCGGCCTCGCCGGGCACGACCTGGACAGTGTCGTCCGCAGCATCGCCGAGCAGTCTCGAACCATGCTCGCCGCCAGTGGAGCGGCCTGCTGGGCAATCGATTCCGAGGGCCGCGCCAGTGCCCAGGCCTGCAGCGGTGACAGCACCGCGCTGCAGGTCCTGGGATGGGCGGGACGGCCGGGGGATGGCGCCTGGACCGAGCCCCCGCGGGCGGCAGTGACCGGAACCGAGGGTGAGATCGAGTGGGCGCTGATCCCGCTCTGGTACGCGGATGTGCTGGTAGGGGCGTTGGGCTCCGTACATCCTGGGGGTGCCGTGGAGCAGCCCGGCTCGGGCCCTTCGGAGTTCGCCCGCCACGCCGCCATCGCGATCGAGAACTCTCGCCTGGCGGCGGAGACGCGCGACCGCATCCGGACGCTGGAAGCCGTCGCCGCCTTCACGGACATCGACATCACCCAGCCCGCCCGGACACGCGTCGAGATGGCGCGCCTGGTCGAGCGCGCGCTCGCGGCCGGGCGCGGCTCGCTCTGGCTGCTGGAGGAGCGCGAGCTGGTCAAGGTCGGCGCCGAGGGACGCGTGGGACCGGTGGAGCCGGACAGTCTGCTCGACGGACTGCGTCGGGATGAGGTCCCGGAGCGCATGCGGGCGCTGCTGATCAAGCTCGGCGGCGGGCTCGCCGCGATCGCAACGCCGATCCTCGTCGACGGCCGCCTGGGCGGCGTGATCGTGGCCGACGGCTCTGTCGGCTCCCGCGCGGAGACGCGCCGCCTGGTCTCCGTCCTGGCCGGCCAGGCCGGCATCGTGCTCGGCCGCCTGCGTTTGGTCGACGCCCTCGACCGCGAGCGCCGGATGATGGACGCCATCCTCCGACACTCGCCGGTCGGCGTCATCCTCGAGGACCCCGAGGGACGGATCATGTTCGCCAACCCGGAAGCCGAGCAGCTCTACGACATGGCTGCGGAGACGATGGTCGGACACGAGCTGGAGTCGATCCTCGCGGAGGCCGCGACGGCGGTGCAGCACGACGTCGAGGAGGAGCCGGGCGCTCCCCGCGTGCTGCGGCTCGCCGACCCGGAACGCGTCATCGAGATCCGCCGCGTCGAGATACCCGCCGGCCCCGGTCAGCCTCCGCGCAGCCTCACGCTGCACGAGGACGTCACCCGCGAACGGCAGACGCTGGAGGCGAAGGACCTCATGCTGCGCGCGATCGGACACGAGGTGCGGAGTCCGGCGGCCGCTATGCGCTCGACCCTGGCCGGGATCCTGCAGTGGCAGAACGTGATGGATCCGGAGCAGCGCTCGGCGCTGCTGGCCGAGGCCTACGAGATGTCAGATCGCCTGCTCAGCCTGGTTGAGGGGCAGCTCATCATCGCCAAGCTCGAGACTCGCCGCTTCGAGCCCAACCCGGCGCCGGTCCACCTCTTGGCGTCCATCGATCACGTGATGGCCGTGCTCCAACACCGTTACGGCGAGCGCAGCCAGCGCGTGGACGTCGCTGTCCCCGCCGAGCTCCCGCCCGCCTTCTGCGAACCGACCCACCTCGACCAGGTCCTCACCAACCTGGTCGGCAACGCGCTCGAGTACACGACGGCCGCGATCCACGTTTCGGCCCGGACTCTGGACAACGGCTGGCTCGAGGTCACGGTCTCCGACGAGGGCCAGGGGCTCCCGCCGGAGCGGGTCGAGTCACTCTTCCGGAAGACGGCGCCCGCGGGTGGAAACCGCGCCCGTGGTGGCCTCGGGCTTGGCCTCTACTTCTGCCGCCTGGTCGTTGAGCGTTCGTTCGGCGGCCGCATCTGGCTGGCCGCCACCAGCCGGTCCGGCACGACCTTCAAGTTCACGGTGCCCTCGGCGGCGGACGTCGAACAGCCGCAGGCCCAGCCGGCCGCCGGCGGCGGGTGAGCGCGCAGGCCGCCCACATCTGGGCTCGCGTCGGCGGCGGCCTGGAGGCCATCGGATCCGGGGAGCGGCACGGGCCCGCCGATCCGGAGATGCCACCGCCCGCGGCCGGTGGCGAGTACTGGAAGCCGCTGCTGGTTGGGGGGCGCCTGGTCGGCTGGACCGACGCTGCGCCGACGCCGACCCTGGCGCGTCAGGCCGCCGAGCACGGCGAACGCCTGGAGCGCGAGCGTCGGGCCCACCTTCTCGGCCGCTTGGGGCACAAGCTGCGCTCAGCGGTGCTCTCGCTGCAGGAGTCGGCCCGGCAGGCGGCCTTCGGCCGGCCCGAGCTGCTCGAGAAGCTCTACGAGCAGGCACAGGAGGTGGGGCGGCGGGCGGCGGCGCTGGAGGCGGCGGCGCTCGACCCCAAGGACGCCGCCCGGTCGGTGGTCCTGGCGGCCGTTCTCAACATGTCGGCGCCCGAGGCGAGCAACGCGATGCCCGCGGAGGCGGTGGTGCGCGCGCCGGAGCCGGTCCTCTATGAGGCGGTGGCGCGGGCCTACGAGTGGATGGGGGGGCGGGGTGTGCACGTGACCGGCGGGCGCGTCGACGGATGGTGGAAGGTGGCGCTCGAACAGTCGCCCGAGCCGGCGCCGATCGCCGCTGTCGAGCTCGGCGAGCCGTTGGTGAGGCTGTTGGTGGACATCCACTGCCAGGGCTGGCTGGACTCGCAGCCGGGCCGGGCGATCCTGTGGTTGCCCGCGGTATAAAGCGCGGAGGGAACCAAGGTTCCCCCCGCGGGCCCGCCCTCCTTTTGTCGGCGTCGCAACGTCTACCTCGCCTGGAAGACAGGACTCACACGGGCCAGCAAAGCCGGCCCTTACAGCATCGTTCTAATTAGGGCGTGGCTACCGTTCGGCGCGTCCTGGCGCCCAATCCGAGTCCCTATACCGGGCCCGGGACCAACACCTGGATCCTGGGCGACGAGCCTGCCCTCATCGTCATCGACCCCGGTCCGGACGACCCGAACCATCTGCAGGCGATCGAGGCGCGTATCGGCTCCGTGCCCGTGGGCGCCATCCTGGTCACCCACTCGCATCCCGACCACCTGCCCCTGGCGGCGACGCTCGCCGATAGGACGGGCGCCCGGGTGCTCCGCTGGCCCGACCTCGCGGACGAGGATGTCGTTCGCGTGGGCAAGCTGAACCTCACAAGCCTCTTCACGCCGGGCCACGCGCCCGATCACCTTTGCTTCTGGATGGAGGACGACCGGGTTCTCTTCACCGGTGATCTGATCCTGGGCCGCGGCAGCTCTCTGGTGACCTACCCGGAGGGTGACGTAGCCGCCTACCTGCGGTCACTGGAACGGGTCGCGGCGCTGGAGCCGCGAATGCTCTTCCCCGGCCACTGGGACCCGGTTTCCGACGCCGCCGCCAAGATCGAGGAGTACCGAACGCACCGGCTGGCGCGCGAACGGCAGGTGGTGGACGAGCTGCGCCGTGGCCCTGGCACCGCGGAGGAGCTGACGCGCCGGGTCTACGGGGAGGAGGTGGGTGACAGCGAGCCGCTCCTGCGAGGCGCCGAGATGACGCTCCGGGCTCACCTCCGGAAGCTGATCGAGGAGGGCGGGGTCAGCGTGAGGCAGGAAGAGAGCGGCGAGCTCTTCGAGCTCGCCGGCTGACGCCTCCGCGCATCAGCCGCGCGCGTTCTGCGGAATCATCGGGGGCCGCGCCAATCGTCTCGAGGCGCTCCGGGCCAGCCCAGCGGCAGGGGTCCGGGATCGGGCGGGGTTCCGTCGAGCCAGGGCATGGGGTCGACCGGCACGCCGCCCCAGCGGACCTCGAAGTGAAGGTGGGGACCGGTCGAGTTGCCCGTGCTCCCGACGTAGCCGATGATGTCGCCGGCCTTGACCGGCTGCCCCCAGCTGACCCCGGTCCGGACCATGTGCCCGTAGACCGTCGACACGCCGCCCGCTTCCTGGACCAGGACGTGATTGCCGTAGCGGTCGCTGTCCTGGAACGGGTAGGCGAGGCCGCTGCCGGCGGCGTGGATGGGCGTGCCCTGCGGCATCGCGAGGTCGATCCCGGTGTGGAAGCCGCCCGGGCACTGGCTGGCTGGCCGCTCCAGCTCGAAGTTCGTGCAGCCGAAGGGCTGGGTCAGGACATAGCCCTGGAGCGGCCAGCGCTCCCGCGGGGTGCCAGAGTTCGGGCCGCCCGTGGGAGCAGGCAGGATCGCCAGCCACTGCTGAACGCCGACCACGTAGTGCCGCGCGGGGTCGTTCTCCCCCGGGGTTCGATCAGGGGCGGCGTTCGGGCCGGCGGCCACGAGCAGAAGTGGCGCCACGATGGCCAGGAGTACGAGTCGGCGGCGCAAGTTCGTGGGTATGGTAGGTCGGTGCTCCCGCCGATCATCTCGCTCTCGACCGCCGACCTGCGCGCCTGGCTCGCCGAGCGCGGCCAGCCCGCCTACCGGGGCACCCAGGTGTGGTCGTGGCTGGCCCGCGGGGTGGACTCCTTCGCCTCGATGCGCAACCTGCCGCTTGGGCTGCGGGAGCAGCTGGCTGCCTCCTTCCAGCTGAGCTCGCTGAAGGAGGTCGCGCGCTCGGAGGTCGACGCCGACCAGACGACCAAGCTGCTCTACGAACTGGAGGGGGGCTACACGGTCGAGGCGGTGATCATGCGCTACGCGCGCCGCTCGACCCTCTGCATCTCGTCGCAGGTCGGCTGTCCGATCGGGTGCCCCTTCTGCGCGACCGGCCAGGGAGCCTTCGGAAGGAACCTGCGGGCCCACGAGATCGTCGACCAGGCCCTGGACGCCAACCGCCGCCTCCTGGCCGAAGGGCGGAGTCTCACGCACGTCGTCTTCATGGGCATGGGCGAGCCACTGGCCAACTACGAGGCGGTGATCGCGGCGGTTCGCCGGATCTGCGATCCGGAGCTGCTCGGGATCTCTGCGCGGCGGGTAACCGTCTCGACCTCGGGCCTGGTGCCGCGGATGGAGCGCTTGGCATCCGAGGGCCTGCCGTTCACGCTCGCGATCTCCCTCCACGCCGCGCGCGATGAGCTGCGCGATGTGCTGGTGCCGATCAACAAGAAGTACCCGCTGGCGTCGCTCATCGAGGCTGCCCGTTCGTTTGCCGAGGAGACCGGACGCCGGGTGTCCTATGAATACGTCCTGCTCGCGGGCGTCAACGACACGCTGCGCGACGCGCAGGAGCTGGGGCGGCTGCTCGACCGCCGGCTGGCGCATGTCAACCTGATCCCGTTCAACCCGGTCTCCGGCACCGCCTATGAGGCGCCGAGCCCGGCAGGGATCCAGCGGTTCGCCCAGCAGGTCGCCGCCACCGGCCTCAACGTCACCGTTCGCGATACGAAGGGTCGCTCCGGGGACGCGGCCTGCGGGCAGCTGCGGCAGCGGCTGATGCGGGCGGACGCGGCTGCCGGTTCGGCTCCGGCCCCGGCTCCGGCTTCCGCGTGACGCTCTACGCGGGCGCCTCAGGGTTCTCCTATCCAGAATGGCGGGGCGTCTTCTACCCCGCGCAGCTCTCCAGCAGCAGGATGTTCGCCTACTACGCAGAGCGCCTCAACGGGGTTGAGCTGAACGGAAGCTTTTATCGCACGCCATCTGCGGCCGCGCTCGCGAAGTGGCAGCGCGAGGCTCCGGAGGGCTTCCGGTTCTGCTTCAAGGCGCACCGCGGGCTGAGCTACTCGGCGGACGCGTTCGACAAGGTCGGCCTGGCGGAGAGCGTCGGAGGTCAACTGCGCTCGCTGGGGCCTGCCCTGGGTCCGGTGCTGCTCCAGTGGCCGCCCGTGCGCAAGCGCGATCCCGGGCTGCTCGACGCGGTGCTCTCGGCTCTGTCCCTGCCGGCGGCGGCCGAGTTTCGCGATCCCTCCTGGTTCGATGAGGGGATCTATACGGTGCTTCGCCGCCGTTCTTGCGCCCTGGTCGTGACCGACGAGGAGAAGTGGCCCCAGGCGCCGCGGGTCGACACCGCGCCATTCGCCTACTACCGGCTGCGGCGGGATTACGGTCCGGGCGAGCTCGAGCCGTGGATCTCGCGGCTGCACGCGGAGGCGCGTGACCGCGACGTGCACGTGTACTTCAAGCACGAGCCGGAGGCGCCAGGGCGGGCGCTGCAGGTGCTCGGGGCAGTGCCGGCAGCGAAGGCCTAGCGCCCGCGAAGGGTGCATCGGCGGGCGTATCCCTGCTTCAGGAAGAGCGTCAAGCGTGGATCCGCGGGCGAATGCCGTTAATTCCTACGCCACGGCTTGCTGGGCGGGCTCGCGGTCCGGACCCTCGGGGGCTGGTCGCCGGATCAGGATCGGAATCGCCACGACAGCGATCGCGACCATGAGCAGGCCCGCCCACTGGGCCTGGCGCAGGCCGAGGAAGAGCGAGTCCTCGCGCAGGAAGCTGAGCAGCGTGCGGCCGATGGCGTAGGCGGCCAGCCAGCCGAGGCCCACCACTCCGGGCGGGAAGCGCGCCTTCATCCGGCTGTAGAAGGGCAGGCCGATCCCGAGCAGCAGGAGGCACCAGAGCATCTCGTAGGCGACCTCGGGGTGAACCACGCGCCCGGGCTGTCCGAGCGTGTGCTCGTTGATGTAGTTGACTCCCCAGGGCAGCGTGGTCGTGATCGCGTGGTGCTCGCCGTTGATGATGTCGCCGATCCGCCCGATCGCGAAGCCGATCGCGCACGCGGGTCCGGCGGCGTCGATCACGGCCATGAAGTCGACACGGTTCCGGCGGCACCAGATCCAGCCCCCGACCAGCGCGCCGAAGATCCCGCCCCACTGGCTGATGCCGCCTTCGTTGAGGGCGAAGACCTTGTACCAGGGCTGGTGCAGGAACTGCTGGTAGTTCTCCCACACATAAAGGAACCGGGCGCCGATCAGGCCGACGACGACCATCCAGATCGCCATGTCGTAGACGCGGTCGGGAGCCAGGCCGTCTCGCTTGAGCAGCCAGGCGGCGAGGCGGGCGGCGGCGATGATGCCGAGGACGCTGAACACGCCGTGCCAGGTGATGAGCAAGGAGCCGACCTGAAGCAGGTTGGGGTCGAGGTCGATCGTGATGACGCCGAAAATCACGCGAGAAGCCTATCGATTCTCCGGAATGCTTCCTCGCGGTCGAGAAGCGCCAGCGTCCAGTCGATCGGGGGCGACACGGTCCGGCCGGTGACGGCAAGCCGGATGGGCTTGAAGAGCGAGTTGCGCGACCAGGTGTTTTCCTCGCGCAGCCTGTCCAGCGCCGCCTCGATGGCCTCGGGCGTCCAATCGACACCTTCCAGGGCCGCGCGCGCCGCGCTCAGCTTGGCGATCGCGTCGGCGTCCAGCTCGGGGACCGGCGGGTCGCTCCACAGGTACTCCAGGAGCTCGCGCGCCTCGGCCAGCTTGGGCAGCCGCTCCTGGAGGGCCGGCACCGCCCTGCGCACCATCTCGGGCGAGAGCTCGGGCAGGAACGGCCGCAGGCGCTCGGCGAGCTCGTCTTCCGAGAGATCGCGAATGTACTGCCCGTTCAGCCAGTCCAGCTTCTGCCAGTCGAACATGGCCGGCGAACGCTGCACGCGCGCCAGGTCGAAGACCTGCTCCAGCTCGGAGAGCGAGAACTTCTCCCGCTCGCTCCCGGGGTTCCAGCCCAGCAGCGCCAGGTAGTTGACCATCGCCTCGGGCAGGTAGCCCTGCTCCTTGAAGAGCTCCAGCCGCGCCTCCGGATGCTTGCGCTTGCTCAGCTTGGCGCGGTCCTTCCCGATGATCACCGGCAGGTGGGCGTAGCGCGGCCGCTCCGCGCCCAGCGCCTCCAGGATGAGCAGCTGGCGGGGGGTGTTGGAAACATGCTCCTCGCCGCGAAAGACGTCGGTGATCGCCATGGCCACGTCATCGATGGCGACGACGAAGTTGTAGAGCGGGGTCGCATCGGCGCGCATGATGATGAAGTCGTCGAGGTCCTTCAAATCGAAGGACACCAGCCCGCGGATCGCATCCTCCCAGGCCACGGTCCCTTCGAGTGGCGTCTTGAAACGCACGGTGAACTCGGTCCGTCCCGGCGGCGCCGACGTCAGGTTGCGGCACCGGCGGGAGTAGCGGTAGGGGCGTCTCTCGCGCTCGGCCTGCGCCCGCTCGGCCTCGAGCTCCTCGCGTGTGCAGTAGCAGCGGTAGGCGTGGCCCGACTGGAGCAGCGCCGCCGCCCGCTCGCGGTACAGGTCCATACGCTCGCTCTGGCGGTAGGGTCCGTAAGGGCCGCCGACGTCGGGCCCTTCGTCCCAGCGCAGGCCCAGCCAATGCAGCCCGTCGTAGATCCCCTGCTCGAACTCGGGACGGTTGCGCTCGACGTCGGTGTCCTCGAGCCGGAGCACGAAGCTACCTCCGTGCCGGCGGGCGAAGAGCTGGTTGTAGAGGGCGGTCCGGGCGCTTCCCAGGTGGACGAAGCCAGTGGGGCTGGGCGCCATCCGCACCCTGACGGGGCGGTCGGTCATTGTCGGACCTATCGTACTTAGGCAATGGAGGGCCTCCTGCTGCTCAACGGTGGAGAGGAGTTCCAGCCGGGTAACGAGCAGCAGGACGAACTCCTCGTGGAGGCGGCCGGGGACGGGCCTGCATTCGTCCTGCCCACTGCCGCCGCCCGCCAGCGACCGGACCTCGCGGCGGCCAACGCGATCCGCTGGTTCGCCCGCCTCGGACTCGAGGTGCGGGACCTGCCGGTCTTGAAGCGCAAAGACGCCAACGACGAGAAGCTGGCCCTGGAGGCGGCGCAGGGCTCATTTTTCTACCTGGCTGGCGGTGACCCGGGCCACGTGGTCAAGACGCTGGCCGGCAGCCGCGTGTGGGAGGCGGTCACCAGAGCCTGGCGCTCGGGCGCGGCACTCGGCGGCTCCTCGGCCGGCGCCATGGCACTCTGCGAATGGACGCTGGTGATGGCGCGCTGGCCGCACCACGAAGCGCGGCGCGCCGTCCGCGCGCTCGGCCTCGTTCCCCGTACCGCGGTGGTGCCCCACTTCGAGCGTTTCGGCGATCGCTGGCAGCAGACGCCGATCGAAGACGGGCCCGAGGGCATGGTGCTGCTCGGGCTGGACGAGAAGACAGCGGCGGTTTGGGACGGCGAATGCTGGACGGCTCAGGGCGCGGGTGCCGTCAGGATCGCCGGCCGCGCTTTCACGGGCGGCGCGACCGTGGAAGGCCTGCCGGAGCCCGTCCGGTAGTGACGGGGGATCGGCTGCTGATCGTGAATCCAGGGGCAGGCGCGGTTGACGATGGGCTGCTCGAGCGCCTGCGCTACGAGTTTGCGGGTTACAGAGTCGTCTATTTCCCGCCCCAGGAGAGCTTCGCCAGGCATCTGCAGGAGGGATCCATGGTGGTCGCGTGCGGCGGAGACGGAACAGTCGGAGCCGTGGCGCGCGCGCTCGCCGGGACGGACATCGCCCTCGGCATCCTGGCCCGGGGAACCTTCAACAACTTCGCGCGGTCGCTGGGGCTGCCGACGGAGATCGATGAGGCGATCCAGGTCGTCAAGACCGGCACACCGCGGCCGGTCACGCTCGGCCGCGTTAACGGCCGGGACTTCCTGGAGGCCGCCGCGGTTGGCTTCTTCGGCGATACGATCGCCCTCGGGGAGGCGGCCAAAGACCTTCATTACGGCGAATTCCTCGAGCGGCTCGGCGAGGTGGCGGTCTCGGGCAGTTTCGAATTCGCGGTGAGCGGCGACGTGGAGCTGAAGGGGAGGGCCGTTTCCATCATCGTCGCCAACACGCCCTCGATCGGAGCGCTGCTTCCGATCGGGAATGCGGATCCCCATGACCCTTACATCGAGCTGATCATCGACCCCGGCCGGAGCCGCCTGGCGGTGGTCGGGCAGTTCCTGGCCGCGCTCGTCCGGCACCGTCCGCCCCGCGCCCTGAAGAGGTATCGCATCCAGCAGATCGAGATCCAGGTCTCGCAGCCGGTCGCCGTCCACGCCGACGCCGGTGATGCGGGGATGACGCCGGCCAGGATCGAATCCTGTCCGGGCGGCCTTAAGGTCATCCTTCCCACGTGAGCAATCCGAAGCTGCAGTCCGCGGTGCTCGGGGTGGGTGCACTCAAGCTGCACCACACCTATGGCGGCCGCGGCGCGCCGCCGATCCTCTTCGTCCACGGGCTCGGTTCGTCCGGCTACATCGAGTGGCGGTTCAATCTTCCCTTCTTCGCGCGCAAGCACCGGGTCCTCGCGCCCGACCTGCCGGGCTTCGGGAGGACCGACAAGCCGCGGACGGCGAAGTATGGGATCTCTTACTTCGCGCGCTCGCTGGAGCGCTATCTGGACGCGATCGGCGTTCGCCGGGCGGTGGTCGTGGGGGCGTCGATGGGCGGCCGGGTTGCGCTCGAGCTGGCCCTCGAGTACCAAACGCGAGTGTCCAAGCTGGTGCTCGTCAACTCCCTTGGCCTGGGACGTCCGAGGGTGCAGTTCTTCTATCCGCTGATGCTTTTGCCGAGGGTCGGCGAGGCGGCCATGCGCGTGGCGCGCGAGGCGGTGAGCCGGGTGCCGCCGGCGGTCATCAGGCGCTGGGCGGCACGGTACGGCCGGATCACCACCGACCTCGAGCGGATGGTGGACGACGCCTATCTGGCCGACCTCCGGGAAATGCTGGCTGCCGAGGGCTACGCCGAGGCGTACCTGGCTACCGTGCGCTCGATGGCGAGTCCCGCGGCGCTCTTCGGAATGCACGACCTGAGCGGCCGTCTGGGCGAGCTGCGGATGCCCGTGATGCTGGTCTGGGGCGCCGACGACCCCCTCTTCCCGGTCACGCACGCGACTCGCGCGCACAGCCTGCTGCCCTCATCTCGGCTGGCGGTGATCGACGGAGCCGGCCACACTCCGCAGTCGGAGAGGCCCGATGAGTTCAACCGAGCGGTCGGAGACTTCCTCGCCGGCTGATTCTTCGCCGGCCGTCCCCGGCGAGCCACGCCCACCCCGGATTGCCACTCAGCCCACCGACCTGCCGGGCGAGCTCGAACGTCCCGTCCAGGCGGGGCCACCCGCGGGCTCCTACCGGGGCCCGGAGTACGAGATTGCAATCGGCGCCGGAAAGGTGGCCGGCCCGGAGCTCGATCCGCTCGTTCACCCGGACCCCTACCGGCCCCCGTGGTTCTACCGAGCCGCGGTCTCGATCCTTCGCTTCCTGATCTTCACGTTCTTCCGGACCACGGTCGAAGGCCTCGAGAACCTGCCGCCCCCGCCCTTCATCATCGCCGCCAACCACCAGGCCTGGTTCGACACCGCCTTCCTGCTCGCGGTGTTCCCGAAGCGTCCGATGGTCTACACGATGGCTCGGCGCGACACCGTGTTCAACCGTGGCTGGAAGCGCTGGCTCGTGCCCAAGTTCGGTGTTTTCCCGATCCAGCCCTTTCAGGGCGAACTCGACGAGCGCGGCGTGACGAGCGTCTATCAGGTGCTGAGCCGGGGTGGAAACGTGCTCATCTTTCCGGAGGGCAGGTACTCGAAGGGGCGCGCCTTGCGCCCGCTCAAGAAGGGCGTCGCGCACTTCGCGCTCCAGGCGGGGGTGCCGATTTGCCCGGTCGCGGTCCTCGGTATCGACCGCCTGCGCCCATTCGGCCAGATCCGGATCTCGATCGGGCCGCCGATCGATCCCGATCCGCCGGCCTGGTGGGAGCTCAACCGGCGCGTTCAGCGGATCGTCGATCAGGTTCGTACGGCGATCCTGCGCGCATTCGGCCGAGCCGACCGGCCACCACGCCGGGGCCTGTTTGCGGGTCTGCTTCCGCGGCGCCTACGGCGCCGGCGAGGCGACAATCGCCCGCCTGACGGTTAGGATCACCGACCCGTGAAGGTGGTCGTGGTCGGCGCCTCCGAGTACGCGGGGCGCAACGCCCTGCGCGCGCTGCCTGAGGCGCTGGCGGTCGAAGCCTCCGGAGAGATCGAGGAGGCGGTGGAAGGGGCGCAGGTTGTCCTTCTGTGCGCACCCACCTGGGACATCGCGACCCGCCTTCGAGTGGCTCACGACCCGCACCCGCTCATGTCACGCGTCCTCGGCGCCTGCCGGCGCGCGCACGTCCAGCGGCTCGTGCACCTGTCGTCGGCACTGGTGTATGGGCACGATCACCAGGGTCCGGCTCCGATCGACGAACGCATGGATCCGCGCCCGGCGCACCCCTTCGAGAAGTTGAAGCTGCAGGAAGAGGCCTGGCTGCGCAGGAACGCCGGCGACGTCGAGGTCATCGTGGTCCGGGCGGCCACGGGTTTCGGCGCCGGCGACCGCGTGCTGGCGCGGATGCTGGCGGAGCTCGAGCGGGGCAGCCTGCGCCTGGTCAACGGCGGCCGCGAGCGGCGGACTTTCCTGGCCGGGTCGGACCTGGGCCGGGCGCTGGCGGCGGCGGCGACGCGAGGCCGGCCGGGCGCCACCTACCTCGCCGGCGGTTTCGACGCGACATGGCGAGAGTTGTTCGAGATGGCCGCGCACGTGCTGCGGGTGCCGGCACGGATCGGCTCGGTCCCCTACGACATCGCCTACGTCGCGGCGATGATCAGGGAGCTGCGAACACCGGTGGGGAGCGATTGCTGGCCGAACCTGGTGGGGGTCGACCTGCAGGCCAAGGCGCACTTGTACGATGGCGCCCGAACCCGGCGCGAGCTGGTCTGGTCGCCGATGGTGGGCAGCTTCGACGAAGGCGTGCTCGAGCTCTGTGGCTGGTACCGCTCCGATATAGGCCTTCCGGCTACTTGACGACCAGGCAGGTGATCGTCTTGAAGACGCCGTCGATCTTCTGGATCTTGTCCACGA
>CAZXGB010000073.1:0-13731 GCA_964640005.1 uncultured Actinomycetes bacterium | reverse complement strand
GACGTCCACGGCGACCTCGAGCGCCTCTTCAGCGCGCTCAAGCCGTACCCGCCCGTCGATTGGCGGACCGTATTCCTCGGTGACCTCGTGGACGGCGGCATGTTCGGCGTAGGCGCCCTGCGCTACGCGCGCGACCGGCCCAACAGCGAAGTGCTGCTGGGCAACCACGAGGTGATGATGCTGTGGGCCCTGCGCGACCGCTCGCGCATGCCCTACTGGCTCTCCATCGGCGGCCATCCGCATGAGATGGCGGAGCTGGAGAAGGACGAGCAGCTGATCGACTGGCTGCGCCGGCGACCGCTCCTGCTGCCCCTCCCTGACGGGACGCTGGCCCAGCACAGCGATAGCGACCTCTACACAAAGCTGATCGAGCACGGCGAGCCCGACCCGGTGGCGGCGATCAACGCCGAGGGCGCTCGACTGCTGGCGACTGGGCAAGAGGACATCCTCTGGGACGTCATGTCGCCGGGGTTGGTCTTCAAGGGGAGCCGAACACGCCTCGTGAACTGGCTCGAGCTCACTCATGCCCGCCGTGTCGTCCACGGCCATAAGCCGCACGCCAGTTCGCGACCGGACGTCTACCACGATGGGCTGGCGCTCAACTTCGACGGCGGTTTCAGCCGCTTCCACGGCTCCCGCTACCGGCGGCGGACGCCGGCCGCGGCGAGCGTCGGACCCCTACCACCCTTGGTAGACTGAATGTCCTATCCATGCCGCCGGAGGTCCTAGCGCACTCCTCTTCTGTCCTGGCCGAGAACGGCCCGACCGCTGAGGTCCACTCGACCACGCTGGCGACTCCTCAGCCGCCGGCCGAGGGCAAGCCGCTCATCTCTCAGCGCCGCATCGCGCGCCGTGTCCAGCAGCTGGGGGCCGAGATCAGCGAGCGCTACTCCGACATCGACCAGCCGCTGGTGCTGGTCGTGATCCTGAAAGGCGCCGCCGTCTTCGCCGCCGACCTCCTGCGCTGCCTCAGCATCCCCGCCGAGCTCGAGTTCGTGCGCGCCTCCAGCTACGGCACGGGCACCAGCTCGAGCGGAAAGGTCAAATTCGCGCACATGGTCGAGGGCCCGCTCACCGGCCGCCACCTGCTGCTCGTCGAGGACATCGTCGACTCCGGCCGCACCATCAATGTGATCGTCCGCCGGCTCAAGGCGTTCAGGCCGGCGAGCGTCCGGCTCGCCGCCCTCCTCGACCGGCCCGCGCGGCGCGAAGAACAGGTCGACATCGACTTCACGGGTTTCGTGATCCCAGACCGCTTCGTGATCGGGTATGGGCTCGACTACGCGGGCCTCTACCGCGAGCTGCCCGCGATCTACAGCCTGGGCTAGGCCGCCTCGGTCGAGCCGCCCAGGGGCCGGCAGCGCGAGCACGGTCGGTAGCCCGCGCCCTCAGCCTCGAGAGCCGAGCGGAAGGGCACCAGGTGCGCATCCTGGATTCGGCGCGCGTCCTTGCAGGCGGGCAGGCAGAAGACGTGGGTCGTGTCCGAGCCCACGAAGCGGGCGCCCGAACGACCGAGCTTTTCCAGCCGGGCGAGGTCGGCGGGGCTGACCCCTTCCCCGCCGAGCAGCGACCGCTTAACCTCCGGACCACCCATCGAGTACTCCCCGATCACGCCATCCGAACGAACGACCCGGTGGCAGGGGATGAGGAGCGGAACCGGGTTGTTCCCGAGCGCCGTGCCGACCGCGCGTACCGCGCCTGGCCGGCCGATCTCGCGCGCCACCCACGAGTAGGTGCGGACCTCGCCCCGCGGGATCTCCAGCGTCTTCATCAGCACCGCGCGCTCGAAATCGGTCAGGCCGGAGAGGTCGTAGTCGAGACCCGCGCCCCGGCCCGCCTTGAGCGCCGAGAGGACGCGAGTGGGAACCGCGGCGGCGCGCGTCGCCGGCCGGTCCAGGTGCTTCAAGAACTCCGCGTCCGAGCCGGCGCGGGAGACGCATGCGACGCCCGCCGCTCCCCAGGCGACGTATACCAGCCCGATCGGCGTCTCAACGGGCGCGTAGCCCAGCGGCGCCCGAACGCCTGCCGCCGCCAGGACCCGCTCGGCGAAGCCCTCCGGCACTCGCTCGGATCGACCCGCCCTCCTCAGCACCTGCTCCAACGGCATCACGCGACCTCCTGTCCGATGAGCGTTCGCCGGAGCGCCGCAAGGCCCCGCGATACGTGGGACTTGACCGTCCCGACCGGCATCTCCATCACCTCGGCCGCTTCGGCATACGAGAGGTCGTCGAGCCAGCGAAGCGTCACCGCCGCACGCTGCGGTTCGGGCAGTCCGGCCACGGCCCGCCAGACCTCTTCTTGGGAAACCGCGGCCAGCGCCTGCTCTTCGGGGCTGTCAGCCGGATCGGCGACGACCGTTTCCGCCAGCTCCACCGCCGGTCGGCGGACGGCCGCCCGAACCCGGTTCTTCCATGTGTTCAGGCAGATGCGGCGCAGCCAGGCCCGCTCGGCGAGCGCGTCCAGCCGCTCCGAGTCCCATCCACGAAGCGCCCGGTAGGCGCGGACAAACGCATCCTGAGCAATGTCCTCCGCGTCCGCTCGCGACCCTGTGAGGCCGAGGGCGAAGACAAACATCCCGTGCTCGTGCTCCCGCACCATTCGCTCGAATCGAGCGTCGAGGTTCATCGCCCAACAAACACCGGACCCCGCCCCGCGGTTGCGTCGGCGACCCTTTCCGCCACCTCGCCGGCGAGCCCCCGGTACCAGAGCGTCGTTCGCCGCCGCAGAATGTCGTCCAGCTCCATCGCCCACTCGTTCTCGACCGCATAACCCACCTGCGCCCAAACGTCGGGGGCGGCGGGGTGGATGCGCTCGGGCGAACCATAATCGAGGACGTTGACCGCCTCCGAGCCGTAGAAGTGGACAAGGTGCGCCCAGGACTCCTCATCGATGCCGTTCGGGCGCGGGCTGGGCGCCGAGGCGCCGGGCAGCGGGTCCTCGTGGAGCCGGAAGTGGCCGGAGGGAAAGCCAGGCAGTCTGCGGAGGACGTCGATCGCTATCTGCCGGTGAGTTGTGAGCTTGCCGCCGGCGACGCTCACGACACCACGCGGGCCGACCGCGACCACATGCTCACGTGACGCGCCGGCCACGTCGCCCTCGCCCATTGGCAGCACCCGAAGGCCGGCGAAGGAGCTGAGGACGCGCGTGCGCGCGACGACCGCCGGGTCGAGCGCCTTCGCCGCCTCTCCGAGCACCTCGTCGATTTCGGCGCTCGCAACTGTGATGTCCGATGGGTCTCCCTGGTAGGGCGTGTCCGTGGTGCCGAGCAGAAGGAGGCCTTCCCAGGGCACGGCGAACGTGACTCGCCCTCGGTCCTGCTGGACGGTCAGCGCCGCCCGCATCCCTTCCGGAAGGGGCAGGGTCAGGTGCACGCCCTTCGACAGCCGCGCCATCGGGCGGACGCCGGGAGCTTCGAGCTGGCGAACCGCGTCAACCCACGGTCCGGCCGCGTTGACGCAGCTGCGGGCGCGCACGCGCAGCTCGTCCGACCCGGCCAATACGGTCGCTTCGGCGACCCCGCCCGGGCGGCCGTCGAGAGCGGTCACGCGGGCCCGGTTGAGAACGACGGCGCCGGCGCGGGCGGCGGCGGTGACGGTGGCGAGAACGAGCCGGGTGTCGTTGGTCTGCGCATCGCGGTAGATGCCGCAGGCGCGCAGTCCCTCGACGCGCAGAGGCGGCACCAGGGAGCGCGCCCGGCGCGCCGAAAGGATCCCGCCACGCGACTGCCTGAACCCGGAAAGGGCCGAGTAAAGCAGCATGCCGGCGCCGACGACCAGGGGTCCATCCGGGGCACCTGGATAGACCGGGACCAGGAAGTCGAGGCCGCGCACCAGGTGAGGCGCGACCCGCGTCATCAGCGCCCTCCGCTCCATGTGCGCCTCGCGAACCAGTCCGAAATCGCCCCGGCGCATGTAGCGGAGCCCGCCGTGAATCAGCTTTGAGGAAGCCGACGAGGTGCCGCCGCCGAAGTCGCCGGCGTCCACGAGTGCGACTTTGAGGCCGCTGAGCGTCGCCTCCAGGGCGACGCGGGCGCCTATGATCCCGGCGCCGATCACGAGCAGGTCGAAAGTCTCCTCCGAAAGGCGATGCAGCGCGACCGCGCGCGGACAGGGATTACCGGGCATGACCGGCTCCCGATTATGAGCGCGGAACCGCGGACGTCCGCCAGGTGTACGAACTGACGAACGAGTGGAGGGCCGTCCACTGCAAAAGGTCGATCAAGACGACTCGGGGCTGGTGGAGCGCGCGCGGCGCGGAGACCAGCGCGCCTATGAGGAGCTGGTGGACAGGTACTCGGAGCTGGCCTTTCGGACCGCGCTGCTGATCACGGGGAGCGCTGCCGACGCCGAGGAGGCGGCACAGGACGGCTTCTTCAAGGCGCATCGCGCCCTCAGCCGCTTCCGGCCCGGCGAGCCGTTCCGCCCCTGGCTGCTGACCATCGTTGGCAACGAGGCGCGCAACCGCGTCCGCTCCAGTGCCCGACGGGAGGCGATGACGCTCCGGGTCGCGGAGGCGGCGCGCACCGGGGACGCGGCCCCGTCCCCGGAGGCGGCCGCCCTCGCCGCCCGGGAGCGAATGGCTCTTCTGGCCGCCCTTGGAAGGCTTTCGCGGGAGGACCGGGAGGTCATCCAGCTCCGCTACCTGCTCGACCTTCCAGTTGTCGAGGCGGCAGCGGCGCTCGGTGTCGCAGAGGGCACAGTCAAGTCCCGGCTCAGCCGCGCACTGGAGCGGCTCCGAGCTCAGATGCAGCCGGAGGGCACGAAAGCCCATGTCTGAGCGCCCGATGCCCTCCGAACGGATCGAAGAGCTGCTGCTCGCCCTGGGGTCGGAACTCGACTGGCCGGCGACGCCCCGCTTCACGGCCGTCCCGCGCGCGCCGCGACCGGGCCGCCGTTACCTGATTGCGGCTTTGGCGGCGGCTGCCGCGCTCGGTGCCGCCGTCACGGCCGCCGCTGCCTCCGACTTCATCTTCCACGGCGTTCGCATCGTGCCCGTCCAGGTCCTCCCCTCCGTGTCGCCTTCCGCTTCCCCGATCGCGACTCAGAAGCGCGAGCCCAACCTGGAGGCCGCATCAAGGGATGCGGGTTTCCCGGTCGAAGCGCCGGCCGCGCTCGGTACTCCGTCGACGATCACGGTGACTCCGGGCGCACGCGTCATCGTGACCCTCGATTACGGCACCGCGATCGTCTCCGAGGCGAGCGGTTCGGGCTACGACGTCCTCATCGCGACCAAGATGGTGGGCCCCGGAACGACCGTCACGCGAACCACGGTCGGTTCCGCGGATGCGATCTGGATCGAGGGCAGCCCGCACGAGGTGTACTTCGCGGGGCAGCAGGACACCCTTCGACTGGCGACGAACACTTTGATTTGGGAGCGGGATGGCGTCGTCTTTCGGCTCGAGGACCATGTCAGCCTGAGCGAAGCGCAGCGGATCGCGGCCAGCGTACCGCGCGGCCGGGACTGACCGGGCATCTGGACCCCGAGCGCCTATTCCGGGAGGGAATACGGTCGATCTCGCCCAACGGCATCCTCGGCAACCCCGTCGGAGCCACCTCCGAAATGGGCGCCGAAATGCTGGACGCACTGACCGAGCACCTGGCCACTCGATTTCGTATCTGACACACAAAAACCCCCCACCTATACTGCACTCACTTTTTCTACTGGACGGGGGATTGAAGATGAAGCGACGTCTACTGACGGTGCTGCTGGCATGCGCCTTCACCCTGGCCTGCGGGTCGGGCGGTGGACCTGGCGCCACAGCCACCAGCGGGAACACCGGTAAGCAAGGCGACCTGCTCAAGACGGCGATCGGTATCGATCCCGACACCCTCGATCCCGCCGCTCAGACCACGACCACGTCGCAGCAGATCATCGACATGATGGTCGAGCCGCTGGTCACGATCGACCAGCAGGGCGCCGTCAAGCCGCTTCTCGCAACCTCCTGGCAGGAGTCGTCCGACGGCCTTACATACACGTTCGCTCTGCGCTCGAGCGTCAAGTTCCACGACGGCACGCCGTTCAACGCGGCCGCCGTCAAGTTCAGCCTCGAGCGACTCGCGGTGGACAAGCGGACCTTCAAGCCGCAGGCGGGCATCCTGGGCGGCAAGAACGGCATCGATCACGTCGACGTCGTCGACGACACCCACGCCAAAGTCGTCCTCAAGAGCTCGAACGCGCCCTTCCTGGCCGCGCTCACGCAGACCGTCGCCGGGATCATCTGCCCCAACTCCGTCACCGTCGCCCCGAACACATTCGCGACCGTGGTCCAGCCCTGCGGCACAGGGCCCTACAAGTTCAAGGAGCGCGTCGCCGGGGACCACATCACTCTCGCCCGGAACGACGACTACTGGGGGACCAAGGCGAACTACGCCAGCCAGCAGTACCGGATCATTCCAGAGGCGACCACGCGGGAGTCGGCAGTGCTCTCAGGTCAGGCCGACGTGGCCTACCTGCCGCCCGCCAACGACCTGCCCGCCCTCAGGAACAACAGCGCGGTCAACGTGATCTACGGTCCCAGCGATCGCACGCTGCAGATCGTCCTCAACACCCAGGACCCCAACCAGCCGCTTCTCGGGAAAAAGGAGGTCCGGCAGGCACTCAACTACGCCATCAACAAGGACGCGATCATCCAGAAGGTGATGTTCGGGGCCGCCCAACCGCTCGACGCGCCGGCCGCCAAGTCGCTCTTCGGCTACTGCTCGGTCGGCAGCTATCCCTTCGATCCGAACAAGGCGAAGCAGATGCTGGCGGCGGCCGGCGCCACCGGGATGCACGTGAAGTTCGTCGCACCGACAGGCCGCTACGTGCAGGACATCACGGTCGCGCAGGCCGTCGCGGGCGATCTCCGCGGCGTTGGCGTCCAGGTCGACGGGCCCGGCACCAGCGACTGGCCGAGCTACCTGGCACAGGTCAACGTGCCGCCGCCGGGTAAGGTCGACATGCATTTCTTGGGCTGGGCTCCCGGCTACCTCGACATGAGCCAGCAGATGAACCAGTTCACGAAGACGCAGTGGCCGAACGCCGGCCTCGCGACCTCCTACTACACCAACCCGCAGGTCGAGGACCTGATCACGAAGGCGCTCAGCGAGAGCGACCAGAACCAGCGCAAGACGGATTACTGCAACGCGCAAAAGCTCGTTTGGAACGACGCGCCGTGGATCTTCCTGTACAACCAGAAAAACCCCTTCGTGACGACCAGCAAGGTCTCCAACGTGTACGGCCTTCCCAACGAGAAGTTCGTCACGACCTGGGCCTCGCCAAGGTAGGAAGCCAACTGATAAACGAGCGGCCGGCGTGCTGACCTACATAGCGCGCCGGACGCTTGCCGCCATACCGACGCTCCTGGGAGCGGCGACCATCGTCTTCATCATGGTCCACCTCCTGCCCGGCGACCCCGCGCGAGTGATGGCCGGACCGACCGCGACCCAGGAGGATGTCGAACGGCTGCGCCACCAGCTCGGGCTCGACCAGCCGCTCTGGGTGCAGTACGCCGACTTCATGTTCCGGCTGCTTCGGGGCAACCTCGGCACCTCGGCCCGGACGGGCGACACGGTGCTGCACGATCTGCTGCAGCGACTGCCCTACACCGTGGAGCTTGCGATCGTGAGCATGGCCCTGGCAACCGTCCTCGGGGTCACGTTGGGCGTACTCGCGGCCACGCGCCACAACACCCGGCTCGACCTTTTGATCTCGGCCGTCTCCGTCTTCGGCGTGTCGATGCCCGTCTACTGGCTCGGGCTGATGCTGATCGTGATCTTCGCGGTCAACCTGCACCTCCTGCCGGCGGCCGGAGCTGAGGATCCGCTCGGTTTCGTCATGCCAAGCGTCACGCTCGCCTTCTTTTCCATGGGGTTTGTCGCCCGCCAGACCCGGAGCGCCATGCTCGAGGTGCTCGGGCTCGACTACGTCCGAACCGCGCGGGCCAAAGGCGCCGACCGGAGGACCGTCCTCATCAGCCACGCGCTCCGAAACGCGCTCCTGCCGGTGATCACGGCCATCGGCCTCCAGTTCGGCCTCCTCCTCGGGGGCGCGGTGCTGACCGAGACCGTGTTCGGCTGGCCAGGCGTCGGCCGGCTCCTGGTCGACTCCATCTTCAGCCGCGACTACGCGGTCGTGCAGGGCGTCGTGCTCCTGCTGGCAACGATGTTCGTCCTGGTCAACCTCGCGGTCGACCTCCTCTACGCCTATGTCGATCCCCGCATTCGGTACGGCTGAGGCCGCCGAGCAGGCTATAGAGGCGGCGGCGCCGGCCGCCGGCGGCAGTCGCGTATGGCGGCGGCTGCGCACGCACCCGAGTGCCCTGGCGGGCATAGGAGTGCTCGGCCTCTACGTTCTCCTGAGCCTGTTCGGCCCCCTCCTCATTCACAGCGACGCGTATGCGAACAACCTGGGCGACGCGTTTCTCTTACCCTCGCTCCAGCACCCGCTCGGAACCGACGACCTGGGCCGCGACGAGCTGCTCCGCCTGATGCTGGGCGCTCGCTACACGCTGGTGATCGGGTTCTTCGCGGTCGCCATCGGGCTGGCGGTCGGCCTGCCGCTCGGTGCCATCAGCGGGTATTTCGGCGGCGGGGTGGACCTGCTGCTGCAGCGCCTGACCGACATCCTCCTCGCCTTCCCGGGAATCCTCCTCGCGCTGGCCCTGGTGGCGGGCATCGGGCCTGGCGTGCAGAACGTCGTCATCGCCGTCGGCATCACCTCCATACCGGGCTTCATCCGGCTGGTCCGGGCTTCCGCCCTCTCGATCCGCGAGCTGCCTTACGTCGAGGCGGCGCGGTCTCTCGGCGTGTCCAATCCGCTCATCCTCCTGCGCCACGTGATTCCCAACTCGCTGGCCCCGGTGATCGTGCAGGCCACACTCCAGCTCGGCAACGCGATCCTGGTCGCGGCGGGGCTCGGCTTTCTCGGCTTCGGCGTCCAGGCGCCGACGCCCGAGTGGGGTTCGATGCTCGGCTTTTCGCGCGGCTTCATCTTCAGCGACACCGCGCTCGTGACCTACCCAGGGCTCGCGATCTTCGGTGCCGTGCTGGCGTTCAACCTGGTCGGCGACGGGCTGCGGGACGCACTCGACCCCCGGCTCCGGTAACCAACAACGTTGGCCACATCCCGCCCAATTTCCGCCCCTTTTCTGGAAACGACTAGGAGCCGCCGGTGAATCTCGCCACTTTTCTGGAAGTCGGGGGACTCAGGACCGTTCGGACCCTGTACCTGGTTCCGGCTGACGAGGAGCCGGACCCGCGATTCGAGCGGGCCGTCGAGTCAGCCCTGGTCGAGGTGCGTGACTGGCTGGTGGCACAGCTGGGTGGGCCGAGCATCGAGCTCGAAGAGCAAATCGTTGAGCTTGTGGTGAGTCCGCACCCGGCCGCCTGGTTCCGAGAGCATGACGCTCATGGCTCGCCGCGCTCGCAGTGGTTCTGGGAGAACGCGGTCGCCGGCGCCGGAGCCCGCTTCAACGACCCGCAGCACCGCTACGTCATCTACATCCACGCTGAGCCCAGCGCTGGCCAGGCCATCGGCGGCGCAGCAGGCGTCTGCCTGCTGCCGCTTCACGATCTGCTCGGGCTGGACGGCCGTTCGATGTGGCCCGCGGAGAAGGCCGTGCCGCGCTGGGTCGGTGGTCTTGCCCATGAGCTCGGTCACGCCCTCGGTCTGCCCCACCCCATGCCTTGCGATTCCGAACCCGGTCACCCGAACTGCCGATCCCTGATGTACCACGGCTTCCGCGACTGGCCGGATAC
Source organism: uncultured Actinomycetes bacterium (assembly GCA_964640005.1). Taxonomy (GTDB): domain Bacteria; phylum Chloroflexota; class Dormibacteria; order Dormibacterales; family Dormibacteraceae; genus CAZHAC01. Next base: position 3,994 of record CAZXGB010000073.1, on the reverse strand, counting down.
CTACTTACTCGGGTTCGAGAAGCGGCAGCTGCTGGCCAGTCCCTTTATCCGCTGAAGGTGGTCGCGCCCAAGGCTGGGCCAGCGGGCAGGACGAGGAACATGAGTTTCCGGGCCTGCGGCTCCAGCCTGGGCGACGACTCCGGCTGAGCCGCGTGCTCGGCCAGGGGCGCCAGCGTCGCGTTGCCGCCCAGCAGCGCCGCCGACCGCTTGGCGAAGGCGGCGGCGTCGGCGCGTTCACCGCGGTGGCGAGCGGCGACGCTGAGGGCCAGAAGCAGAGCGCCCGCCACCTGGCGATCGAAGAGCCGGAGTTCCGCCGCGAGGTGCTCCTCCACATACTGGCGGCCGCTTTCGTTCCACCCCTCCAGGTAGTGCACGCAGCCGAGGGCGACTCTCGTCAGAGCCCCCAGCGAGGTGTCGTGCGCTGCGTCTGCCATTCGCACCGCGTCTTCAATGGCGGGCCGGGCGACTTCGAGGTGGCCCCCGGCCATCGCCAGGCAGCCCGCGAGCAGTACAACCGCGGATCCCGACGCGCCGTCGAGCTCGCCGCCGTCGGCCGCCCAGCCGGCCGATCCGCGGGCCTGCTCGAGGCGACCCGTGACGTACTCGACCCAGCCGACCCGGGTGAGCCCGGTGCGGATGGCTTTGAAGTCACCTGCCGTTTGGGCCGACGATACCTGGGCCTGATACGAGGTGCGCGCCTCGTCGAACCGGCCGGCGGCGAAGGCGGCGTCGCCGTGCACCAGCTGCCGCAGTGCGGTCGCCGCGAGCCGGCCGCGCGCGCGGGCCGACTGCACCCCGCGCATCCCTGCGACCAAGGCCAGGCTCGACTGCGAAACGGCCATGCCGGTGACTGAGAGGAGGCCGGCCGCCTGGGCAGCGTTGCTGAGCTCAGGTTTGCCGGCGATCGCGGTCGCCACCTCGGGCAGCACGCCGGCCAGGGACGCTATGAGGGAGGCCCAGACGACCCACCTGGCGCGGCCGCTTCCGTCGGCGCGCAGGGCCTTGGCCACCCACCATGAGCCACTGAGAAACGCGCCCTGCCCGAGTACGAGCAGCGCCGACAGCGTCGACATGCCTTCAAACCCCCCGCAGCCGAATCGGTGTGCTGCGCTACCACTCTGTTACGTCCTCGCTGGTCGATTCTTGCGGCGCCCCTATCCTTCAGGGACACCGATCGACGATCACCTGGAGGTCAGGATGGATTCCCACACCGTCGACACCGCGCGCATCAGCTCCAACTGCTGGGTCGATGGCCCGGAGGACGGCGAACCGCTCCTCCTGGTCCACGGCAACATCACTACCGGCCGCTTCTGGAAAGCGGTCGCAGAGTCGCTTCCGAAGGGCCGCTTCCGCGTGGTCGCGCCCGACCTCCGCGGCTTCGGTCGGACCCAGCGTCTTGAGATCGATGCGACGCGCGGCCTGCGCGATTGGAGCGATGACTTGCGAGCGTTGGTCGAGGCCCTCGGCTGGGCGGACGGCCGGCGCGTGCATGCTGCGGGCTGGTCGATGGGTGGCGGCATCCTCCAGCAGTACGAGCTCGACCACGGCGGTGACCTGGCGTCGCTGACGCTGATCGCCCCGCTCTCGCCCTACGGCTTTGGCGCCACTCGCGATGTCCAAGGCACGCTCACCTGGCCCGACGCCGCGGGCAGCGGCGGCGGCGGCGTGGCGCCCGACTTCATACGCAGGATGGCCGCCGGCGACATGTCGGAGGACGAGCCGGTCTCCAGCCCCCGAGTCACCATGCGCACCTTCTTCTGGTCGCCGCGCTACAAGGCGCCGGACGAGGACGAGCTGATCGCCGAGGTGCTTCTGACCGCAATCGGCGACGACTTCTACCCGGGCAGCTCGAAGCCATCGCCAAACTGGCCGATGGTGGCGCCGGGCACGACCGGCGTGAACAACGCGATGGCGCCCGTCTACTGCAACACGAGCGCCTTCGGTGACGTCGCCGACCCGGTGCCGGTGCTCTGGATTCGGGGTGACGAGGACCAGGTCGTTTCCGACGAGTCGATGTTCGACTTCGGTCAGCTGGGCAAGCTGGGTGCCGTACCCGGCTGGCCCGGGATGGACGTCTTCCCGCCCCAGCCCGCCGTGACACAGACGCGGGCGGTGTTCGAACGCCGGAAGGACCGGTCCTCAGTCCGTGAGGTCGTGCTCGAGCAGTGCGGCCACGGCCCCGTCATCGAGCGCGCTCCGGAAGTCGCCGGCCTGATCGTGGAGCACATCGACGCCGCGCGCCCGGCAGGGGCCACGGCCTGACGGGCTAGCCTCTCTGCTTGGGCATGGACGTGGTCGCGCGGATGGCGGCCACGTCCACCTTCGGGCGGCGGTCCGCGGTCAGTAATCCGTTCCGCTCTTGCTCGACGTCGGTCAACTGCGTGTAGCAGAACCCTTCGACCGGACCCGGCTGCATCAGCGCCGACACCAGGGCCGAGTAGGTGGCGAGGAACTCCTGCTCACTCCCGACCTCCGACCATCCCCACCCGCCTGAGCCGCGAAGCGCGAGCCCGCCGAATTCGCTGACCAGCAGTGGTTCGCCCCGGTAGGAGTAGCCGGGCAGGTAGGCGGGGGCCGGTCGGCCACCGGCGAGGGCCGTCTCCAGCGACCAGTAGCGGCGCGCGAGGTCGGCCGCAGGTGCGTAGTCGTGAAGCGTGCAGAGGTCGGTGATCGCGTGCTCCCAGCCGTCGTTGGAAGACACGGGCCGGGTGCCGTCGAGCCGGTGCGTGAGCTCGTACAGGGAGACCAGGTAGCCGGCGCGTTCCGCAGGCGGCAGCTCACGGAGCCCAAAGCTCTCGTTGACCGGCGTCCAGGCGACGACGCTCGGATGGTCGCGGTCGCGGAGGATCACCTCCGCCCACTCCGCGGCCAGCCGCCGGCCGGCCGCCGGCGACCAGCGGTGGAAGCTCGGCATCTCGACCCAGACCAGGAACCCGAGCTCGTCCGCGAGGTCGAGCCAGCGCGGGTCCTCCAGCTTCTGGTGCTTGCGAGCGCCGTTGAACCCGAGCTCCTTGGCGAGCTCGATATCGCGCATCAGCGCTTCGCGAGAGGGGGCGGTGAGCCCGCCGTCCGGCCAGTAGCCCTGGTCGAGCACCAGCCGCTGGACGTAGGGCTCGCCGTTGAGCAGGAACTGGCCGTCGCGGCACTCGATCGTCCGCAGGCCGGTCCGCCTGACCGTACGGTCGAGCACCTCACCGCTGGCATCGAGAAGCAGGACCTCGACCTCGTAGAGCACCGGCGCTTCCGGGCTCCACCAGCGAATCTCCGCCAGCTCCAGCCGTCCGAAGCCCCGCGCCACCTCACGTCCGTCGAGCCGGACCACGGCTTCCAGCCTGCCGGGACCTTCGCCCACGACCTCGATCGCGCCCGCGCGCGGATGGGCGATCGCTCTGACTCCGCGCAGCGCGCGCTGGGGCCTCCGCTCCAGTTCAACGCTCTGCCAGATCCCCGTGGTCGCCGTGTAGAAGATGCCCTCCGGCTGTTCGGACCAGAACTGCTTGCCGCGCGGAACCTCGACGTCCTCGAGCGGGTCCTCAGCGCGCACCACGACCGTCGCGCGGTCGCCTCCCCTGGCCACATGAGCGAAGCCGGCGGTGAAAGGCGTGTGGCCGCCCTCGTGCTCGGCCACCAGCTCGCCGTCGACCCAGACACGCGTCCGGTAGTCGACCGCGCCGAAGTGCAGGAGGAGATCCCCGGCTCCTGGCGGTACGTCGACAAGGCGCGCATACCAAGCGACGTCAGCGCGGCGCAGCTGCAGCCCCGACAGCCGCCACTGGGGGGCAAAGGGCACTCGGATGCGGCGATCGAACGCTTCTACCGGGAGCGGGCGCTGGCCATCGCCCGCATTGCCGAGGGCGAAAGCCCATTCGCCATCAAGACCGATGCGCACGCTCATCCCGTGGGCCTGCTGCGGGCCGGTAGCCCTCACACCTGAGAACCGGCAAACGCGGGTAGCGCGGAAAGCGCGGATCGGAGCGCGAGAGCTCGCACATCA
>CAZXGB010000072.1:0-13806 GCA_964640005.1 uncultured Actinomycetes bacterium | reverse complement strand
TGCGATCGTGAACGAGGTCATGGGCATCGGCGACGTCTCGCCGTCGCTCTTCGGCGAGTGCCCGCTTCAGCAGGGCATGCACTTCTGCGGCACCGGGTACGTGTGGCCAGAGCTGGTCGACCCCGACTCGCGGGAGCCTTTGGCGATCGAAACGGGCGCTGTCGGGGAACTCGTTTACACGCACCTGCGCCGCGAGGCGATGCCAGTCGTCCGCTTCCTGAGCGGCGACCTGGTCCGTGTCGAGGGGACGAGCTGCGAGTGCGGCCGGACCAGCTTCCGGATGCGCTGCATCGGCCGGCGGGACGAGATGTTCATAGTCCGCGGGGTGAACGTGTACCCGACGGCGATCCTGGCCATTGTGGGCGAGTTCCGGCCCCGGGTGACAGGGCGCGCGCGCATTGTGCGCACGTCCGACGCGGTGGCCGTCGAGCCCCCCGTGCCCATCGAGGTGGAGACCTTCGCCAAGGGCGAGCCGGGCTTGGCCGAAGAGATCGAGGAGGCGGTCCACGGCCGGCTCAAATTTCGGGCGCGAGTGCGGCTCGTGCCAGAGCGAGAGTTCGGCGAGGCCGGCTACAAGACGCGCCTCGTAGTGCGCCGCCCATGACGCGCCCGCGCCGCCGGCTGCGCTCGGACCTCGCCTACAGCACTCCCGACCGCATCGTGGTCCGCGGCCTTGACCTGCCGGAGATGATCGGGCGCGTCAGCCTCGGAGACTTCGCCTTCCTGGAGCTCACTGGCCGCCTGCCCAGCGAGCAGGAGTCGGTCGTCTTCAACGCGATCACCATCACGCTGGTCGAGCACGGCGTGACGCCGAGCGCGCTGGCAGCGCGACTGACGCACCATGGCGCGCCCGAGTCCCTCCAGGGCGCGGTGGCAGCCGGCCTGTTGGGCATGGGCGAGCGCTATGGAGGGCCGGTCGGCGATGCCGCGCGGATGCTCCAGGAGGCGCTCAGCCTGCAGCCGAAGGCTGCTCCCGAGGACGTGGCGCGGGAGGTGGTGGCCGCGCTGCGCTCGGCGCGGCGCCCCATTCCAGGCGTCGGGCATCCGCTCCACCGGCCCGTCGACCCACGGGTGGCGCCGCTCTTCCGGGTCGCCGCCGAGAACGGCTTCTCCGGGCGGTACGTGCGGTTGATGGAGCTGATCTCGCTGGAGGCGACCCGAGCGACGGGCCGCGAGCTGCCGGTCAACGCGACCGGTGCGATCGGCGCCATCGCCAGCGAGCTCGGCCTCTCGTGGGGCGTGTCCCGGGGGCTGGCGGTGATGGCGCGCGCGATCGGGCTCGTCGCGCACGTCCAGGAGGAGATGGAGCGGCCGATGGCCGCCGAGCTGTGGGCGCGGACGGAGGCGGAGGCGTCGGAACACCTGCGCGGGACCTGAGACCGCTCTATTCGGGGATGTGCTCGGCAACCTCGTAGAGCACCGGGTCGGCTTGAGCCATCTGCCCGATCTGGTTCATGTGCATCTGCGCATCCGGATCACGCAGCATCGCTTCGAAGTCCTCGCGGCGCCGCCACTGCGCGTAGTTGGCCACATGACGGCCGTCGAGCCCGCGGTGGATATTCGCCGATACAAATCCGGGCAGACGCTTCATCACCTTGTCGGTGGCCTCGATGAGGAGATTGACAAGCTCTTCCTGACGCTCCGGCGCCACCGTAAAGGTGTTGATCAGCGTCAGCATGCGCTGTTGCTTGCTGATGATCGGCATCGTCGTCCTCCTTGCCCTGGCGATCCCCCTTGCAGCGAACGCTGACACACGGCCCTCGCTCGGTTCTCCAATTTCACCGGGCGAGGGTTATGGTTTGTGGTGCCGTGCCCGCCGACGTGCCGGGTATCCACCATGTCACGGCCATCACTGCTGACGTTCAAAAGAACGTCGACTTCTATGTGACCGTCCTCGGTCTTCGCTTCATCAAGAAGACCGTCAACTTCGACGTCCCCGACACCTACCACCTCTACTTCGGCGACTACGTCGGCACGCCCGGCACCGCTATGACCTTCTTCGGCTGGCCGCACCTGCCCTGGCGGCCGCAGGGCACCGGCCAGGTGCTCAACGTCTCGTTCGCTGTACCGGAGCCGTCGCTCGGCTACTGGTGGGACCGGCTGCGCCGGATGGGTATCGAGGCCCGCAACGAGTCACGCTTCGAAGCCCAGGCGATCGTCTTTCCAGACGCCGATGGGATCCAGCTGGAGCTGGTCGGGCAGGCCTCGGATGACCGCTGGCAGCCGTGGCTGGATGGTCCGGTGCCCCTGGATCACGCCATTCGCGGCTTCCACTCAGTCGGCCTCGCCGTCGCCGGCGAGGAGGCCAGCGCGCGCTTCCTGGAGGAGATCATGGGCTTCCGGGCGGCGGGGATGGAGGACACGCGCCTTCGCTACAAGACCGGGGCCGGCGGGCCGGGATCGCTTCTCGACCTGCTCGTCATGCCCGACGCTCCGGAGGGCGAGGAGGCGGCCGGGACGGTACATCACGTCGCCTGGCGCGCGTTCGACGACGAACACCAACTCGGCTGGCGCGACCTTCTGGTGGAGGCGGGGCGGGACGTGACGCCCGTGATCGACCGCAAGTACTTCCACTCGATCTACTTCCGCGAGCCGGCCGGCGTCCTCTTCGAGATCGCGACCGAGGGGCCGGGTTTCACAGTGGACGAGCCCGCCGAGTCGCTCGGCTCTGCCCTTCAGCTCCCACCCCAGTACGAGGGCCGGCGCGGGAACCTGAAGCTCAACCTGCCGCCGATCGCGGCGCCGGTAGTCCAGAGGGCGAGAGCGTAGCGGGTGATGATCGCCAGGCTCCACGCCGGTCAGCCGATCCGCACAGCGGGCGATCCGCTGGAGTCGGCGCCGGCGGCGCTGGTCCTGGTCCACGGGCGGGGCGCGAGCGCCGCCGACATCCTCTACAGCGCGGGACCGCTCATCAAACCCGGTTGGGCGTTCCTGGCCCCCGAGGCGGCGAACCACACCTGGTATCCGCTTCCGTTCACGGTGCCACCGGACGAGAACGAGCCCTGGCTGTCCTCCGCCCTGGACACGCTCGATCGGGTCCTGGCGCAGGTCGCGGAGCACCTCTCGCTCGATCGGGTGATCCTGCTCGGATTCTCCCAGGGCGCCTGCCTGGCGCTCGAATACGCGGCCCGCCATCCACGCCGGTACGGAGGCGTGGTCGGGCTGAGCGGCGGCCTTATCGGCCCCGAAGGCATGCCGCGCGCCTACACGGGTTCGCTGGCCGGGACGCCGGTTCTCCTGGTCTGCAGCGACTCCGACCCACACATTGCGGCGTCCTGGGTACGGGAGTCGGGCGAGATCTTTCGGCGCCTGCAGGGCGACGTCGCGGTTCACATCGTCCAGGGGATGGGGCACGAGGTGACGGCGGACGAGATCCGGCTCGTCGGCCGCTTGATGGAGGGGAGCACAACGTGAGCACGATGGTCGGCCCGATCAACCCGATGGCTGCTGAGGGGAAGCCCGTTGTCATGGACACGCTCCGGCGGGACCGCCAGAAGTTCTTCGACCTCGTCGAGGACCCGAAGAACTGGAACGTTCAGACCCGGTGCACCGAGTGGGAGGTGCGCGACCTGGTCGGCCACATGATCGACGTGACGGAGGGCTACCTCGAGCGCTGGGAAGCGGCCCGGGCGGAGCGCGAGACGGGCGCCCTCGGACTCCAGGTGATGGGCGAGAAGCTCAACGATCGGGCGCTCGAGTTCCGCTCGCTCCCACGCGACGAGGCCTTGAACCGGCTCAAGCGGGACTCGGAAGAGGTCATGGGCATCTTCGACGGCCTGACCGGGTCAGAGTGGACCGGCTTCCTCGTCACCCATCCGTACATGGGGCCGGTGCCGGCCGGGTTCTACCCCGCCTTCCAAATCATGGACTACGGCATCCACCCGTACGACATCGAGTACGGGCTGGGGAACAAGCTGGCCGAGATCGACGAGACGACGGCGGGGATCCTGATCCCGTACTGCCACATCATCATGCAGTACACCGTCGACCAGGAGTCGGCGGCCGGCCTGGACGCCGTTTACGGGTTCGAGGTCTCCGGACCGTGGGGCGGCAAGTGGCGCGCCACCGTCAAGGACGGTCAGTGGTCCGCGGAGACCGAGACCGGGTCGTTCGAGGGATGTGAGGCACTGTTCAAGTTCACGCCCTCCGATTTCGTGCTCACCGTGTTCGGGCGCTTTCCGGGCGGGGCGGCGACCGGCGATCCGGCGGTGATCGAGGGGGTTCGGCGGCTGTTCTTCCGGTTCTGAGCTTCCGGCTCTGACGCGGCTGACGCTTTGGGCGGCGGACCTGGTGGGGGAGTCGGGCAGTCCGCCGCCCGCCCCGGCTTGGCCCGCCTTCTCCGTGGTCGAGGTGCGCGCTCCCGCGCAATCCGTGGTGGAGGCGATGGGCGACGAGGGAGACCTGGTGCGGGCGCGCCTGAACCGCGGGTGCCGGTGCTTCACCGCGTGCGCCGCGGGCGAGGTGGTCGCCTACGGGTGGCTCTCGTCAGCGCCCGAATGGATCGGCGAGGTCGGGTGCTCGATCACGCCGGGACCGGCCGAGGCCTACGTGTGGAACTGCGTGACGGTGCCGCGGCTCCGGCGGCAGGGTGCGTTTAGGGCACTGCTGAGCGGCGTGGCTTCGATCTGCCTCGCCGAAGGCCTGGCTCGGCTCTGGCTCGGCAGCGTGCCCGGCGGGGCTCTGTCTTCGGTCGCCGCGGCCGGCTTCACGCCCAGCTTGACGGTCTCCTCGTGGACGGCCGCCGGCATCCGTGTGCTGTGGGCGCGGCCGGTGCCGTCGTCGGCGCCTGCGCTCTCGGCCGCTGCCAGGCGGGCGGTGGGGATGGGGCGGGCGCCGGTGTCGCTGCGCGCGGCCAGGAGCCGGCGGCACTGACGACCCTAGCCGCGGTCGATGGAGACCAGCAGAGGTTTCTGGCCGTCCCAGAGGAGGTCGGCGCGGTAGCGCCCTGAAGACTGAGCGCTCTTGTCCTGGCCGCCCTCGTTGAAGGTCACCGTCATCGAGTAGGCGCCCGAGACCGTGAGGACGCCGCGGCGGGCGTCGAAAGCGGTCTGGGCACCGCCCAGGGGGTCGGCGTCCAGCTTCCAGGTGACGTCCTTGACGAAGAGGGTGCTGGGCACCGACTGCGGGCAGTCGGCCGGGCGGAGCAGGTGGGAGGCGGCGCACTGCTGGAAGCCCGCCCGCACGGCGCCAAGCAGATCGGAGTCGGCGGCGGCCGGCCGGGCGACGCCGGCGCCGTCGGCGACGACGTCGCCGGCGAGCGCCCAGGTGCCGCCGGCGAACGTGAGTGGGACGCGGAAAGCGCCCGCCGAGGCAACGTGCTTGACGTCCTCGGGGAGGTGGACGTCGTAGGCGGCGATCATCTGGAAGCCGCCGGTGGACACGATGCCCACCACCGGGTCGGGGGTCACGGTCGCGGTTGCGGCCGGGTCGCCGACCAGCGTCCAGCGGACAGCCCCGCCGCCCGGGGAGTCGACGGCCTGCGGGCAGTGCGCTGGGTGGGGCGCCATCGCAGCGGCGCACTGCCGGAGGGCAGAGCCGATCGCGTCCCGCGCGCTCGCCAGCATCCCCTCGGCGAGCTGCGGCGGAACGTTGGCTGTGGGGCCGGCCGGGTAGGCCTGTTCGGCGGCGACCGTCACCTTGCTCCTAATGAACGGTTCGGGGTAGGTGGCTTCCACGCTGTGAATGCCCGGTAGGACCGCGACCGGCTGCCCGGCGGCGAGGATCACCGATGCGCCATCGATCTCGATCGTCGCCCGCGGGCCGGCGCCTACCGTGATCGCCGAGGGCACGAGAAGCACCTTCCAGCCGCTGCGGCCGGAGGTTAACGGGAGGGTGACATCCCGCTTGGTACCCGCCTCCAGGTAACGGGCGTGGACCAGGGTGGTGGAGCCCGAGCGTCCGCTGATCTCGAGCGTCACCGCCGTCACCTTCGAGTGCTGGTTGCCCGTCACCGCGAGCATCCGGGCGAGGTCGTCCTTCCCGACCAGGCGTGAACCGGTGGAGGTCGGCAGGGTCGAGGCGTCGACCACGACGGTGGGCCACACCCGGTCAGCATCGTTGGAGGCGGCGGCGTCCAAATAAGCGTGGGCTGCGCGGAGCTCGGGCGCCGAGTCCTCTGCGGAGGTGCCCGTAAACGTGGCCGCCGCCACCAGGACCACAACGAGAAGCACCACGACCAGCGAAATGCCGACCGCGGCCTGGCCCACGCGCTCAGGGCCGGCCGGGCGGTAGGCCGGCAGGAGGTCGTTCGTGTCCGGCTCTTCGCCCTCCATGTCCCGAGCGGTCAGCTCTGTCGCCGGGGGCGGCGGCAGGTGGTCGCCGAGAGCGCGCAGCGCGGCGACCATGGACAGGCGGTGGCCGGCGGCGGTCCGCCCGAGCGGGGGTCCGATGACGGCACCGGCCAGGCCCGCGATGGCGGCACCGGGCAGTGCCCCCAGGAACGCGGCCAGCGCGACGGCGGGACTCGAGACCGGAGTCGCCAACGCGGTGGCCGCGGCCAGGAGCAGGGCGGCGGCCAGGCAGAAGCCGGCTCGCTCGGCGACCGAGCGAGTGCGCAGGTGGAGGGCGGCGATCGCGGCAGCGCAGGCGAACGCGGCCACACCCACGACGGTATGGATGTGGAGGCCGCTTCCGAAAGTTCCTCGGAGCACGGCGTTCGGGCCGTAGGCGCCGAGCAGAACCAGCCAGATCCCCCCCGGCTCGCTGCCCGCGGGCGCGATGGCGAGGATCGGGATCGCGGCCAGCGCGACCCCCGCAGGTACGGCGAAGGCTGCCGCAAGCAGAGCGCGCAGCCAGGGAACGGCGGCGCGCGAGAGCCTCAGGCGAGACCAGGCGGCGGCCAGGAGAACGGCCGCGACGGGCACGCCGAGCACGAGCGGCGAGAGCTCGATGGGCAGCGTTCTTCTGTCTGCCAGCAGCTCGCTGAGGCCTGCGGTCAGGCCGACCAGGAGTGCCGGCGCGGCGATCAGGAGCAGGTCGCTCGGGCGGCTCGAGTCGCGAGCGGCCCGGAATGCCTGAATGCCGACCGCCGCCATCAGCAGCAGTGACCCGCCCCCCCAGGCCCACGACGCGGTCCCGGGGACCGGGTGCGGAAGCAGGCTCGACTGGAAGAGGACGTAGCCCCAGGTCGAGGCCGGGGAGGCGGCGCCCGTGGTGACGGGCAGGCCGAGCGGGTCGGCGATCGCGGAGGCGCCGCCGAGCCTCATCGCCAGCCGCAGCAGCGCCGCCACCAGCAGGGAGCCCGAGAGGAGGACGATGGCCACGCTGACGCCGGCCACCAAGGCACGGCGAGGGCCCGCCTGCTGGCGGCCCTCCCTCAAGCGCATGACCACCGGCGGCGAGGCGGACGCCATCAGCGGGTCGCGAAGAGCTTGCGCCAGGCTTCGTCGAGCTGCCCAGGCAGGATCTCGGCCGGTCCCCTCGAACCCGCGGCCGCGCGGCGGCCGCGGCAGATGTCCGCGGCCGTGTCCGCCAGCGCCACCGCGTGCGCGCCGCGAGCGGTGCGGCCCGCGAGCAGCTTCTGAAGCTGCTCGTAGCTCCCTTCGCTCGCGCTAACGCCGATCTCCTCGAGGCGGCCGCGGAAGACGCGCTCGAAGGCGCCCGGCTCGAGGTCGTGCATGGGCAGCTTGTGCGGAAGGTGGCGAAGCTGGAACTCGGTCAGGATCTCAGCTGGAACCATCGAGGTGGCGAAGACCAGGAGCGCGCGGAAGGGCAGGGTGACGCGCCGGTGGGCGTCGCCCACGAGCAGGTTGACGTGCCGCCGCTCGGCGAGCGGCGCCAGCCGGTCGACGATCTGGCGTGCGGGAACGCGCTGGCGTCCCAGGTCGTCGACCAAAAGCATCCCGCCGTTGGCCAGCAGCTGGATCGGCAGCCAGGTCGCGTCGGCGCCCGCGTACGGCTCCAGCAGCTCGGTGGTGAGCTCCGGGCCGGTCTCGATCAGCGGCGCCTCGATCCGCCGCCAGCGGCGGTCGGCTGGCTGGTCGCCGGCCAGGCGGTGGCGCTCGGGATCGAAGACCCGCAGCACCTCACCACCGGCCTCGATCGCCACCGGCACCGCCACCGGCTCGTAGACGGTGGCGAGAGCGCGGCCGAGCGAAGTCTTGCCGCTGCCGGCGGGCCCGTAGACGAGCAGAGGCCCGCCTGTCGCCAGTGCGCTCCGGATCACCGGCAGGGCGGCCGGCTGGAGCTCCACGCCGGCCATCGCCTCGGCCAGGCGTTCGTCGGTCATTGCGCGCGCGGCTTCGCGCTCGACCACCTGGCGGTACTCCTCGAGCCGAACCGGCATCGGACCGATGTAGCGGCGCTGCTTCATCAGTTCCTCGGCGCGCCTGCGGCCGGCTCGGGTCAGGGTCACGATGCCCTCGCGCTCGTCGACGTACTCCATGTCCGCGAGTCCGCGCAGCTCGGCCGCGACCAGGCGCGGACCGATCGCGAGCTCGCCGGCGATCAGGTGCGGGGGCAGCGGGCCCGCCCGCAGCAGCAGCCGCAGCGCGGTCTCCCTGAGCAGTGCGTGGTCGACGTTGGGCTGGTCGACTTCAAAGGCGCGGGTCGGCTCGACCAGCGGCCGGTCGACCGCCACCTGCAGGGCCTGGATCAGCCGCGCCACGAAGCGTTCCTGGGCGCCGGGCTCGGACTGGCTGCTCCACTCCGGGGGCGCCGAGAAGGCTGGCACCTCGTTGACGAGCGCGAGCACGGCTTCAGCGCTGAAGTCGACCCGGATGTCGATTCGGATCAGGCATTCGCGCTCGCGGAGCGCCGCCCAGCTGATCTCCCAGGAAGGCGAACCGTCCCGGTTGACCCGCCGCACCTCGCCGTCGGCCACCACCTGAATGGCGCCCGCCGCCTGCAGGCGCCGGCGCAGCATCTCGCGCACGTCGGGATCGAGCACCTCGCGCATCGACGCGGCGAGGGCGAAGCTGCGGTCGTCGACCGGCGGGCGCTCGCGGACCGCCCAGTTGCTGGAGGCCGAGGTCGAGAGCGCGCGCACCACCGCCGCGTGGCGCGCGCAGTAGGGCTCGTCCTCGACGAAGACAGCGTGGTGCGCGCACCAGGCGGTCTCGCACGCGCTGCCCTCGGAGTCGCGGTACGAGCACATCCAGGCGCCCGCTGACTGGCAGTTGGCGCGCAGGCACCGGCGCTCGAGCACGACGGGCTCCGCCTCGAGGTACTCGGCTTCGAGTGGCGCTGGCGGCTCTTCGGCGGCGGGGACGACGAGCATGCCCGAGCGGGCCAGGGAGCGGATCTCGGCCGCCATCTCCGCACAGCTGCTGAAGCGGTCGCCCGGGTTCTTGGCCATCGCCCGCCCGATCACCTGCATGAGCGCGTCCGGGATGCGGTCGGAGGGCGGCACCGGCTCGAACACGTGCGCGTGCATGACCGCACTCGCCGGACCGCGGAAAGGGGCGTCGCCGTCGAGCATCTCGTAGAGGACCACGCCCAGCGAATAGATGTCCGCCCGCGCGTCGACAGGGTCGCCGCGCAGCTGCTCCGGGGGCATGTAGCGAGGGGTGCCCACCGTGAAGCCGTCGGCTGTGAGCTCGGGGCTCTCGTCGAGGAGCTTGGCCACCCCGAAGTCGAGCACCTTCACCTTGCCCTGACCGGAGATCAGGATGTTCTGCGGCTTGAGGTCGCGGTGCACGACGCCCTGCTCATGGGCGGCCTGGACCGCAGCCAGCACCTGCTGGAAGATATCGAGCGCCAGCTCCAGGCGCAGCGAACCCATCTCCTGCAGCCAGGAGTCGAGGGAGCGGCCGCTCACGAACTCGGTGACCATGAAGAGCTTGTCGCGGTCGCTGTCGAAGTCGTAGAGGCGGACGATCCCGGGATGGTTCAGGCTCGCGATCGCGGCCGCCTCGCGCTCGAAGCGGTGGCGCAGCGTCTGGTTGCCCGAGTGTTCGTGCACGACCTTGATCGCGACCGGAATGTTGAGGCTCGGGTGCACGCCCTTGTAGACGACGCCCATCGAGCCGCGCCCCAGCTCGGCCTCGATCGGGAAGCGGCCGAGGCGGGGGAGAGCGAGGGGGGCGCCCGCGGTTGGGCTCGGCCCCGCGATCGGGAGGGTGGCGTGCGCCGGGGGCGTCGGAGTAGCTTGGGTGGCTCGTTGGGCCGGCTTTTGCTCGACCCACGTGGGAGCCGGCGCTGCTTCCCGCGCACACTCCTCGGCGCTCGCCTCCAGGGCTTCGGCGATGGTCGGGAGGAGCCCCGGGTAGAGGGGCGTGGGGAGCTGAGCGCACAGGCGGGCGGCGGCGCAGGCCGCCAGGCTGTCGGTGTCGCGCTCGAGGAGGTAGAGGGCGGCCGCGGCGCTCAGGAGGTCGCCCGCGCGCTCGACCAGAGCGTTCGCTTGCTCGGCGCCCCGCTGCGGCGTCGCGGTCTCCTCCAGCGTTCGCCGCAGCGCTTCGATCAGAGCCTGCGTGATGAATCCGCCGCCTTCGACCTCGCCCAGCTCGAGCGGCTTCGAGCGCCGGCGCCGCCAGGCGCTGCGGCAGGTGGTCGCGGTCGCGCGCATGACGCCCGCCATACGGTCGGCGCGCTCCTTATCGGTTGGCTCGGCCTGGAGACGCTCCGCCATCAGGCCGCGATCGAGCATCCAGGCGGCGGCGTCCAGTCGGTCGCCCCGGCCGGCCTCTCCGTCAGGGTCGGCGTCGGCGACCAGGGCCGCGTGGTGGAGGAGGGCGGCGACGAAGTGCCTGGCCAGCGTGGCGGCGACGCCGGCGTCCGGCCAGCGGTCTGGGTCGAGGAGGCCGGCGACTTCGGCGGCCATGGTGCTCGCCTCGGTGACGAGTTGGGAATGCTGCTCCAGCAGCCGCGATATGGCCATCGTCCGCCCGCCGGAAGCCTAATCGACAGGCCAGTGAGTGTGAAAACTAAGTGATTAACATAGGTAAACGAAAAGGACGCCTTCGCGGCGCCCTTTTCTCTATCTCGTTCCCCGCGATCGGGGTGGCTACCAGTTGTACCAGCGACCCCCGCCCTCGGCACTCCGGATGAAGAAGCCGATGAGCCAGAGGATCAGCGCGGCGATCAGGATGTACCAGAGCCAGTTCAGGACGAAGCCGCCGCCGCCGAAGAGAACGAGGATCAGCAGAAGCACGACAAGCGCTGCAACCAAGTTCGAATCACCTCCTTGGCAGGGTGTTTTAACCGTCTGGTGCTTAGCCTAAAAGGTGATAGCGCTAATGTCAAGTCAGCGGGGAAGGCCGGTCACCCGTGTCACAAGTTTGTCCGTTCGCATTCGTGTGGTTCACACGAGTGGTCATGGGCCTCCTGCCAGTACCCTACAACGTGTGAGCACAGATCTCGGGCGCGGGGAAGACCAGGCGCTCGCGGTTCGCGAGCTCGCCTTCCTGCAGCGCCTCGCGCACGCGGCCGCCTCCACCCAGGACGCCGACGAGCTCCTGCAGCTGATCATCAGCGAGGCCACGTCGGCTATCGGCACCGACGTCTGCTCGCTTTACCTGCTCACCGCCGACGGCCAGCACCTGCTCCTGACGGCCACCAACGGACTCAACGACCGGATGGTCGGTCACGTCCGCATGCGGGTGGGCGAGGGGATCACCGGTTGGGTCGCGGAGAGCCGCCGCCCAGCCGTCATCGCCGACGTCAATCGCGAGCCCCACTGGAAGTGGGTGCCCGGGCTCGACGAGGACCGCTTCCACTCCATGCTCTCGGTCCCCATCGAGTCCGGCCCTCGCCTGGTCGGCGTCGTCAACGTTCAGTCCGTCGAGTACCGGCACTTCTCACAGAGCGACATCGACTTCCTGTTCGCCATCGCCGGCCAGGTCGCCGGCATTCTCGAGCGGTCGGAACTGCTGCGCCGAGTGGAGGCCCAGCTGGCCGAGATCCAGCTCTCGCACGACATCCACGAGCGCTTCACCAAGCTCTCGCTCGAGGGCGCCGGCATCCCCGCCATCCTGAAGGCTGTCGGCTCTTTGGCGGGCGGCGGCGCGGCTTTGTACTCGCCTGACGGGTTCCGCGTACGGGGGGCGACCGCTGACTCCGACTCGATGCCGCCGCGCATCCAGGTGCCACCCGCCTTCGCGTCCACCCGGGAGGTGCGCGTGCCGGCCGGAAAGCCTTCGCGCCCCGTCGACCTCGTGCCCGTGCGGGCCGGCGGCGAGCTGCTCGGGGTGCTGGCCGTGCGTGTGCCCGAGGACGGTTCTTCGGGGAACGACGATGGCCGGCGGCGTGCGCTGGAGCATGGGTCGACCGTCCTCGCGCTCGAGATGTCCAAGGAGCGGGCGGCCGCCGAGGTCGAGCGTCGGCTGCGCGGCGACCTGGTCGAGCAGCTGCTGGCCGGGGGGCTGGAGCCGGACGAGGCGGAGCGCCTCGCCCGGCAGGCCGAGCGGCTGGGGCACCGGCTGCCGGGTCGGGCCTGGGTCATCGCAATCGAGCCCGACGACAGTGAGGGAGAGGCCGAGATGGCGGCACGCGGCCGCCAGGACCGGCTCGACATGCTGCTCGCCGACCTGGTGCGGCGGCGCGCCCAGGGCGCGCTGACGCTCGTGCGCTCGACCTCGGCCGTGCTCCTGGTGCCGGAGGAGGCGGCGGCCGACCTGGCCGCCGCCGAGAAGGTCGCAGCGGCGGCGCAGCAGGCGGTGGCTGCAGTGATCCGCCCGGGGACCGCATCGGTGGGAATCGGAAACATGGCCGCCTCAGTGGCCGAGCTGGCGCGCTCGCACATCGAGGCGCGGCAGGCGCTCCGCCTGTCGCGGCGGGCGGGGGCTTCGGGGCGGATCACGTCCTACAAGTCGCTTGGCGCCTTCCGGCTTCTGCTCGAGGTGCAGTCGCCCTCAGTGCTGAGCGGGTTCGTGGACGAGGTGCTGGGGCCGCTGCTCCGCTACAGCGAGTCGCGGGAGACGCCGTTGTTGGAGACGCTGGAGGCGCTGGTGTCGGCGCGGTGGGTGCGGCGGGCGGCGGCGAGGGCGTTGGGGATCCACATCAACTCGATGTCGTACCGGGTGGAGCGGATCGAGACGCTGACCGGGATGTCGCTGGACGACCCGGAGACGCGGGTGGCGGTGGCGATCGCGCTGCGGGCGCGGGCCATGCTGGGGACAGGGCGAGTCTAGGCTCCCTGCTGCTGAGCGCGCAGACTTTGAGGTCTGCAGCTATGACCCAGGCCGTGGCGCAGTATGGCTACATCGCGATTCTGGTCATCGTCGGCCTGGAGTCGCTGGGCGTCCCGCTCCCTGGCGAAACCACCCTGGTCGCGGCGGCGATCTACGCCGGGGCGACGCACAATCTGGCGATCGAAGGCGTCATCGCCGCCGCTATCGCCGGCGCCATCCTCGGCGACAACTTCGGTTACCTCCTCGGCCACTGGGGCGGCTACCGCCTCCTCGTGCGCTTCGGCCCCTACATCCGCCTCGACCAGTCCAGAGTCAAGGTCGCCCGCTACCTCTTCCTGCGCCACGGCGGCAAGGTCGTCTTCTTCGGACGCTTCGTCTCCATCCTCCGCGCCTGGGCCGCCTTCCTCGCCGGCACGACTCGCATGCCCTGGCCGCGGTTCCTCTTCTTCAACGCGGCCGGCGGGATCCTCTGGGCCACGATCTACGGCAGCGCCGCGTACTTCCTGGGGACCCAGGTCGAACGGCTCAGCCGCCCGGTAGCGATCGTCTTCGGGATCGCCGGCGCCATCGTGATCGTGGCCGCGGCCATCCTCATTCGCCAGCACGAGCGCCAGCTGCAGGCCGACGCCGAGCAGGCGTTTCCGGGCCCGCTGGAAGGCTACCCGGGCGGCCGGCCGCTCTGACCCTCACCCCGGGCGGTCCTAATTACGTGCACACGCCCGCCGATCCACGCTTCGCG
>CAZXGB010000071.1:0-13842 GCA_964640005.1 uncultured Actinomycetes bacterium | reverse complement strand
TGATCTGCCGCAGGCGGTAGGTTTCGCCCGGCTGAGCCCGAAACCTGTACGTAGTCCGCAGCGGCGCCAGCTCATCCGAGCTGTCGACGCTTCGCTCCGTCTCGCCTCCCTCGAACACCGTCGTGTAGGCGGCGCCGCAGCGGCTCAGCCCGCCGTAGGTTTCCCACTCCATCCAGCCGTCGACCACCGGCTTATCGGCGCCCGGGGTGGCCGTCTCGCGCTGGCGCCAGCCTCCGGGGATTCCCGTCGGATCCACGCCGGCGCTGAGCGCCACCTCGCAGGGCGCGTCGACGGTGAGAGTGACCTCCTGGAGGGCCAGCATCGGCATCGAGCGCGGACAGAAGGCGACGACGGTCACTGCTGCCCGCGGGCCTGCGCCCGGTCCGAAGTCGAAGCGCGTGGTCAGCTCGCCGCATGCGAAGTCGTAGCGCCGCTCGAGGAGGCGCGCCAGCGCGGGAGCGTCCGAGTAGCGGGCCCTGGCCACCTCGAGGTCGCCGGCCAGTGGGAAGGGGGCGCGTGCGAAGCCCTCGACACGGTCGCCGGGTACGATGCCGGCCAGTCCGCTCACGATGCACACGCCCTGGCCAAACCAGCGGCGGCCGGGGCGCATGCCGATTACCCCGTTGGAGAGGTAGGGCGGGATGGTCTCCTGGTCAGGATCGGTGAGCGGTGCTGGGCTTAACGGCTCGCTGATACGTATGACGTTACGAGAGCTTCACGTCCCAAGCTTGATGTCCCAGGCCTGGATGTCAGGTAGGAATTGATAGGCGGTGAGGTCGAAGCTGATCGGCGTGACCGAGATCCAGCCGTTCTCGATCGCCCAGGCGTCGGTGTCCTCGTCGGTGTCCTTCATCTTGTAGCTCCCGGCCAGCCAGTAGTACACCTGCCGGCGCGGGTCCTCGCGGATGGCGAAGTCCTCGACGAAGGCCGACTCGCCCTGGCGCGTGAACTTCACGCCCTTGATCTGCTCCTTGGGCAGGTTGGGCACGTTGACGTTGAGGAGAACTCGTGGAGGCAGCCCGCTCTCGAGCACGCGCCGGCTCAGCTGGCGGGCGAACGCGGCCGCCAGCGACCAGTCGGGATCGACGAAGGTACCCAGCGAGACCGCAATCGACGGGATGCCGAGGATGCGGCCCTCGGTAGCCGCGGAAACGGTGCCCGAGTAGATGATGTTGGTCGCGGTGTTGGGCCCGAGGTTGATGCCCGAGACCACGAGGTCGGGCGGCTCCTCGAGGAGCGCGCCTACGGCGAGCTTGACGCAGTCGGCGGGCGTGCCGTTGACGGCGTAGCCGATCCACTCGCGGCCGAGCTGGAAGGGCTTGGCGCGCAGCGGCGTGAGCGTGGTGATCGCGTGCCCGACCGCCGAGCGCTCGGCGTCGGGCGCCACAACGGTCGTCGGCCCAAGTTTCTTCAGCTCCTTGTAGAGCGCGTGCAGGCCGGGCGAGGTGATGCCGTCGTCATTGGAGACCAGGATGCGCGGCGTGCGATGCTCGCTCGGACGCCCGTGCGGGCGCACACGCGTGGCGGCGACGGTCAATCCGTGATCCTGAGCAGGACTTTGCCGAACTGCTGCCCCTGGTCGAGGTGTTCGAGCGCGGCCTGGACGGCGTCGAGCGGGTAGGCGGAGTCGACCACCGGTTTGACGCCGGCCTCGACCGCCCGGAGCACGGCCTCGAACTCGGGCGCGGTGCCCATCGTGGAGCCTATGAACTCGATCTGGTTCAGGAAGAGCCGGGGCATGTTCACCTCGGCCTTGACGCCGCTGGTCGAGCCGCAGAACACCACCCGGCCACCCTTGCGCACCGAGCGGATCGACTCCTCCAGCGTCGCTGGACCAACGTGTTCGAAGACCACGTCCACACCCCTGCCGCCGGTGGCCTCGCGCACCGCCTTCGAGAAGCCCTCTGACGGGAAGCTGAGGTCGGCCCCGAGCTCACGCGCCCGGGCCTGCTTCTCCTCTGAGCGCGAGGTGGCGAAGACGCGGGCCCCCAGATGCTTGCCGAGCGCGATCCCGGCGGCGGCCACGCCCGCGCCGGCGCCCACGACCAGCAGCGTTTCGCCGGGCTGCAGGCGCGCGCGCGTGGTGAGCATGCGCCAGGCGGTCAGGAAGGTCAGGGGAAAGGCCGCCGATTCCTCCCAGGTCAGGTTGCGCGGCCGCGCGTACACGTTGTTGGCGGGCACCACGAAACGCGAGCAGGCGGCGCCATCGGTGTGCTCGCCGATGATCCCGAAGCGCGGGCAGAAGACCTGCTGCCCGGATCGGCAGGCTTCGCATTCCCAGCAGCAGCTGACCGGGTAGACGACGACCTCGTCCCCGGGCCGCCAGCGGCTGTCCTTCGATTCCGTGACCACTCCCGCGCCGTCGGCCGCCAGCACTCGCGGGGGCGTGACCCGCTGGGCGCCGGACACCATCCAGAGGTCGAGGTGGTTGAGGCCGGCGAAGCGGGTCTCAATGGCGACCTCGCCGGCTTCGAGAGGGGTGGTTGGGAGGGTCTGCACCTTGACGCCGGAGGGCCCTGTGGCTTCGACCATCACCGCCGCCCGGCCCTCGCTCTTGATCCCCGCCACTCTGGCTATAGTAGCCGCGCCCCAGTCACCAACCGTTCTTGAGGAGAGGACTGTTTGAACGTACCGAAGCGACTATTGGTTGCCGTCTCAACCGTGCTCATAGCCGCCTGTGGTAGCACCGGCAGCCCTGCCGCTACACCCACCCCGATCGCGGTCAAGCAGGACATCGTCATGGGTTTCGTGCCCTCGCAGACGACCAGCGTCGTCCAGACCAATGCGGCCCTGCTCGCGGACTACCTTTCCAAGAAGACCGGCTACCACGTGACGGCGCAGGTGCTGACCAGCTACGCCGCGGTCACTGAGGGCATGACTTCCAACAATGTGGACATCGGATGGGTCGGCCCGCTCGACTATGTCATCGCCCACCAGAAGAACGGGGCGGAGGCGGTCACCAAGTCGGTCCGTAAAGGCGTCCCGAGCTACAAGGCGTTCATCATCGCCAACACCAACTCTGGCATCAACTCGATTGCCGACCTCAAGGGTAAGAAGTTCGCCTTTGGCGACCCGATCTCGGCCTCGAGCAGCCTCTATCCGCGCTACATGATGATGAAGGCCGGGTTCGACCCGAAGAATCTCGGCCAGACGGTCAACATCTCTAACCAGACGCAGATCGCGGTCGAGGTGTGCCAGGGCGTGGTGGACGCGGGCGCGATCTACGACGATGCTCGGACCAACGCGGGTGCGGACACTTCATGCCCGGGCATCATGACCAAGACCAAGATCGTCGCGACCACGGATCCGCCTGTGCCCGGAGATCCCCAGATGATCCGGACGAACATGAATCCGGACCAGAAGAAGAAGCTGAAGGACGCCATGATCGCGCTGGGCAGCGATCCGGATATGAAGGACCCGCTCAAGAAGCTCTACACGATTGATGCCCTCGTCCCGGCGAGCGACAAGGACTACGACAACCTGCGCGACGTGGTGAGGACCGTCAACCCGTCGCTTCTGAACGGCTAGAACGATGACCGGAATGGCGGCCGCGACGGCGGCCGCCACCTCGCTGATCCGAGTCGAGGGCCTGACCAAGGTCTTCGCGACGGGGACCAAAGCCCTCGACTCGGTCAGCCTGGAGGTCCCACGCGGGCAGTTCCTCTGCGTGATCGGGCCCTCGGGCTCGGGTAAGTCGACCCTTCTGCGCTGCATCAACCGGCTGGTCGAGCCAACCAGCGGGCACGTTCGGATCGCTGGGGAGGAGGTGACCGCCCTTTCCGGCCACCGGCTGCGGCGGGCGCGGCGGCGCACCGCGATGGTCTTCCAGCAGTTCAACCTGGTCCGCCGCTCGACCGTGCTTGCCAACGTGCTGAGTGGCCGGCTCGGTTACCAGCAGGGGCTGCGGGCGATCGTCCCCGGCTACTCGAAGCAGGACCACCAGATGGCGTGGAAGGCGCTCGAGCGGCTGGAGATCGCCGAGAAGGCGACCGTGCGGGCAGACATGCTGTCGGGCGGGCAGATGCAGCGGGTGGCACTGGCCCGCGCGCTGGCCCAGCAGCCCGAGATCCTGCTCGCCGACGAGCCTGTGGCATCGCTCGACCCGGAGACGGCCGTGGTCGTCCTCGATTACCTGCGCGACATCAACCGCTCGGACGGGATCACTGTGCTCTGTGCGATCCATCACCTTGAGCTGGCGAAGCAATACGGCGACCGCATCATCGCGATGCGCGAGGGGCGGCTGGTGTACGACGGGACGCCGGATGCCTTCGGCGAGGCGGCCTACGCGAGGATCTATGGACGCCTCGGCTACGACTGAACGGCGCCGGACGCTGGAGGAGCTGATGGCGGAAGCCGAGGCCATGCGCCGGCGAGAGCGGGGGCGAAACCTCGGGCTCGCGCTTGTCCTGCTCGTCGTGGTCGCATTCACCTGGAACAAAACCCAATTCGACCTCGGGGCGCTCCTCAGTGACTCAGGGAAGATGGCCCGGGTGTTGCGCGGCTTCACTCATCCGGCCCTCAACTCCCTCGTCGATCCGATCCTGGTGATGACGCTGCAGACGATCTACATCGCCGTGCTCGGCACCGCTCTGGGCGCGCTGATAGCCATCCCCGTCAGCTTTCTAGGCGCGCGCAACCTGATGCGCCGCACCCCGCTCGGGAGCGCGATCTACTTCGCGGTCCGCTTCCTGCTCAGCATCATCCGGGCCGTCCCCACGCTGGTGTGGGCCATCATGTGGGTGATCGCGATCGGTATCGGCCCGTTTCCCGGGGTCCTCGCGATCGTCACCTTCTCGATCGGGCTGATCGCCAAGCTTTTCTCAGAAGCGATCGAGGCGATCGATTGGGGGCAGGTCGACGCGCTCACGGCAACCGGAGCCAATTCACTTCAGGTGGTCGTGCACGGGGTCGTCCCGCAGGTCGTCCCGTACATGGTCGCCCACGTGCTCTACACGTTCGAGGTCAACATCCACTCCTCGACCATCCTCGGCGTCGTCGGCGCCGGCGGCCTGGGCTTGATCCTGGAACAGTACGTCGGCCTCTTCGACTACCCCGACCTCGCGGTGTGGATCACCGTGGTCGTGATCATGACCGCGATCATCGACTACTCCTCGGCCGCCATCCGCCGGCGTCTCATTTAGTCCCTCCGGCACTGTACGCGTTTAGGCCCGCCGTACAGTAGTGGGCGGTGCGCCGCCTGACGCTGGCCGTCGCCGTGGGCGCCGTGCTCGCCGCTGCGGCCTGCTCGGGGCTCCGCGCCCCGGCCCCCACGCCGTCTCCCAAAGCCGAGCTGGTCCTCGGGCTCTCGCCATCGCGGAGTTCCGAGGGACAGCTGGCCGCCGCTCAGCAGCTGGCCGCGCAGCTGGCCCCGCTGGTGAAGACCCCGGTGGTGGTACGGCCGGAGGCCACCGCGGTCGCGCTCGACGCCGACCTCGCCACCGGCGCTGTCGACTTCGCCTGGTCGGACAGCCTGACCTATGTGGCGCTCAGGCGCCAGCACCCTTACCCGCCGGTCCTGCGAGCGGCCCGGTGCTTTCCGACCTACACTCCCGCCGCCGCGGCGGCCGACTGCAAGCCGCAGCCGGGAACGCCCTCGATCATCATCTGCTCGGCGGGCTCCGCCATTCCAGAGCTCGTCGACGGTGCCGACTGGAGTGCGCTCAAGGGCAAGGGCTTCGCCTTCCAGGACCCGTCCTCGCTGCCCGGCTACGTCTGGCCGCGCTACTTCCTCGGCCGCAACCATATCGATCCCGACCAAGACCTCCTCAAGGGCCCGCCGACGCCCACGGATGTCGCTGTCACGCTCGCCGTGTACAACGGCCTGGTCGCCTGTGGCGCCATCTCTGGCGATGGGCGGCAGGGGGCGGCGCAGATCGTGCCCGACGTGTTCGATCGCACGAAGGTCGTCTTCGTGGCCCCGGGGAACGTGCCCGGCGACGTGGTCTACCTGGGTTTGGGACGGCTGCCGGCGGCGCAGGGCCGGGCCTTGCGGAGTGCGCTCCTGCGGCTGGGTGTGGCGCCGGCGGCCTCGGCAGCGATCCAACAGCTGGGGGCGGGGGCACCGCAGCTGGGGAACGGGGCGCAGGCGATGCTGCCGGCCGCCGACCGCGACTTCGACCTGCTGCGGACAGCGGTTGACGCCGAGAATTCGCGCTTGTTCGCAGGGGTGCTGCCGCCCTCACCGGCGCCTTCGCCCACTCGGCGTTGATGCCGAGCCGCTGCAATGCGCCCACGGATGCGCTTTCTCGTGGCCGGAGCCTGAACGGTTCTTTACAGGCCTGGCGCGGCAGTGTTGCTATAGCCTGGGTTGACTGTCGGCGGTGGCTCTTCGCTGGGTTCTCGTCGCCTTCGGCGCCTTGGTCGGCGCCATCGTCTTGACCGCTTCGCCGGCGCTGGCGGCGGAGCCGAAGGTGCCCGGCCAGAAAGACGTCGCCTACCAGCGCTGGTGGTATCCCAGCCAGATCCCTGACGGCCCTCTCGAGGAAGGCAACGCCCCGGCACACGCGACCCAGAGCGGCTTTCTGACGCTGCCCTTCTCGGGGTCCCATTACGTGACCTCGATCTTCGACCACTGCGGCCCCAACTATGTGCCGGACGGCCTGGTCTGCCGGTACGACGGGTTGGTCAAGCAGGCGGGAGGCTTCGACGAGCAGGGGCCGCCGAGCAAGTCCTGGCTCTACTACGACGGCCACGACGGGCTCGACTACGGCCTCTACTACGAGGACGTGCTGGCGTCGGCGGACGGCGTCGTCAGCTATGCCGACTGGAACCACCCTGACTGCCACAGCTGCGGCTTCGGGCAGGAGGTGCGCATCGATCACGGCAACGGCATCACGACCCGCTACGCGCACCTCAGCCAGATCCTGGTCCAAAAGGGGCAGCGGGTCCGGCGGGGTCAGGTCATTGGGATATCGGGTAACACCGGCTCGAGCACAGGAGAGCACCTGCACTGGGGTGTCTACCTGACGCAGGGCTTCGTCCCCATCGACCCCTACGGGTGGTGGGGGACCAGCAACGACCCCTGGCCGCGGGACGTCGGCGACCTCTGGGTTGACGGCGTGCCTCGCTTCCCGGCGGCGGCTCTGCCTTCGATTACCGTCGACGTGAAGCAGGGCGACGGCGCGCAGTTCCTGCTCGACTGGAAGTCGCTCGGCAGCGGTTCCTACGACGTCGACGTGATCGAGGACGACGCTCTCGCGCAGCCCTGGCTGCACGGCGTCACCACCACCGGCGCCGCTTTCCAGGCCGAAGGCGGCCACTCGTACTCCTTCATCGTGGCCTACCGGGACCAGCTCGGCTGGACGTCGAGCGGCATCTCGGACAGCGTGGCGCTCAACCCGGGGTTCAACTAGGCCCGCGCTCGCGGCACCTCCGGCCGCCTGAATAACCGCGAACCTCAATAGATTGGATCGGAGATGTACGGCGGTTCTTCAGCCACCGGCCGGCGCTGGCTCGTTGCTCTTGTGTTGGGTGCCCTCGCGAGCGCATTGGTGTTGGGTTGCGTCCTCCTGCATTTCCGTCCGGCCACGATGGCCGAGAGGAGGCCACCTGAGCCGGTCAGTCAGGACCAAGCATCGGTGGTGACCGTGATTGTCAGGGGCAAAGGTGGCGAGAGCTCCGGCTCTGGCTTCTTCATCAGCTCCGACGGCCGCGTCCTGACCAACGCGCACGTGGTCGAGGGTGCCGACTCGATCAGCGTCGTGCTCCCGAACGGCAAGCGGCAGAGTGCCTATCTGGTCGGGACGGATTCCGCCGACGTCGCCGAGATATACAGCCCCTATCACTCTCGGCCGTTGACCCTGGCGGCGGACAACGTCTCGGTCGGGGCTAAGGTCTACGCCCTCGGCAATCCGCTGGGCCGGTATCCGAACACCACGATCAAGGGTCGCGTCACCGCGGTGCACGACTCGGACGTTGTCGAAGGCTACGTGTATCGCGACCTGATCGACACCAATGCCCAGATATTCGCCGGCAATTCAGGGGGGCCGGCCGTCGACGAGCAGGGTCGGGTGACCGGAATGGTCACCCTCGGGGACGACGCGCCGTTCAGCTCGGACGGCCCGGGCAATGGCTACCTCCTACCCAACTCGTTGCTCACTCCTGGCCTCGAGCGCTGGCGCTCGCTGCCATTGCCCTCGCCTGCTGCCCCCTAGAATCGGGGGGTTGATCAGAGAAGGGCTGGCCGGGAAGACGATCCTCATCACGGGGAGCACCGGCTACCTCGGCAAGTCGCTGGTCGAGAAGATCCTCCGCTCGGTTCCTGAAGTCGGGCGCCTGAACCTCGCCATCCGCTCCTCGCGCCGGCGCGCGGCAGCCGACCGGCTCGATAAAGAGGTGCTCGCCAGCCCGTGCTTCAACCGGCTGCGGTCGGAGCTGGGCGATGAGGCCTTCGCAAGGCTCGCCCGCGAGAAGCTCCACGTGCTCGAGCTGGACCTCGGCCGGGACGGGCTGGGGCTGAACGAAGAAGGGCGCGCCGAGCTCCGCCGCTGCGACACGGTGATCGCCTCCGCGGCCGCGGTCGAGTTCGACAACCCGGCCGACCTCTCGGCGGAGACCAACCTCCTCGGCGCCTCGCGCCTGGTCGAGGAACTTCGGCGAAGCGAAGCCGTCCCTCACTACGTCCACATCTCGACCGCTTATGTGGGCGGAATGCTGCGCGGTTTGGTGCGGGAGGAGCTGCCGCTCGACCCCGGCCTCAACTGGCGCCATGAGGCGGCGGTGCTGACGAACCTGCGCCCCGTCGTCGAGGAGGAGTCGCGGAGACCGGAGGTGCTGCGCAAGCTGCGGCGCGAGGCGGAGTCGCGGATGGGCACCGCCGGGGGACCGGCGAGCGCGCGCCAGACCGAGCGCCTGCGCGAGAAGTGGGTGCAGGACAGGCTGGTCGAGCGAGGTCGCGCCCACGCGCGGGCGATGGGCTTCAGCGACATCTACAGCTTCACGAAGGCGATGGCCGAGCACGCCGTCCACGAGCTGCACGGCGACATCCCGCTCTCGATCGCTCGGCCGGCGATCGTCGAGAGCGCGGTCGCCGAGCCGTTCCCGGGCTGGCTGGAGGGCTTCCGGATGGCCGAGCCGATCATCCTCGCCTTCGGCCGCGGGATCCTGCAGGACTTCAACGGCCTGCCCGACGGCGTCCTCGACATCATCCCCGTCGACTACGTCGTCAACGCGGTGCTCGCGATAGCCGCCAACCCGCCCCCACGCTCCGAGTCGCGCATCTACCACGTGGCTTCCGGCTGGCGAAATCCGCTTCGCGTACGCGGCATCTACGAGAACGCGAGCGAGTTCTTCACCGAGCACCCGCTTCGCGATCGCTATGGGCAGGCGATCGGGCCGCCCAAATGGACGTTCCCGACGCGCGACGAGCTCCAGGGCCGCGCGCGGCTGGCGATCAAGGCAGTGGGAGCGGCCCAGTGGCTTGTCGAGCGGGCGCCCCTGGGAGCCAGCGTCTCCCAGCTCTCGGACGAACTGACCGAGGAGAAGGCGCGCCTCGAGCGCGGCCTCAACCTGCTCGAGCTGTACGGCATCTACACCGAGGTCGACTGCATCTTCGACAGCCGCAACACGTACTCCCTGTGGGAGAAGACGCCGGAGGAGGAGCAGAAGGTCTTTCCATTCGACCCCGCGCTCTACGACTGGCGCACCTACTTCCAGGAGATCCACATGCCGACGGTGGTCCGGATGGCGCGGGCGGACACCGGGCCTCGTCGCGGAGCCGGACCGACCGGAAGCACGGCGCCCAAAGCGGCCGGCGACAGTGTGGTCAACGCCATCCGGCGGCGCGAGGGCCGCGGCGACGTGGTCGCCGTCTTCGACGTCGATGGAACGCTGGTCGAGACGAACGTGGTCGAGTACTACTTCTGGATGCGCCTCAAAGCGCAGCCGCTCGAGGACTGGCCCGCCTTCCTGGCCCGGATGGCGCGCCAGGCTCCACGCTGGCTCTACCTCGAGCGCCGCTCCCGGGCCGAGTTCCAGCGCAGCTTCTACCGCGAGTACGACGGGCTCGACTACGCGGAGATGAAGCGGCTGGGACGCGAGGCCATGAACGAGGTGACGCTGCGGCGCGTCTATCCGGACGGCATCCGTCGTCTGCGCGAGCACAAGCGGGCGGGACACCGGGTGCTGCTCCTGACCGGGGCCCTGGACGTGGTCGTCGAACCGCTGGCAGAACTTCTCGAGGTGGAGCTCGACTGCGCCCACCTGCTGGTTCGTGACGGCCAGCTGACGGGGGACCTGGCGGCGCCGCCGCCCGCGGGCGAGGCGCGCGGGACGCTCCTCGAGGAGTATGCGGCTCGCGAAGGCGTGAACCTTTCGGAAAGCTTCGCCTACGCGGACTCGCTCTCCGACCTGCCCATGCTGGAGCTGGTCGGGACGCCGGTGGCGGTCAATCCCGACCCCCGGCTCTCACAGGTCGCCCGCCAGCGCGGGTGGCGGGTGGAGCGCTGGGGTATGGCCCGGGGCAACTGGCACCTGCCGATGCCGGATCCGCGCTCGGCGGAATACCGCGAGTACAGCGGCACGAGCCTCTCCTGATGCTCGCGATCGAATACGTGCGCTCGGTGCCCCGCTTCGCCCTCGTGCGCGCCGCGGGCGGGCGGGCGGATGTGGCCACGAGCGCCTTCTCGATGCTCCACCTGGGCGACGTGCCCGAGCCGGAGCTGCCGGCCTCGGGCTGGCTGCGCGTGTTCCCGCGCCTCTCCGGCATCTGCGGCTCCGACCTGGCGGCGATCGGCGGCCATGCCTCGCTCTACCTGGATCCGCTCACCTCCTATCCCTTCGTGCCTGGCCACGAGATGGTGGCGGACACAGAGGAGGGGCGGCGGGTCGTCGTGCAGCCCGCGCTCGGCTGCGCTGTGCGCGGCATCGAACCACCCTGCGTGCAGTGCGCCGGCGGTCATCCCGGCCGCTGCGAGAACGTCACGGACGGCGACCTCGACACCGGCCTGCAGACCGGCTACTGCCGGTCGACGGGCGGGGGCTGGGGCGAGGTCGCGGTCGCCCATCCCTCGCAGCTGTACACGGTGCCCGACGCGCTCGCGGACGAGGCGGCTGTGCTCATCGAGCCCTTCGCGTGCTGCGTTCATGCCGCGCTCCGGGCGGCCGCGTCAAAGGACGATGTAGTCGTCGTGTTCGGCGCCGGCACGATCGGCCTGCTCACGATCGCCGCCATCCGCACCTTCACGCCTCCACGGCGGCTGATCGCGGTCGCCAAGCATGCGCACCAGCGCCAATTAGCCCGTGCCCTCGGGGCCGACGCCGTGGTGACGCCCGGCGAGGTCTTCCAGCGCGTCCGCTTCGCGACCGGGGCGCGCCGGCTCGATGGGCCCGACGGCGGCATTGCTGAAAGAGGCCGGCCCTTGCTCCTGGGGGGCGCCGACATCACATTCGAATGCGTCGGCCGGGCCGACTCCCTGAATGACGCGGTCCGCTTGACGCGCGGAGGCGGCAAGCTGGTGGCGGTTGGCATGCCGGGCGAGGAGAAGGTCGACTGGGCGCCGATCTGGCAGCGCGAGCTGACGGTGATGGGCGCCTATGCCTACGGCGTCGAGGCGGGGGGCCGGACGACCTTCGAGCTGGCTCTGGAGGCGGCGCCCGAGCTCAGGCTGGAGCGGCTCACCGGGCCGCTCTTCGGGCTCGGCGAGTACCGCGAGGCGATCGACTACGCGATGCACGCGGGATCGTTGAGCGCCGTGAAGGTCGCCTTCGATTTGCGAGGATTGCGGGCGTGACACAAGCATCGAGGTATGGCGGGTAGGCCCGGCGCGGTCATCGAGGTCGACCGCAACACGCCGCCCACGCTCTTCCACTTCGGCGAAGGCTTCCGGCTCGAGAAGCTGCCGCTGGGCAGCCGCATCATCTATCCGCCGGATCCGATCGAACCCATCACACATCCCGAGCGGGCCATCCGCAGGGCGCTGGCGCATCCGCTCGAGGACGACCCGCTCAAGGGCCTGCTGCGCCCCAACATGAAGCTGACGATCGCGATCGATGACATTTCGCTCCCGCTGCCGCCGATGGCCCAGCCGGACGTGCGCCAGCTGGTCATCGAGGAGGTCCTCGAGATGTGCGCCGACGCGGCGGTCGAGGACATCGAGCTGATCATCGCGACCGGGCTCCACCGCCGGATGACGGCCGACGAGATTCGCCACATCGTCGGCGACCGCGTGTTCACCACCTTCTGGCCGGACCGCCTCTACAACCACGACGCGGAGGACCCGGACGGCAACGTGACGATCGGGGTGACGTCCGCTGGGGAGCCGGTCACGCTGAACCGGCGGTCCGCCGAGTCAGACCTGGTGATCTACGTGAACCTGACGCTGGTACCGATGGACGGCGGGCACAAGTCGATGGCGACCGGGCTCGCCAGCTACACAGGCATCGCCGCCCACCACAACGTGGACACGCTGCTCGGCTCGCGCTCCTACATGCACCCGCCGGACTCCGCCCTCCACCACTCCTGCATTCGGCAGGGGCAGCTGATCGAGGACACCGTCCGCGTCTTTCACATCGAGACCTCGGTCAACAACCACGCCTTCCCGGCGGTCGCCAACTTCCTGCAGAAGCGGGAGACCGACTGGACGACCGCCGACCAGGCCCAGTTCCTGGCGCTCAAGCAGGTGACGGATATCACCCCGCCCAACTTCAAGCGAACCATCTTTCACTCGATGCGCGCGCCCTATGGCCTGACCGGCGTCAACGCCGGCCAGGTGGACGCGGTGCACGACAAGACGCTCGAGAACGTCCGCCGGCAGATGACCGTCGAGGTGGAGGGGCAGACCGACATCGTGACCATGGGTGTGCCCTACCTGGGCCCCTACAACGTCAACGCGCCGCTCAACCCGGTGCTGGTCGTCTGCCTGGCCCTGGGCTATCTCTTCAACCTCTACCGGGGCCAGCCGGTGGTCAGGAAGGGTGGGGTCGTGATCCTCGAGCACCCGTTCCGAAAGGAGTTCGACGCCGTCCAGCACCCGAGCTACATCGACTTCTACGAAGAGGTGCTCTCGACGACCCTCGACCCCCACGAGATCGAGAGTCAGTTCGAGAAGCGGTTCGCGGAGGACCCCTGGTACCGGCAGTTGTTCCGCAAGAGCCACGCCTATCACGGCGTCCACGCGTTCTACGCGTTTTACTGGGCAGCGCACGCGCTCGAGCACGTCGGCTCGGTGATCGTCGTCGGCGGCGAGCGGGAGGTTGTCCACCGGTTCGGGTTCAAGTCCGCGTCGACGCTGGAGGATGCGCTCGAGATGGCCGAGCAGACGGTGGGCCGCTGGCCGAGCGTCACGCATCTCCGAACGCCCCCGCTGATGCTTTGTGACGTGCGGTGAACCCGATCTCCTCGGCGCTCCGCGACTGGCGCGTGATGAGGAGCGGGTTTGCCTGGGGGAAGCCCCGGCCGCGCTCCTGGCCTGAGGCGGCGCCGGCGGTGCCGGACCGGGCGAGCAACCTCGGCTGGGCGCGCATGGAGCCGGTGCGGTCGATCCGCTTTCTGCTCCAGACCGGGCTCCTGATGCCCGTCACCAAGGTGATGACCGATCCGCAGGTCCACGGCAGCGAGTGGGTGCGCGATCTCGACCGGCCGGCGATCATCGCCTCCAACCACGTCAGCCATGCCGACCTTTCCCTGCTGCTCTACGCGCTCTCGCAGCGCGTCCGCGAACGGACGGTCGTCGCGGCGGCGGCCGACTACTGGTACCGCCGGCCCTGGCTCGGACGGTTCGTCAGCCTCTGGCTCAACACGTTTCCGTTCTCGCGGACTGGCAGCCCGCAGGCCCAGCTCAACAGCTCGAGCGAGCTCCTCAAGTCGGGCTGGAACCTGCTCCTGTTCCCGGAGGGGACGCGCTC
>CAZXGB010000070.1:0-13870 GCA_964640005.1 uncultured Actinomycetes bacterium | reverse complement strand
CGATAGTGACCAGCGACTCGTACATCTGGTACATCACCGTCCGCTCGACCAGCTGAGTCGAGGGAACCGGATCCAGAGTGCGCAGCTCTGACTCGAGCGCGAAGGTGAACCCGCCGCCGGCTTTGGGCGTGCCTTCGCCGCTGGTTGGACCGCCGCCGCCACCCCCGCCGCACCCAGCGGCGAGCAGGAGACCCGCGAGCAGCCCGGCAACTTTTCTCGTCCTCACCTACGCTCCTCCGAAACTTGTCCTGGCGGCGACCGGGATCACGAGCCGCATCGCCGACAGGGAGTCGGAGAAGCTGGCAATCTTGTTGTCGACCAGGTCGACCCGCTTTGCGGCGTGGATTATGTCGATCTCGCGCACGGAGCGCGAATTTCCCTTTGTGCGGACCACCCAGATCGCGCCCGCGGGCTGAATCAGCCGGCGGAGCTCTGAGAGTTGTTCGAGCTCGGAAAGTTGTTCGACACGCACGAAGACGAGGTCATACGGCGGCGCGGCGCCAAGCTGGGCGCCGCGAGCGCGCAGCTCGTCCTCGAACGCGGCGTCCACCAGTCCCGAGACCAGGACGGAACTCTTTGGGCGGACGCCGAGCTTGTCCAGCCGCGAGCGGTGCGAATAGTCGCGCTCGGACGGACTCACTCCCGCTGTTCGCCGCCGATTGCCGAGAAGACCATCAGGGCGGCGATCCAGCCCGCATAGAGCCCGGCGGCGCCGAACAGGATCGCGATCACCGCCAGGGCGAGCGTGGAGTTCGCCCAGAGCCGCTGATAGAGGAGAAGGCCGAGCAGGGCGAGCACGGCGAAGGCGAGGCCGCCGGCGACCGCGGCGCCGAGGGTGGCGGCCAGGCGGTGTTCGCCAGCGTCAGGCGGCGGAGTTTCGGTCTTGCCGCTCGGGCTTTTCCCGGGCGATCCGCTCGAGCGCGGCTGGGTCATGCCGGCCCCAACGCAAGAGGTAGCTCGCGTGCAGCGACCACGCCAGGTCCTCGACCGGCGTTCTCAGCTCGCTGCCTCGCCCGAGCGCCGATCGGTCTTTCGCCGCCTTCTCCGACTGCAATCCCCGCATCGCCCAATACCTCCGGGATGAGCCCGCGAGCGGGATTGTGAACTGCTGTGCGAACAGATGTCAATGCTTTATGCGCGTCTTTAGACATCAACGATCTCAAGATCGCTTACCGCACCCGGCAGCGACCCGGCGTACACGTGGTTGAAGAAGAACCGCGTGCCGGGGTGCCGGGCAGCGAGCGCCTCCGCCTCCTCCCAGCCCGTGTGTGAAGCCGGTTTGCCAGGGCCGGTGGCCTCCGTGATGACAACGTCGGCACCGGTGACCAGGCGCTCCAGGGGCGGGGTCATCTCGCTGTCGCCCGCGTAGGCGAGGACGCGGCCGCGGAGGTGGAGGCGGTAGCCGGTGCAGCCGCGGGCACCGTGATCGAGCTTGACCGTCTCGTATTCAATGCCATTCACCTCGCCTGCCTCGCCGGCGGTCAGGTAGCGGTGGCCGATGCGCTCGCGAAAGCTCTCTTGCCACTCGTCGCCCCAGCAGAACTCGAACAGCCGCTCCAGCCGCTCCTCCACGCCCTCCGGGCCGACGATCGTCAGGGGCGTGGCCGAGACGAAGGCTCGGTGGAGCATGAAGGGCGGCAGACCGAGCAGGTGGTCACCGTGGAAGTGGGTGATGAAGATGGTCCGGATCGCGCCCGGGTCGATACCCAGGCGATGCATGTGCGCCAGCAGCGGGGCGCCACCGTCGAGCAGGATCGAACCGTCGACGACTACAGCGCCGTTGTAGCGCTCGAGCGAGAAGGCGGCTCCACTCCCGAGGAATGCCAGCTGCATCGACGGGAGTGGAGCTTACCGGGCGTACTCCGGTTAGGCCAGCGTGATCCTCGGATCCAGATACACGTCCTGGATCGTGTTGAGCAGCGCCACGCCCTCCGGCATGGGCCGCTGGAAGGCCTTCCTCCCGGAGATCAGCCCGGTGCCTCCGGCGCGCTTGTTGATGACCGCGGTGCGAACCGCTTCCTGGAGGTCGCTGGCGCCCTTCGACTCGCCGCCGGAGTTGATCAGCCCGGCGCGCCCCATGTAGCAGTTGGCCACCTGGTAGCGCGTTAGGTCGATCGGGTTGTCGGTCGTCAGTTTCTCGTAAACCAGGGGCGACGTCTTGCCGAACTTGAGGACGTTGTAGCCGCCATTGTTGGTCGGCTGCTTCTGCTTGATGATGTCGGCCTCGATCGTGACCCCGATGTGGTTGGCCTGCGCGGTGAGGTCGGCTGAGGTCTCGTAGTTGACGCCGTCCTTCGTGAACGCCGGGTTGCGCAGGTAGCACCAGAGCACGGTCGCCATGCCGAGCTCGTGGGCCTCGTGGAACGCGTCCGAGATCTCGATGATCTGCCGGCTCGACTGCTCCGAGCCGAAGTAAATCGTGGCGCCGACCGCGGTCGCTCCCATCTCCCAGGCCTCGCGGACGTTGCCGAAGAGGATCTGGTCGTGCTCGGTGGGATAGGTCAGCAGCTGGTTGTGATTGATCTTGACGATGAAGGGGATCTTGTGGGCGTACTTGCGAGCGACCGAGCCGAGTACGCCGAAGGTCGAGGCGACCGCGTTGCAGCCCCCTTCGAGGGCCAGCTTGACGATGTTCTCGCCGTCGAAATAGATCGGGTTGGGCGCAAAGCTGGCGCCGGCCGAGTGCTCGATGCCCTGGTCGACGGGAAGGATGGACAGGTAGCCGGTGCCCGCCAGGCGCCCATGGTTGAACAGCTGGTGAAGGTTGCGCAGCACCTGGGGAGAGCGGTCCGAGCCTACCCAGACGCGGTCCAGGAAGTCGGGCCCGGGCGCGTGCAGGAGGTCGGCCGGGATCGTCTCACAGCGGTGATTGAGGAGGCTGTCCGCCTCCTCGCCGAGCAGCTGTTCGATGCTCCCGGCCGAAGACTTGGTTGCAGTTGCCATCCTCAGACTCCTTGGTAAGTTCAAGGCGGCGGCGCCAGATTCGCGCTCGCGCACCGTCTTTCATATTGCACCTTGATTAACTCACAGCGGTGGTCGGACCGAGCGGCGCGCGCGCTCACGGGGAGGCTCGATGCTGTCGTGTCGGAGGCTGTCTCCGAGCTTCGGGTTCGGGTTCCCGAGTACCAGCGGGCCCTGGTGGCGGCGGGTGAGGACCCCCGCAGCGTCTGCCAGGGAACGATCGGACTCCTCGTCGGCGCGCTCCCCAGCCATGAGGCGGTGGTCACCGCCGGTTCGGCCGTCCGCCGCATCGGGCAAGCGCGCTGCGAGTCGGGCGTTGCGCTCGACACGCTGCTGGAGGCGATCTCGATCCAGCGCGACCTCCTCGGCCGTCAGCTCGAGATCGTCGGCCGGGAGACTCACGCACTCGATGCCGATCTCCGCGTCGCCGACCGCCGCCTGGAGCACGCGACCACATCGCTGACCAGTGCGCTCACGCAGGGCTACATGGACGCCATCCGGGAGCGCGGCCAGCGCCAGCGCGCGACCGCGGAGGCGATGGTCAGGGTGGCCGCGGCGGTCAACCAGTCGCTCGAGCTCGGCGAGGTCGCCCACGCGGCCCTGGGCGCCATGACCAAGGCGCTGAATGTGGATGCCGGGCTGCTCTGGCTCCGAGTCGAGGGCGCCGGCGAGCTGGCTCTGGCCTACACGGTCGGGCTGCGCTGGACCGAGGACGCCCTGGTTCGGGCCGCCGATCACGCGGGCACGTTTCCGCTCCTGGAGCGCGCGAGGCGGGCGGCCAAGGCTGTCGACGGGGCCTCGCTGGTGCCCGGCGGCCGGCCGATCCTGCGCGCGGCCATCGCGGTCGCCCTCCGTTCGCGCGGTGAGCTGCTCGGAATCATGGTCGCCGGCTGCCGCCGGCAGCGCGCCTTCGACAGCGGCGCCCTCGCCTTCGCCAGCGGCGCCGCCGACCACCTCGCCTCGGCGCTCGTGCGGGCGGAGCGGCACCGTCGCGAGGCGCGGACCGATCACCTGACGGGTCTCGCCAACCGTACGGAGTTCGAGCGCCAGCTGGACTCGATGGTGGCTACCACTCAGCGCCACCACCGGCCGCTGGCCCTGGCGCTCCTGGATCTGGACGGCCTCAAGCAGATCAACGACCGGCAGGGGCACCCGGCCGGCGACCGAGCGCTGCGCGCTGTCGGCCGCGCCCTGTTGCTCAACGTTCGTTCGAGCGACACCTGCGCGCGCATCGGCGGCGACGAGTTCGCGATGGCGATGCCGGAAACCAGCCAGCGCCACGCGGTTGAGGTTGTTCGCCGGGTCAGCGAGGAGCTCGCGGCGGCCGGGCTGTACCTGAGCGCCGGGGTGGTCTCCTGGACGCCCGGCACGAGCGCAGTTCAGCTCTTCGAGCGTGCGGATGCGCTGCTCTACAGGGACAAGCGCAGGCATCATCGGGGGCGTGAAAGCGCCGGCTGACCTCGTCCGGCTGCCGCCGGATTGGTTCGCTCAGGACACCCTTGCCGTTGCCGAGCAGCTGCTCGGGAAGCTGCTCGTGCGGACGCTCCCCTCGGGAGAGGTGCGTTCGGGAAGGCTGGTCGAGGTCGAGGCCTACTTGGGGCCGGACGACCTGGCTGCCCACTCCGCGCGCGGCCTCACCCCGCGGACTCGCGTCATGTACGGTCCGCCCGGCCACGCCTACGTCTACCTGATCTACGGCATGTACCACTGCCTCAACTTCGTGACCCGTCCCGCAGGCGAGCCGCAGGCGATCCTGGTCCGTGCGCTCGAACCGAAGGACGGGACCGGCCGCTGCAGCGGCCCTGGCCTGGTCTGTCGCGCGCTCGAGATCGACCGCTCCCTGAACGGCGTCTCTTTGGTGCCGCCTGACCTCTACGTGGCGGACGACGGATTCGTGCCCGAGCGCGTCTACCGCACGCCGCGGATCGGCGTCGCCTACGCGCGGGAGTGGGCGGCCGAGCCCTACCGCTTCTGTCTCGACTCCCCGGCCCTCTCCCGCAAGCTCACCAGACCTCGCGGAGCAGGTTGAAGCTGAGCGCGGCGACCGGATAGCTGAGCTGGCGGTCGGCGGCGTCGGCGAGGAGCGTGCGCAGGTCCTTGTAGACGAGGTCGAGGGTGCCCCCGCCAGGATGACCCTCCCACCAGCCGCGAACGGTGTCCCAGTGCTCGCTGACCCAGCTCATCCCGGTCGAGACGCCGATCACGGGCAGCACCTGCTCGGCGGTCAAACCATAGGACTCGGCGAGCTTCACGCCCTCGAAGGTGCCCAGCATGTTGACACAGAGCATCAGCTGGTTGGCGAGCTTCACCGCCTGGCCGTCGCCGGGGCGCTCGCCTATGTGGAAGATGTTGGTCCCGAGCCGCTCGAGGATCGGGCGGACGCGCTCGAGCACGTCCTTGGGACCGCCCACCATGATCGCCAGCGTCCCGGCCGCCGCCCCGGCGGTCCCGCCGCTCACCGCCGCATCGAGAACCTTGAGCCGCCGCTCGCCCAGCCGCTCGGCGATCCGCGCCATGGCGCTCGGGTTGATCGTGCTCATAACGACCAGGACGGTGGCAGGTTGAGCGGCTCGTTCGACCGCCGCCACCACCGCCTCGGTCTGGGGGAGCGTGCGCACGAGG
Source organism: uncultured Actinomycetes bacterium (assembly GCA_964640005.1). Classification (GTDB taxonomy): domain Bacteria; phylum Chloroflexota; class Dormibacteria; order Dormibacterales; family Dormibacteraceae; genus CAZHAC01. The sequence goes on along the minus strand of CAZXGB010000070.1, from coordinate 8,287 downwards.
CTGATCACGACGGCTGCGCCGCTGCACACCTCCTCGACCGATGCGCAGGGCTCCAGACCAGGCTGCGCCGCGCGCGCCGGGTCGACGTCGTAAGCGCGCACCCGGTAGCCCGCCTTGACCAGGTTGGCCGACATCGGCCGGCCCATGTCCCCAATCCCGATGAATCCGATCGTCTCTGCCATGCGCGGAGCGTAGGGCTAGAGTGCGACCACATGATCGACAGCCACTTCCACTGCTGGCGTCGAGCGGAGGCCAAGCAGCGGGGAATCCTCGCCGCGAGCTATCTCCAGCGCGACTTCTCCTTCGAGGACCTCGCGGCGGCGGCCGGTCAAGACCTCGAGGCGGCGGTCGAGGTGCAGGTGAACGACTTCGCCGACGGCGTGCTCGAGGCCCGCTACGTCGAGTCGGTGGCCGCCGGCCACCCGGGGCTGGCCGCGCACATCGCCTGGGCGCGGCTCGAGTCGGCGGAGGTCGAGCGGGAGCTCGACGTCCTGCAGACGCTGCCGCACGTTCGCGGGATCCGGCGCACCTGCCAGATCGAGGCCGATCCCGAGTTCTGCGCCCGCCCTGAGTACGTCCGCGGCGCACGTCTGCTCGGCGAACGCGGTCTGCTCTGCGAGATCTGCGTACGGCTTGACCAGGTGGCGGCGGTGCCGCGGCTGGCACTTGAGGCACCCGAGACGCAGATCGTGCTCGAGCACCTGGGCAAGCCCGACCTGACCCGCCCGCCCAGCGCTCGCTGGCTGCGGGCCATCGAGCAGCTGGGGAGCCTGCCGAACGTCACCTGCAAGCTCTCAGTCGTCGTCCACAGCGACGCCGACCAGCCCTACCGCGCGGAGCGCGTCGCTCCCTTCGTCAGCCACGTCGTCGACTGCCTCGGGTGGCAGAGGGTCCTGTACGGCAGCAACTGGCCGGTGGCCACCGCCGTCGTCGGTTACGGAGAGTGGGTTTCGATGCTCGAGCAGATCCTTCGCGGCCACGGCGCGGACCATGGGCGCCTGGATGCGGTCTTCGCCGAAAACGCCCGGACGCTCTACGGGCTCTCGCACCCCGCACAGGCACCTGCATAGCGGTTGGCGAGCTTGCGCAGGGCCGCCACCAGTTCCGGCGGCTGCGTGACCTCGAAGTCGGCGTCCAGGCTGCCGAGATGGAGTGCCAGCATCTCCAGCGAATTGGCTCGCGCGAGGACCGTGCAGGTGGCGTCGTCGACCGGCTCCACGACGACTCCCGGCGGCACCCGCTCGACGATCGTCGTGGCGGGCGCGAACACCTTTACCCGGACCTCGTATCGTGTAGGCGCCGAACGAACGCTGCGCATGACGTAGGCCGCAATGTCATCCGCCGGCGGCTCACGCGGCTCGAAGCGCGGGCCGTGGGGAGTCCGGAGAGTCAGCCGGTCCACGCGGAAGGTTCGCCAGGCACTCCGGCTCTGGTCCCAGGCCACGAGATACCAGCGCCGCCCCCAGTTGACGAGCCGGAGCGGCTCCGTCGAACGGGCGCTATCGGTGCCGTCGGCCTTTTGGTAGTCGATGCGCAGCACCTCGTGGTCGCGGCAGGCGGCGGCGATCGTAGCCAGCACGTGCGGATGGACTTTTGGCCCCGTGGCCGACGCCGAAACTGCAACGGTGTAGGCCTGGAGCGCGTTGACCCGGCGGCGCAGCCGCGAGGGCAGCACCTGCTCCAGCTTGACCAGCGCCCGCAAAGACGACTCCTCCATCCCGGCCACCCCGCCACCCGCTGAGGAGCGCAGCCCAACCGCGACCGCCACCGCCTCCTCGTCGTCGAGGAGCAGCGGGGGCAGTGCGGTGCCGGCGCCGAGCCGGTAGCCACCGGCGACGCCCGGCGAGGCCTCGACCGGATAGCCCAGCGCCCGCAGGCGAGCCATGTCGTTGCGGACCGTCCGCGGGGTGACCTCGAGGCGGCTCGCGAGCTCGGTGCCGGACCACTCGCGACGCGATTCGAGCAGCGTGAGCAGGCGCAGCAGGCGGGAAGAGGTGGCAAGCATTTCTTTAACCAAGTTGGAGCTTATTACGGAACAAATCCTTCCTCAATGCCGTTTACGCTCCGAACGAAGCCGATGGATGCAAAAGGAGTTGAACATGGCTGAATCGACCTCGTCCCGCTTGGGGCTGGTGCTCGCCACCGCCGGCGTAGCCCTGGCCCTGCTGCTGGCGGCGCTCGACCAGACGGTGGTCGGCGTGGCCATGCCTCGGATCGTCTCCGAGCTGCACGGCATCGACTACTACGCGTGGGTCACCACCGCCTATCTGGTGACGTCGACCGCGCTGGTTCCGGTCGCCGGCAAGCTGGGCGACATGTTCGGCCGCAAGCCATTCCTGCTCGCCGGCATGATCGGCTTCGTCCTCGCCTCGGCTCTCTGCGGGCTGTCCCAGAACATGGTCGAGCTGGTCCTGTTCCGCGCCCTTCAGGGCCTCTTCGGAGGTGTGCTCTTCGCTTCAACGTTCGCGGTCATCTCCGACCTCTTCCCGCCTGAGCAGATGGCGCGCATCAGCGGTGTCTTCGGTGCCGTCTTCGGCATCTCCTCGCTGTTCGGCCCCTCGCTCGGAGGCTTCCTCACCGACGGTCCCGGCTGGCGCTGGGCCTTCTACGTCAACGTCCCGCTGGGCGCCCTGGCGGTCGTCCTCGTCGCCACCCAGCTTCCGTTCGTTCGCTCGCGCGCACAGCTGAGAGATATCGACTGGCTGGGCACGGGCGTCCTCTTCGCCGGCCTGACGCCGCTGATGGTCGCGCTCTCGATGACGCGAGACCACTCTTGGGGGGACCCCCAGGTGGTCGGGCTCCTGGTGCTGGCGGCGGTGATGCTGGTCGCCTTCTTCCTGATCGAGCGCCGGGTCGAGCACCCGATCGTGCCCTTTGGACTGTTCCGCCTGAACGTCTTCGCGGTGCCCGCTGTGGTCGCCTTCTTCAGCGCCATCGGGATGTTCGGCGCGGTCACGTTCGTGCCTCTGGTCTATCAGGGCGTTCTCGGCACCAGCGCAACGAACTCGGGACAGCTGCTGACCCCGATGATGCTCGCCGTAGTCGTCACCAGCACCCTGGCCGGGACGGTCATGGCGCGGGTGCCTCGCTATCGGTTCCTGGGTACGGTTGCGCTGGCGGCCATGATCGGCGGCCTGCTCCTGCTGACCCAGATCGGTCCACACAGTGCCCCGTGGGAAGTGACTCGAGACATCATCATCATCGGAGCCGGGCTCGGCATCACCTTCCCGCTCACGATCGCCGTGGTCCAGGCGGGCCTGCCCCAGACGATGGTCGGGGTAGGCACCAGCCAGATCACGTTCTGGCGCAGCCTGGGTGGCACGATGGGCACCGCCATTCTGGGCTCGGTCCTCGCCAACCGGCTGCCGGGTGCCATCCAGGCCAAGGTCGCGACGTTGCCCGCGGCAACCCAGCGCATGGCCGCCGCCGCCCGGGGCACCGGTTCCGCTCAGGCTTTCTTCGATCCGGCGCAGCTCGCGCACATACGGGCTGCACTGCCGCCGGGCGCCACGGGCGCTTTCGACCAAATCGTCGCGGCCAGCCGAGTTGGACTGGCCACGACCTTGAGCGAGCTCTTCCTGGTGGCGGCGGTGGTCGCCGTGGTCGCGCTGGTGGCCAGCGTGTTCCTGCGCGAGGTTCCGCTTGGGCAGCGGCCGGCCGAAATCCCGGACCAGGCCGAAGCGGTCGCCTGAGCGGCTATGGGAGCCGGCGCGGTTGCGCCGGCTCCCTGTTCTCTTTCCGTCTAGTCGACTTTGCGGTCGATGATGGTGGCGGTACCCAGCCCGCCGCCGCAGCACATGGTCTCCAGGCCGTAGCGGAGGTCACGCCGCTCCAGCTCGTAGAGCAGGTGGTTCATTAGCCGGGCGCCGGAGGCCCCGAGCGGGTGACCAATGGCGATCGCGCCTCCGTTCACGTTCAGCTTGTCCGGGTCGGCGCCGGTCTCCTTGAGCCAGGCCAGGGGCACCGAGGCGAAGGCCTCGTTGACCTCGAAGAGATCGATGTCCTTGAGCTCCAGGCCGGCCTTCTTGAGAACGGCGGCCGTGCCCGGAATCGGCCCCTCGAGCATCAGTACGGGGTCGGTGCCGACGACCGCCTGGGCCAGAATGCGAGCGCGCGGTCTGAGCCCGAGCTCCTTCGCCTTTTCCTTCGACATCAGGAGGACGGCCGCCGACCCGTCGGTGATCTGTGACGAGTTGCCCGCCGTGATCGAGTGCTCGGGGTTGAACGCGGGCTGCAGCTGGGAGACGGCCTCGTAGGAGGCGCCGGCCCGGATGCCCTCGTCCGTGGTCATGGTCTCCGCCGGATGACCGTTGGCCGCAATCTCGATCGGCATGATCTGTGAGCTGAGGTAGCCCTTCTGGGTCGCCTCGGCCGCCTTCAGGTGCGACTGGACCGAGAACTCGTCCATCGCCTTGCGCTCGATGCCGTACTTGCGCGCGACCAGCTCGGCGCTGATGCCCTGCGGCACCATGTCGTAGAGCTCCATCAGCTCGGGCGGGAAGGGGACGCCCGGGCCCTGGGCCACGGTCGAGCCCATCGGGACGCGGGTCATCGACTCCACGCCGCCGGCGATGGTGATGTCGCAGACGCCCGCCTGGATCAGGTTGGCGGCGAAGTGGATGGCCTGCTGGCTGGATCCACACTGACGGTCGACCGTGGTCGCCGGCGTCTCGACGGGGAAGCCCGCCGCCAGCCAGGCGTTGCGGCCGATGTTGACGGCCTGCTCGCCCGTCTGCATGACGGTTCCCCAGACGACGTCCTCGACCTGCCCGGGTTCGATGCCGGCCCGCTGGACCAGCTCTTTGAGGACCATTGAGCCAAGGACGACGGGATGGAAGTCCTTGAGCTTGCCGTTGCGGCGCCCCATGGGGGTCCGGACCGCTTCGACGATGACTGCTTCACGCATTGAACGCCTCCTGGTGCCCGCCTACCGGCTCTTTGTAGCCTGGCTTCGAACGGAATTTCGCGGCTTGTTGCACGGCATCCCGAGTTGCTACTGTTCGCCTCGCCCCAACCGGCTGAGTACGGTAAACCTGAGGATACCGAACGTCGAGTAGGTGGAAGTTCTTCCCGTCAGGGAAGGGTGGAAGCCGAAAAACGCATAGGGGACTTCAGGGTAAACAGGAAGGTCGATTGGGGCATTTTCTATTTCGGGAGACTCGGCCAGCCAGTCCGGCCCGCTGCCGGAGCCTAAGCCGGCTGCGCTGTTGGATCTAGGTCGAGGCCATCGCCAGCAGCGCGGTCACCGTCGTCCAGTTGCGCGCTGTCGCCACGGTGCCCACACCGCGCCCGGCAAGGAAGTTCCAGAGCGGTGAACGCGCAATGCCATCCGGATGCCAGGCGTATACCTCTCGACCGGAAACCGCGAATCGTTCAGAGGGTGCCGCCACCGCCGCAAGCCTGGCCGGCAGGCTCGCGTCCGGCTCGCGGTCGAGGAACGTCACCTGGTAGAGCTTGGGGTTGGTCACGACCTCCCCGAACGGATTTCGTTTCACGACATCCGCAAGCTCATCGCCTGTGCGCGCCACAGCCGCGACGCTGAGTCCGAAGCGCCCTGCGATCAGCCGGCTGCACTTCTCGGCGACCTCCGCGGGCCCCTCGTCGCTCGATAACAAGACATTTCCGCTCTGCAGGTAGGTGGCGACGTCCTGATATCCGGAGTCGATCAGCACCTCGCGCAGCGCACTCATCGAGATGCGGTTGCGAGATCCGAGGTTGATGCCGCGGAGCAGGACAGCGTGACGCGCCACCCCGGGATGGTATGCGCGCGACAGCTACCGGCGCGGGGCGGTCAGCGGAAGAACGTGTACCAGACGTAGATCGCGACGAGGACGATCGACTCCCCGAGCGCAAAGCCGGCCAGGAGTTCGTTCCACGGCAGCAGCCGCCGAAAGCGCGTGATCATCCCCGGTTCAGGATGGCCGCCGCCCGCAGGCTGGTAAACGGGACAACCGTCCTGACCACCGGGACACCCAGTTCGCCTCCGGGATGCGTGGATCTGCGGGCGTGACCACGTATTGGGGGCTCGGGGATGCGTGGATCTGCGGGCGTGACCACCTAACGCGGCCTGCAGCCCAGGAGCGAGACTGCATCCGTTGACAGCGAGCCTTGCCCTCAAGCTCCTCCTGACGCCCCTGCTCGTGGTGGTCGCCTCGCTCGCGGCTCGGCGCTGGGGATCGCAGGTGGCCGGTTGGCTGGTCGGGTTTCCGCTCACGTCCGCGCCTGTGGCGGTGATCCTGACCCTCGACCACGGCCCCCGCTTCGCCGCGGCCGCCGCCGCGGGCACTCTGCTCGGGGTGGTCTCCCAGGCCGCCTTCGCCGTGGCCTACATCTCGGCGGCCAAGCGCGAGCCCTGGGCGGCGTGCCTCCTGCTGGCGACCCTCGCCTTCACCGTCTGCACCGCCGTGTTCGCCCGCCTCGACATCCCGGCCCTCGCGGGCGCGGCGCTGGCCGCCGCCGTCCTGACCGCCGCACTCAAGCTCACACCGAGTCTCGGAAAGCCGGCGGCCGCCGCCAACCCGCCGCCCTGGGACCTGCCGGCGCGAGTGGTCGTGGCGACCGCCTTCGTCTTCGCCCTGACAGCCATAGCCGCGCGCATCGGGCCCGCTCTCACCGGTCTGGTCACGCCCTTCCCGCTATATGCAACCGTCCTCGCCGTCTTCGCCCACATAGGCGACGGCGCCGGCTCGGCGTCGCAGGTGATGCGCGGCCTGCTGCTCGGGCTCTACGGCTTCGCGGCTTTCTTCCTCGCCCTGGCCATGCTCGCCGTCCCCGCCGGGCCACTCATGGCCTTCGCCGTCGCGGTGGTCGCGGTGTTCGGCGTCCAGCTCACAACACTCTGGATCTCGACGCGGCGTCAGCCGGAGTAGCCGAGTTCCCGGGCCAGGCGCAGCGCCTCCGCGAGAGCGGATCGTTCGCGCGCCTCAAAGTCCTCTCTTTCCTCGAGCGTCCGCTGCTCCGGCCACAGCGCCTCCAGCCGCTTCCCCGCCAACAGGAGCTGAGCGACCGGGTCCGGGTTCTCGTAGCGCATCCACCGGTACGCCTGGGGCGGCGTCCACTCCGGCCCGCCCAGCACGGCCCGGTGCTCCGCAACCGTCAGCCGCTCCAGGGTCTCCAGCAGCGGGCCCCGGACGCGCTCGAAGTCGTGCCCGCGCATCCACTCCAGAAGGCGGCGGCGGTCTTCGGTCAGGCCGTCTCGCTCGCCGGAACGACCATCTCCGGCGTGGGCAGGTCGATGTAAGCGGCCTGCCGGAGCACGCAGATGAAGGGCAGGTTGCGGTACATCTCGCGATAGTCGAGCCCGTAGCCGACGACGTAGTCGGTCGGGATCTGGAAGCCCACATACTTCATCGGCACCTCGACCAGGCGCCGCGCCGGCCGGTCGAGCAGCGTGACCACCTCCACCGAGGCCGGGTTCCGCCGCCGCAGCTCGCCGATCACATAGTCGAGCGTGAGGCCGGTGTTGATGATGTCCTCCACCAGCAGCACGTGCCGCCCCTCGATCGGGTAGTCGATGTCGCGGACGATGCTGACCCGCTGGCGGGCGTCGGAGCCGGAGCGCCGCGCGAGGCCGAGGTAGTCGATCGCCACCGGGATCGTCATCTGGCGGGCGAGGTCGGCCAGGAAGAAGGTGATGCCTTTCAAGACCCCGACCAGGACGACGCCCCCGGTCGCCCGATAGTCGCGCGAGATTTTGCGAGCGAGGGCGCGGACGCGCGTCTCCAGCTCGACCGGCGAGATCAGGATCTGCTCGATGTCCTGCTTGCGCAGGTGCTGGAGCTCGAGTGCGCCGTAGCCCGCCTGCGCCAGCAGCTGCTGGTAGTCCTTCCGGTAGAGGAGCTTGACGTTGACGTCCGGGTAGAGCTCCCGCAGCAGCCGCAGCTTGCGATTCTTGGGCGTGACCAAGCTCTGCTTCATCGTCGTCAGCTCGACGTAGAGGGTGTGCTCGGGAAGGTAGAAGTCGGGCGCGAACATCTCGGTCGTGCGGCCTTCTTCGTCCCAGCCGATTGGGAAAGCGACAGGCTCGTACTGCCAGCGGATCCGGTAGTAGTCGAGGAAGCGCGCGAACTCCTGCTCCGACGGATGGACGAACTGGACGCGCGTGTGTGGGGGGCCGGCGCGCCGGATGAGGCGCGAGCGCTGCTTCACGGGCCTGCGCCAGCTCCCTGGAACGATGGCTGCGATCGATGCTGGGTTGGACGCCAAGTGGCAAGCGGAATTGTACGCTCGGCAAATGGGCGCTCCGGCGGCTCGCCGCCGCATGATCGCCGAACAGCTCCGCCCGCGC
>CAZXGB010000069.1:0-13919 GCA_964640005.1 uncultured Actinomycetes bacterium | reverse complement strand
GTACGTGCCCGCCGCTCCAGGTGAACTGCCAGCGGACGACCGCCCGGTCGCCGCAAACGAACATCTCCTCGGTATCAAAGTGCGCGGTGGGCGTCGAGGTGAAGAACTCGGACCAGAACGCGCGAACTGCCGCCTGGCCCAGGTGGCGCTCGCCATCCGGCGGCGGGTAGGTGTTCTCGAACACCACATCCTCGGTCATCAGCGCCATGACGGCGTCGACGTCGTGGCGGTTGAAGGCCTCGTTGAAGCGATCGACGACGGCGGCGGTTTCCCCGTCCACGATGCTTCGAAGGCTAGCATCGGGCCCCGTATGCCGCGCATCGACCTTCACGTCCACAGCTCGGCCTCCTTCGACTGTCAGGTCCCGCCGCTCGAGGTGGCCCGCCGCTGCCGCGCCCTCGGCCTCGGCCCGGTCGTCCTCACCGATCACGACTCGATCGAAGGCGCGCGCGAGCTCCAGGGCCACGGGATCAACGTGATCACCGGCCAGGAGGTGATGACGTCCGAGGGCGAGCTGATCGGCCTCTTCCTTACGGAGGCAGTCCCGCGCAAGCTCAGCCCTGAGGCGGCGGTGAGGGCCATCAAAGACCAGGGCGGCCTGGTCTACCTCGAGCATCCCTACGACGAGATCCGCCGCCGCCTGAGCGAAGACGCGATCGAGCGGATCGCCGGCGAGATCGACATCGTCGAGGTCTGGAACGGCCGGGCCTCGCCTGAGGCCAACGCCAAGGCCGCCGAGCTCTGCACCACGCTGGGCGCCGCCCCCGGCGCCGGCTCCGACGCCCACCGTGTGGACGAGATCGGCCGCGCCTACGTCGAGCTGGAAGCCTTCAACGGCCCGCGCGACTTCGTGGAGCGGCTCAAGCATGGCCGGGTGGTCGTCAACCCCAACCGGCTCCTCCTCAGGGCTAAGGCTCTGCTCAGCCCTCGGAGTAGGTGACGGCCGGCTCCACCCTCGGGTGCCGGTCGCGGTCGCGCAGGTGCTCCAGGTACTGGGACGCCGCCACCGCCGCCGTGGTCCCGTCGCCGACCGCGGTCGCGATCTGCTTGGTCAGCTGCGCACGAACGTCCCCGACCGCCCAGATGCCTTCGGCCGATGTCCTCATGTTGCGGTCGGTGATCAGGTAGCCGGCGTCGTCGTGCTCGACGTGGACGTCGAGCAGGTGCGAGTTGGGCTCGAACCCCACGAAGATGAAGACCCCGCCGACCTCCAGCTCCTTGACCTCGCCCCTTTGCACGTAGCGCAAGCGGTTCACGGCTCCGTCGCCTTCGATCGCCTGCACCTGCGCCTCGAGAATGAACTCGATCTTCGGGTTGGCCCGTGCGCGATCGACGAGGATCGGCTGGGCGCGGAACTCGTCGCGCCGGTGGATGATGTAGACCTTGCTCGCGTAGCGCGTCAGGAAGTCCGCCTCTTCGACGGCGGCATCTCCACCGCCGACGACGGCCAGCACCTGGCCCTTGAAGAAGGCGCCGTCGCAGACCGCGCAGTAGGACACGCCGCGCCCCGCGAACTCCTCCTCGCCCGGCACGTCGAGCCGCCTGGGCAGGCCGCCGGCGGCCATGATCAGAGCCGGCGCGCGCAGCTCGGAGCCACTGTCCAAACGCACCACCCGGTCATCGCCGTCGACCCGGATCCCGCGCTCGGCCACCGACTCGAATTCCCGGATCTCGAGTCCGAACTTGCGCGCGTGCTCGCCCATCCGCTGGGCCAGATCGCCGCCCAGGATCGACTCGAAGCCCGGGTAGTCCTCGATCAGCTCAGTGTTGTTGAGCTGGCCGCCGACCGGCCCCCGCTCGAGCAGCACGGCCTTGAGCTCCATGCGGGCCGCATAGAGACCAGCCGCCAGGCCGGCAGGCCCGCCGCCGACGATGATCAGGTCGTACTTATCAGAAGCTGCCACTGCCACGTAGTAATACCCAGCCCGTGGAGTCTATATTCGACACCGACGTTACGCGGGAGCCGCAGGGCTGAGAGGGCGTAGAGCCGGGATTCCGGCTGAGCGCCGACCGCTGAACCTGATCCGGGTAATGCCGGCGTAGGGAGGACGAGATGGACACGACTGCACCCGGCGTCGCCAGCGACGCTTTCTTGAAGGTCGAGACGCATGGCGTCGACGCCATCCCAGCGCGTGACCGTCACGGTCATCCGCGCGAGCTCGCCTTCCTCTGGGCGGGCGCCTTCGTCAACTACGCGACCGTCCTCACCGCGAGCCTCCTGACGAGCTTCTACGGCCTCGGAGTCTGGGACGGTCTGCTCGCGGTCGCGCTCGGCTCCATCGCCGGCGCCCTCATCCTCGGCCTCCTCAGCAACACCGGCCCGCGCTCAGGCATGGCGCAGGTCGCCTACACGGAGCGGATCTTCGGCAGCGCCGGCATGAAGATCGGAGCCGCGCTCACCCTTTTCCTGGCCATCGGCTGGTTCGCCGTCGACTCCGTGATCGCGGCCCAGGCCGGCGTTCAGCTGGCCGCGCTGGCCGGCCTGGGGGACGCCGCCGGCAAGCTTGCCTTCCCCTTCGTGCTGCTGGTCACCGCGGTGAGCGTGGCTGTCGCGGTCTACGGCCACCAGACGATCAAGGTCTTCGAAACCTGGGGCGCGATCACCTTCGCAATCCTGAGCCTCGCCCTCTTTCTCGCCCTCGCCGGCCAGTTCCACTGGAGCTTCGCGCCGGTCGCCGCCGGCGCCGTCTATCCCGGTGCCTTCCTCCTCGGATTCATGACCTGCTTCGCCCTCGTTGCCAGCTGGTACCCGTTCAGCAGCGACTACTCGCGCTATCTACCCGAGAACGCGCGCACCCGCAGCGTGACGCTCTTCCCGACGATCGGGATCGCGGTTCCGATGCTGCTGCTCGGGCTCTTCGGCTTGCTCCTGCCGACAATCGACCCCAAGCTGGCGGCCGACCCGGCCGGGGGCGTGCTCGCCGTCATCACGAAGCACGCGCCGATCTGGGTGGCGATCCCGTTCTTCGCCTTCGTGATCCTGGGCGAGGTCTGGGCCAACTACCTGGACGTGTACACGGCCGGCCTGGTCACGCAGGCGCTCGGCCTGCGCTTGCCCCGCTGGCAGACCGCCTTCGGCTGCGGTGTCCTGGGCGCCCTACTCGCCAGCTACGCGGTGGTCTTCTACGACTTCCACAGCGCCTACCAGCAGTTCCTGATCCTCACCTACCTCTGGGCCCCGGCCTGGGCGGCGGTGGTCGTGCTCGCCTTCTTCTTCCTGGGCGGCGGCCGGCCAGCGACCGCCCTGACCGCTTGGGCGCTGGGGGCGCTGGTCAGCCTCGGCTTCGTCAATTACCCGAACATCTATCCGGGCGCTCACGCGTTCAACCAGCCCCTCATCGACGCCCTCCACGGCGCCGATCTCTCGGGCCTCGTCAGCGTCGCCGTCGCCGGCGGCGCCTACCTGGTGCTCAGCCTCGGGAGTCGCGCCCGGCGATGAGACTCCCCGTCGCCCTCACGATCGCCGGCTCCGATTCGGGCGGTGGCGCCGGCATCCAGGCCGACCTCAAGACGTTCGCCGCGCTTGGCGTCCACGGCTGTTCGGTGATCACGGCGCTGACCGCTCAGAACACGGTGACGGTGACCGCCATCCACGACGTCCCGCCTGACTTCGTGCGCGCCCAGTTCGACGCCGTCGTGCCTGACCTGCGCCCGAGCGCCGCCAAGACCGGCATGCTCTCCAGCCCCGAGATCATCGAGACGGTCGCGAAGGCCGTCGAAGACTACCGGCTCGAGCAGCTGGTGGTCGACCCGGTCATGGTCGCCAAGGGGGGCGCCAAGCTGCTCCGCGACGAGGCCGTCCAGGCGCTGCGCTCGCGCCTGCTGCCGCTGGCCGCGGTGATCACGCCCAACCTGCCCGAGGCGGAGGTGCTGCTCCAACGACCGGTTCACAGCCTTGACGAGCGCCGGCAGGCCGCCCGCGACCTGCGGGCCCTGGGGCCGCGGGCAGTGGTCGTGAAGGGGGGCCACGCTGAGGGGGCCCCGGTGGACATCCTGTTCGACGGCGAGGAGCTCATCGAGATGCCTGCGCAACGGATTCCCACCACCAACACGCACGGCAGCGGCTGCACCTTCTCCGCGGCCATCGCGGCCGGCCTCGCCAAGGGCCTGCCCGTCCGAGGCGCGGTCGAAGAGGCCAAGGCGTTCATAACGGGAGCGATCGCGGCGTCCATCGAGGCCGGGGAGGGCCACGGCCCCGTCAACCCCCTCTGGCGCCACTTCCTCGAATGACCCTCGCCCCCATCGGACCGAACGCGCATCCGCGGGCGCATCCACCTTTCCGCGACCGGTTCAAACGTGCATCTGTGGGCGCTTCCACCCATCCGCCTATCCGCTACGGCAGAGGCGCCGGCAGGCGTCAGCGGGCTATAGTTCCCAAGCCCTGAGGCTTCCAGCGCTCGCGGCCGGAGTGGCCGCGCTCCTCCTGATTTCGCTCCTGGTCATCGAAGCCCTCGGTCTCTACGGGGCTTACCGCGACCTCCGAACCGGCGCCGACGGCGTCCGGGCAGCCGCTGCGACCCTGGGCACCCAGCCCGCCGGCTGGACGCCCGGGAGCGTCGCCCAGGCCCAGCGCAGCCTGGCCTCCGCGCGCGCCCAAATCGACCGCGGCCGCGCCCGCCTCGAGGCCGACCCGGCACTCTCGGCGGCCTCCCTCGTTCCCGGAGCCAGAGACCAGGTCACCGCTGTCCGTGACCTGGCCGCTGCTGCCGCCGACACCGCTCAGGCCTCGAGCGAGCTGGCCCAGGTCGCGGCACTGTACTCGGACACCAGCGCCTCCTCCGGTGCCCCCGGCAGCCGCGTGATCGAGATCCTGATCAAGTCGGCGCCGCTCCTGGCCGACGCGCAATCGCGCCTCGATAGATCGCTGGCCACAATCAACCGCGACCGCGGCCTCCGGCTGTTGCCGCCGCTGCGCTCCACCCTCGACCGCGCCGCCGTCGACATCGCCAAGGCCGATCAGGAGGTGGCGATGGCAGCCCAGCTTTCCAGTGCGCTCCCGCCCGCCCTCGGCTCGACCAGCGCCCGGAAGTACCTCGTAATCCTCGCCAACCCGACCGAGCTCCGGCCCGACGGCGGGTTTGCGGGAGTGGTCGGAACGATGACCTTCGACCATGGCAACCCGAGCGCCGTCCAGCTCATGGACCAGTTCAAGCTCAACCCGAAGTACTCCCAGAAGTTCCCGATCCCAGCCCCGCTCGCGCGGTACATGCGCTTCTACGACAACTCGCTCGAGCTCGGCGACGCGGGCTGGGACCCCGACTTCCCGACCACCGCTCAGCTGGCGGAGCAGATGTGGCAGTCGGCCACCAAGAGCGCCGTGGACGGGGTCATCGAGCTCGACCCGTACGCCATCGGGGCCCTTCTCAACGTGACCGGACCCGTAAACGTCCCCGGGGTCGGCTCCTTCAACAGCCAGAACCTGCTCCCGCAGCTGAACCTCCTCATCAACGTCCAGGGAGCGGCCAAGGACACGACGGTTCCGGCCGTGGCCGAGGCGGTGATCAAGGCCATCCTCACGACCCCAGGCGCCAACTGGGCGAAGACGGCGTCGATCCTCCTCGACCAGGCCCAGAAGCGCCACATCCAGCTCTACGCCCACGACCCGGCCCTCCAGAAGGTCATCGCCGCCAACGGCTTCGACGGCACCGTCCGGCCCGCGGGCGACAGCGACTACCTGATGGTGGTCGACGCCAACGTGGGCGCCACCAAGAGCGACGCCTATGTCCAGAAGGCGATCGACATCAAGGTCGAGAAGCCTGCCTCCGGTCTGACCCGGCACCAGGTGACAGCGACCTACAGCTTCCCCGCCCTGCAGACCGACAACGATCGCCGCCTCAACCCGAAGGGGCCCAACAACCCGGCCGGCGCCTACCGCGACTACGTCCGCTTCTACCTTCCCGAGGCCGCCAACCTGACCGGATTCCGGATCCTCGTCGACGGCAAGCCGGCGTTCAGCAACTCCGTCGCCGAAAACGGTGTCGCACACGGTAAACGGGTGATCGGCGCCTTCATCGAGCTCGCGCCCGGCCATTCGGGCAACGTAACCATCACTTACGAGGCCCCGCTCGATCCCGCGCCCAGCTACCGGCTGCTCGTCCAGAAGCAAGCCGGCCGGCCCGGCCTGTCGACGGCGCTGAAGGTCAGCTACCCGGGCGGCATCGCCGACCGCAAGAGCGACCTGGTGGCGGATTCCGAGCTCGAGGTCAGCTGGTGAGTCAGGCGAGCCGGGTGGGCCGTGTGCGGCGCCGGCTCGTGCTCCTACTGGCGGCCGCCGGCCTCCTCCTGCTCGGAACCGGCGTCATGATCACCTGCAGCGCTCCGCCCCATCTGACGGCCGCCGGCCCCACTCCGGCCCCGCCCACGCCGGTGCCGATCATCGACCTCCCCCAGGTCATCCCCACGCCGCCTCCGGCGGCCGTGCCCGCGGTCCACGTCCAGGTGCCCGAGCTCAGCATCGACCTTCAGGTCATCCCCGGTGACGGCGTCAACGCGCCCTACTACAAGGCCGCCGAGTATCCCGCGCCCCTCAAGCTCCCAGGCCAGGGCGGCCGCGCCATGATCTACGCCCACGCCCAGCCCGGGATGTTCGGGCCCCTCTTCAACGGCAAGGTCGGGCAGCACGTGGACGTCACGCTCGCCGACGGCCGCCAGCTCCACTACGTCATCCGCGAGTACTACGCCCACTGGCCGGTCGATGACCTTCGCTGGTTCCAACCCGGTGACCACGAGCAGCTGCTCCTCGTCACCTGCACGACCTACAACCCCAACGACCCCCGCATCGTCGCCGTCGCGGAGCGCGCCTAACCCCGACCAACTCGCGTATCCGTGGGCGCGGCACCACTCCGGCCACGCCGAACACGCGCAGCCGTGGAGAAAATGCCCCATCCCCAACCACTGAGACCCCGGGTTAGGATCGAGGCGTCAGCCCCGCCCCCCGGCAGGGGCTGTGGGTGACAAGGGGGTTGCTCCATGAGCGCCGAGACGTACGTCGCGCGTCCCGCCGTCATCGGTGCGGACGCTCGCCGCTCCCTCCTCCAAATGCTGCGAACGATGTTCCCGCACGGGCAGATTCCAGACGGCCCGTACGAGCGCACCGTGGACGCGCTGCTGGCGGACGCGAATGCCTCGCCCAGGGTTGCGGTCCTGCTCTCTCAAGGCCTCTTTGACCTTGACGCGTTGGCCGGCAAGGCGTTCACAAAACTGGACGAGAACGACGCCTACTCGCTCCTGGAGGGGATCCAGGACACGCCCTTCTTTGCTTTGGTGAAGGCGAAGGGGATCACCACTTTCTACAACGACCAGCAGGTGTGGGAGCTTCTCGGCTACGAGGGGCCCTCATACGACAAGGGTGGCTACATCAACCGAGGCTTCAACGACCTCGCCTGGCTGCCCGAGCCGCAGGTCTAGGGGATCCAGACATGGCGCTTATCGATCCGACCGACAACGAGACCGTCGTCGTCGTTGGCTCCGGGGCCGGCGGAGGGACACTGGCCAACGAGCTTTGCCAGAAGGGCCTCAACGTCGTGCTGCTCGAGGCGGGACGGCTCATTCAGCACCCGGACTTCGTCAATGACGAATGGCCCTCCTTCAACCAGATGGCGTGGCTGGATACGCGGACCACCTCCGGGACGTGGCGAGTCGCGAGGGACTTTCCGGGCCTCCCGTGCTGGACTTGCAAGATGGTCGGCGGCACAACGACACATTGGGCGGGAGCCTGCCCGCGCTTCAAAGACTTCGAGTTCCGCATTCGCTCCGAATACGGCCCGGACGGCGGGGCCAACCTCCTGGATTGGCCGCTCACCCTCCAGGAGCTCGAGCCCTACTACGACCAGGCGGAGCTGAAGATCGGCGTCACACACACGCACGGCATCCCTCCCCTGCCCGCCAACAACAACTACAAGGTGTTCGCCAACGGCGCGCGACGAATCGGCTATCAGGACGTCAAGACCGGCCCTTACGGAACCAACTCCGAGCCGCGGGACGGGCGACCCGCGTCGATTCAGGACGGCTTCAACTTCCAGGGCGACAAGAACAAGTCGAAGTGGTCGGCCCTGGTTGCCGAGCTTCCCAAGGCCGAAGCCACCGG
Organism: uncultured Actinomycetes bacterium; assembly: GCA_964640005.1. Lineage (GTDB taxonomy): Bacteria > Chloroflexota > Dormibacteria > Dormibacterales > Dormibacteraceae > CAZHAC01. Next base: position 5,833 of record CAZXGB010000069.1, on the reverse strand, counting down.
CAACCTCGACCTGCGGCCACAGAGTCACGTCATCCAGATCACGCACGACGCCACCGGGCTCGTCGACGGCGTGCTCTACGTCGATTCGGAAGGGACCGTTCAGCGGCAGGAGGCAAGGGTCGTCTGCGTGGCGGGAAACGCGATCGAGACACCGCGCCTGCTCCTGCTCTCAGCTTCTCCGATGTTTCCCGACGGTCTCGCCAACTCGTCAGGGATGGTGGGCAAGAACTACATGCGGCACACGAGCGGGTCGGTGTATGGCAACTTCGACCAGCCTGTCCGCATGTGGCGCGGCGAGACCATGGCCGGCGTTGTCGCCGACGAGGCCAAGAACGACACCACCCGCGGCTTCGTGGGCGGTTACTACATGGAGACCCTGTCTTTGGGACCGGCCTTCTATGCCGCCTTCGTGGACCCCGGCGCCTGGGGCAGGCAGTTCGCGGATGCCATGGACCGGTACGCGAACACGGCAGGTATGTGGTTGGTCGGAGAGGACATGCCGCAGGAGACCAACCAGGTGACCCTCAACACGGGTGTCCTCGACCAGTGGGGCCAACCCGTGCCCAACGTGCACTTCGACGACCACCCAAACGACGAACGGATGCGCGAGCACGCCTGGAAGCAGGGCGAGGCCGTGTTCGAGGCGTGCGGTGCCGTCAACACGTACCGCACCCCGCCCTATCCGTCGACCCACAACCTGGGCACCTGCCGGATGAGCGAGCGGTCCGGCGACGGTGTTGTGAATCGCTGGGGCCAGGCACACGACATCAAGAACCTGTTCGTCTCCGACGGCAGCCAGTTCACCTCCGGAGCGGCGGCCAACCCGACGCTGACGATCGTGGCCCTGGCCATCCGCCAGGCCGAGTACATTGCCGACGAACTGCGCCAGGGCACGATCTGAGCGCCTGGAAAAAGGAAGAGGGCGGGCCCCTGGGGGCCCGCCCTCGGCGCTTTAGCGAAGGAAGGAGTTAGGCCCGCGCCTCCGAGGACGACTTGCGCGCGCCCCGCGAGAGCCCGAAGGTGCCGCCGACCAGCAGCAGCAGGCCGATGGCGATCACCACCCAACCGAAGGGCAGCGACTGGGGCGCGCCCGCCGTGTTGGGGAACCCACCGGCGACGGTAACCGTCGCCGACACGGTCTGACCCTGAGGCCCGGTCGCCGTCAGCACGACGTTCTGGCCCGCGCAGGAGCTAGGAATCGTCACCTGCGTGGACGCCGAGTGGCTGGCGTCGAGCGCCGCGCTGGGCGGGTTGAAGACGATGCCGGTGCAGGTGGCGGCCTCGGCCTCGGTGACCACGGCCTCGACCTGTGGGAGGGCGGCGCTGGCGCCGCTGAACGTCACGTTGGTGCCCTGCGGCAGGTCCGTGAACGTCGCGGTGAACGTAAACGGAACTCCAGGCTGGACCGTCGATGAGCTCGTGCTGGCGCCGGAACCAGGCGACGTGTCGGTGTAGGCAAGCACAGGTACGGCCACCAAGAAGGCGCCTACAACGATGGTCAGGAGCGCCAGGTGGCGCACGATGCGTCGAGTCATTGATGAAGCCCCTTCCTGAATTTGGTGAACGCAGACGAGAACGACAGCCGCAAAAGCACCCGGCAAGGTACCAAAGCGAGGTCGCGGCGTCAATCCAAACCGCACACGAACGCGTTTGACAGCCTTTATTTGGAGGGGCCGGTCTTGACCACCAGAGGTACCGCTCGGTGCCCTTGCCCGTTCTTCTTTGTCTCGTCGTTCGCGTAGTAGCCGTACTCCTGGTAGTAGCCGTCGTAGTAGTAGCCGGCACCTCCTGGCCTGAGCTTGTTGACGACCACTCCCAGGATCGTCCCCCCCACCCGCTGAATCGCCTCCCGCGCGTGCAGCAGGCTCGGGTAGGTCGTTCGGCCGCTCTCGGCGACCAGGACCACGCCGTCTGAGCTGGCGGCGAGGACGCTGGCGTCGGTCACTACGTTCACCGGGGGAGTGTCGATCAAGACGTAGTGGAACTTCGAGCGCAGCTGAGCGAGGACCGAACGCATGCGGGCCGAGCCGAGCAGTTCCGAGGGGTTCGGCGGAGTCGGCCCGGAGGCGATGAAGTGCAGGCTGGGCACGTCCACGACCGCGTTTACGAGCTCGTTCTCGGGGATGTCCTGGATCATCAGGTTGCTGAGACCGACGTTGCGGACGCGACCGAAGATCCGGTGCTGGGAGGGCCGCCGGAAGTCGGCGTCGACGAGCACCGTGCTGTATCCGGCCTGGGCGAGCGCCACCGCCAGGTTGGCGATCGTCCTCGACTTGCCCTCGCCAGGGGCGGGCGAGGTGACCACGATGCTCTTCAGCTCCCGATCGAGGCCGGAGAAGAGGAGGTTCGTGCGCAGCGCCCGGTACCCCTCGGCGATCGTCGACGAAGGATCGAGGACGATCAGCTCGCCCCGCTTGACTCGAGGCGCCGGCGCGTACGCGATGTGCCCGATTGGCACGACGCCGGTCCGCCGGATGATCTCGTCGTCGCTCTTGACCGTCTGGTCGACGTACTCGCGCAGGACGACGATGCCCCCGGCGACGAGAAGGCCCGCGGCGGCCGCCAGCAGGGTGTTGAGCAGGACATTGGGCGAGACCGGCTTCTCCGGCGTCACCGCCGGCGAAACCACGACCAGGTTGTCCTGGGGTCGCGAGTTCTGCTGCGTCTGCTCCTGGCTCTGGATGTCCTTCATCTGGGTGATGAAGTCGTTGACCAGCGTGTTGGCGATGTCACGCGCGAGCTGTGGGTTGGTGCTCGAGGCGGCCACGTCGAGGATCGTGGTGTTCGGCTGGGGCGTCACCTTCACCTGCTTGCCCACCTTGTCAGGGGTGCTGTTCAGGTTGAGGTCTTTGATCACCTGCTCCAGGAGCGGCCGCTGGACCATGAGCTGCGCATAGGTGCGCGAGATCTGGTCGGAGGTGACGGCGGCGCCGCCGGTGTCGACGGGCAGGACCTGCGCCGGCCGGACCAGCATCGCAACGTGCGCCTCGTAAACGGGCTGCAGCTGCGTGCTCACGCCGCCCGCGACCACGGCCGAGACCAGCGGGCACAAGACCAAGATCCAGAGCGAGCGCCGGAGGATGCGCAGGTAGCGGCGGATGTCGACGCTGGAGGCAGCGGGCTGTGGCAGCTGAGAGGAGGGGTTCATCGGTGAGGAGTGGGCCCGGCGAAATCCCTCTTTGAGTTCGCCCAAGCGTCGAGTGGGCGCCATTGTACCGTCGGGTCATGGTCGGGGCAAAGCGCTTAGAGGCCCTAAAATTTGCCGGCTTGCCAGCTCGCGTCGTGTCCTCGTTTCCTGGGTGGCGCGCCCTTGCCGCCGTCGCCGCGCTTGCGGCCGCACTCGGTGCGGCCGTGGCTCTGGGCGCCGGAACCCGATCCATCTCCGACTCCACCGCCGCCCGTTCCTACCACCCCGCCGCCGCCCGGACGCCGACGCCCCGGCGGACCCCATCACCGTCCCCCTCCCCCACCGCTCCGCGCGCGTCCTCGGTTGGCGCCGCCGGTGTCGCTCCCCGCCTTTACGTCGCCGACGCCGGGCACATGCTGGTCATCGGTTCCGGCGCCTCCTACCAGACGCAGGACGGCGGCGCGACCTGGACCAAGCTCCCCGGCGCCCCCGCCGCGAGCACCGTCGCCGACACCGGCGCCGGCGGGCGGCTGCTCGCGGCGGGCGCGGACGTCTCGACCTCGACCAGCGGCGGTCAGTCGTGGCAGAAGGTCGCCATCACGCCTTTTGTCGCCGGTCCCTACTCCGCTCTGGCGATCAACCCAGAGGATTCCGCGGTCTGGTTCATCGCCGCCCAGGGACGTCTCCTCCGGACGCGCGACGCCGGTGTCTCCTGGCGACAGGGCCTGAACGGCCTGCCGGCCACCCTTGACAAACCGGTCATGAGACCGGCGTCGGCCAAGGACAGCTTCCTGCTCGCGTCCGGTCAGCACGTCTACCTGCTCAAGGACAACGGCCAGACCGTCGACGACCTGGGCGCTCTCCCGGTCAACACCGCCATCTCCGACGTTGGCGACCTGGGCTCCTCGACCTATGCCGCACGCGCCTCGGACGGCCACGTGTATGTCTACAAGGGCTCCACCTGGACCGCCGTCAGCGCACGCCTGGGCGGTCCCATAGCCGTCACCGGCGGTCACCTCCTGGTCGCCGACGGCAGCGCCAGCCTGGGCAAGGCGGGCGCGGTCACGCTGAGTCTCGACGGCGGAGCCACCTGGCTCGCTGGCACCGACCTGCCGACCGATCAGAGCGTCGAGGCGGTCGCCTACGCGTCCGACGGCACCGCCTTCGCCTACGGCTACGCGGGCGACCTCTTCGCGTCCAGCGATGGCGGCCACAGCTGGCGCCGGCTGTCGACCGCCCTCCGCTCTGCCTGAAGTCGGTGCGCCGGCTGGCAGCGGTCATGCTTCTCGTGGCCGCCTGCCAATCGCCACCTGCCTCGCTGCCGAAGACGGGAGGTCCGACCCTCGGATCACCTAGCGCACCGGTTCCGGTATCCAGCCCACCTCCGACTCCAAGCCCAACCCCGCAGCTCGAGCAGAAGGAGGAACCGCGCCTTCCCGTGGCCCGCCAAGAAGTCGCCTCGGCAGCCCTGCCCGGCCGCCTCTTCGTGATCGGTGGCTTCGACGCCGGCTATGTGAGCCGGGCCGAGACGTACGTCTTCGACGGCACCTCGTGGTCCGCGGGCCCTCGCCTGCCGATCGGTCTCGACCACCCTTCCGCCGCTGTTCTGAGCGGGATCCTGTACGTGGCCGGCGGCTACTCGGGCGGCCCTGCCAGTGCCCGTGCGTTTCGCCTCGACGGCGACCACTGGACCGATCTCGCGCCCATGCACCACGCGCGCGGAGCCCTGGCTCTGGTGGCCGCGGGCGCCTACCTCTACGCGCTGGCCGGTGCCGCGGGCGCCGACGTCGCTCCGGCCGAGCGGTACGACCCGCAGGCCGGCAGCTGGACCGACCTGCCCTCGCTCGCGCGCCCGCGCAACCACGTGGCCGGCTTCGAGCTCAACGGCGCCGCCTGCCTCGCCGGCGGGCGGAGCCCCAACGTCAGCACTGTCGAGTGCACCGAGGGCGGTCGGTGGTCAAGCCTGCCCGACCTGCCGGCCGCCACCTCGGGCGCTGGGGCCGGAACGCTTCCCAACGGCGTGCCCGTGGTGGCTGGAGGCGAGGACCCTGGCGAGAGCCGCCTGGTCGATCAGGTCGCCTACTTCCGAGCGGGCGCCTGGACCGCGCGTCCGATGCTTCACCCGCGCCACGGCATTCAGCTCGCGCTTTTCGGGGCTCGCCTCTGGGCCTGCGGCGGTGCCGACCTGCCCGGGCTCCATCCGGTCCCCACCTGCACCTCGATCGCGCTCCAATAGCCTTGCGCCCGACCCGCAATGACGTGGATTCGCCCGCCGATCCACCCTTACCCCGCCCGCAATAACGTGGACTCGCCCGCCGATCCACCCTTGCCGCGCCCGCGCGCCCTACAAGTGTGGGTCTACCACTGCTTTACAGCCACTATTGACACCACCCCTACACTCGGACAACCCCCTCGGGGCGGGTGGGGTTTTGGTGGGTGGGTGCTTCAACCACAGGGAGCACGCGCGCGTCGCTGCGCTCGGTTAGCCGGCACTCGCCCGCAGATCCGCCCTTGCGCGGCCTTCAATTACGTGGACTCGCCCGCGCATCCACCCCAAACCGCAACCCCTGAACACGCACCCCTTGCAGCGCGCCCCCGGTCTGTGGCGCAATGACAGGCTATGCCTGACCAGACCGATCTCCGCGCTCGCCCCGGCGACGCCGACGAGGAAGCCCTCCCCCTCCCCAGCGGAACGTCCCTCTACGA